>CAIZLM010000263.1 GCA_903933805.1 uncultured Bacteroidota bacterium | reverse complement strand
CTGTCGAGTGGGATGATTACTTTGACTGGGCTACAGACAACAACATTCATCCAGACGTTGTTGGTTTTTTAACAGCAAGCAAACAGGACTTGTACACATTTGATACTAAATCAAGTTCACGTGCATTTGCTACTCCGCGTTCATGGAGCTTTGTAAGTGAATTACTTGCAGATAACGATGTCGATGCTGATACATTAGCTGACTTAGTTGCAGGTTCGATTGGTGAAGGACTTGGTATTAAGTTTATGGCTCACAGATTGACGATGTGTTTGTACTACATGCAAAACTTTCACTGTTTTTTTCAATTATTTTACCGATGTTTGCCATCTAACTTGACCCGTTTCAACGCATCCATTCCAAATGAAATATTTTCGCGCCGTTTGCATCCTGTTAGTCCTATTTTGTAGCACGTCCATCGTTTTTGCTCAAAAAATTAAGACGCCGGATGCTTTTTTACTCCACGCAATCGGGGAGAAATTCACGGCACATGACCAATTGTGCCGCTATTTCGAATATCTCGCCGGCATGGAAACTTCCACGATGCGGCTGGAAACGTATGGCCTGACCAACGAAGAGCGGCCACTACAAATTGCTATTATTTCCAGCCCTGAAAACATGGCGCGCCTCGAACAGATTCGCCAAAACAACCTTCGCCTCGCAGGTATGCTGGATGGTCTGCCTGATGCCACGAATCCTGTGGTGATTGTTTGGATCAGTATGAGTGTCCATGGAAATGAAGCGTCGGGCTCAGAAGCCAGTATGGTGCTCGCCCACGATCTAGCCACTCAAACAGACCCTAAAATACGGGAGTGGCTCCAAAATACCGTCGTGATCTTGGATCCATCCCTCAATCCGGACGGATATGATCGTTACACGCACTGGAACCGCAGCGTAAGCAATCTGCTACTAAACACGCACCCGGAATCCCGCGAACACCGCGAACCGTGGCCTGGTGGGCGCGTCAACCATTATTATTACGATCTCAACCGCGACTGGGCTTGGGCCTCTCAGGTGGAAACCCAGCAGCGTCTGGCAGTGTACCACCGATGGCTCCCGCAAGTACACCCTGATTTACACGAGCAAGGTGTCAATGAGCCATACTATTTCGCCCCGGCTGCCGAACCAATGCACGAACTCATTACCCCTTGGCAGCGCGAATTTCAGGAAGAAATCGGCGAAAACAACGCTCGACATTTTGATAACAATGGCTGGCTGTACTTTACCAAAGAAGTTTTTGACCTGTTTTACCCTTCCTACGGCGACACCTATCCCATGTTCAATGGCGCCATCGGGATGACCTACGAGCAGGGCGGCGGGCCACGTGGCGGGCGGGCCATTGAGCTGCGAAATGGCGACACACTCACCCTCCACGACCGCATCCTTCACCACTATACCACGAGCCTTTCTACCATCGAAGTAAGCAGCAAAAGTGCCCAACCACTGGTGGATAATTTCAAAGCATATTATAAAAAAGCGGTTTCTGAGCCACCAGGACAATACAAGGCTTTTGTGATCCGAGCCGCCAACGATCCAAATAAGGTCAACACTTTGTGCACATTGCTTGATCGACACCACATCCGATACGGTCTTGTAGGCGCGGGCATGAGTGGCGTAAAGGCATTTGACTATGCCAGCGGCAAGGAAACCAGTGTGTCCATCAATCCCAACGACTTGGTCATCAGCGCCTACCAGCCACACTCGGTGTTGGTACAGGCCCTGTTTGAGCCCGAGCCCCGACTCGCTGACTCGATGACGTATGATATCACGGCTTGGTCACTGCCGTTTGCCCATGGACTACAAGCATACGCCCTGAAAGAACGACTAGAGCCCAAAAAAGCTTGGGAGCAGTTTGTAGCGCCCACAATCAAGTTGGCGGCATCGCCATTCGCCTGGTGTGTACACCGACACTCCATCGCCGAAGCTGTCTTTTTGGGAGCGTTGCTCCAGGCCGGGGTAAAGGTGCGCACTGCACAGCAACCCTTTGACATTGCCGATCAACATTTTGCTGCCGGCGCGTATGTGATCAACAAGGGCGACAACCGCACGCTCCAAAACGACCTGGATAGGCTCGTGCTGAAAGCCGCCGCCGACGCCAATGTAACGCTGTGCCCAATTTTTTCGGGCTATTCTTCCAAGGGCGGGGACTTGGGGTCTGACAACTTTCAATTGATCCATAAACCTGAAGTCGCCATCGTCTATGGCGACGATGTGGATGAAAACGATTATGGTAGCCTCTGGTTTTTCTTCGAACGGGAGGTGAATTACCCGATCACGGCCATTCAATGGAGTAGGCTTGGCAAGGCAGACCTTCACCAGTTTACCACCCTGATTGTACCCAATGGACAATACAGTCTGGAGGAACAACCATTGGAAAGTATCCGACAGTGGATCAAACAAGGGGGGCGGCTCATTGCTGTGGGGGGAGGAATGAAAGCTTTTGCCGACAAAGATGGTTTTGATGTCATGCTGAAAGAAGCGCCCAAAAAGGATTCGCTCGCCTTGAGAAAGCCCTTCAGTTCCCGCCAACGCGATGGACTCAGCGATGAAATTCCCGGCGCAATTGTCCAGGCCACGGTTGACAATACCAACCCCATTGCGTTTGGCTTATCTGACAAATACTACTCCCTTAAAACCAGTGCCGACCTGTATCAAATGCCCAAAGATGCTGATGCTCCGCTCTGGATCGACGATCATTTTCAAAGTTTCGGATTTATTGGCCACCGGTTGAAACCGCAGATTCAAAAAACACCTGTGGTCTTGTATCAGTCCATAGGAGAAGGCAGTGCCATTTTTTTTGTTGACAACCCTATTTTCAGGTCTTTTTGGCAGCAGGGTAAAATGATATTGGCCAACGCTGTGTTTTTGTAATTGCTAAGTCGTGCCCGTGTTTGGTTGATTCAACACTCGATCGGATGCGGAGAGTGCGGGCTAAAAACCTGCATTGATGCGCAGAAAAAAACCTTGTTCACCCAGGTCATTCCAGCTCCATTCGAGCCGGATGGTTTTGTTGTACCATGCCACCACATCCAACCCTGGGCCATACCCCAGCAAGACGCGGTTGGCGAGTGGATTTCGGGCGTAATAGTAGGGGTCATTGGCCCATCCGGTGTCGGTATTAAAGGCTAGGTAAATACTGAGGGGTAAGATTCGGTACGCTTTGGCAGGCATCAGTTTCCCCAGCATAAATTCTTTTGACAGGAGTCGGAGATGCCAAGACGTACGGAACACAGCGAAATCCAACCCATCTACGACATAATATTCAAATCCCCGGACGAAATTCCCACCATACCCCAAACCTTGGTTGTTGCTCCAGGGCAACTGACGGCGCGGGTAGGTAAATCGCCCCTTGACCACCATTTCCAGGCTGAGCCATTTGGCGAAGGACACATACTGGTCCAACTGGCCGAACAGGCGTCCTACCTGTAGATCATCGCTTGGCAACAACCCATTCCAACGCAATTCCCCGATGGCACGCCATCCGTTCAAGGGATAAGGTATTATGTCGCGATGATCCAGTGTTATACCATAAATAATGCTGCTGTGGCGTTGTCTTGACGCACCGTGTAGGAAAAAATTGGGATTCAGGTACTTGTAAATGGTATCTGCGATACGGTTGTCGCGGTATTCGAGCGTCAGCGATTGTGTTGTAAAATACTTTGGACGAGCGGTAAATGTTCCGGCAATATAGACCTGTTCGACAAGCCATGTTGCCGGAAATTTTAGAAATTGGAGTTTGTTTCCGACAGTGTTAAAGGCTACTTCATGGGCCCTGCTGTAGGCAATACTGGTTTCAAAGCCGAGGGTTCTGCGGCGATTGAGGCTGGGGGAACGATACTGGAGTTCATAGCGATTGGTGTAACCGAACTGGGCTTTTGCTTTTAGTGCATCTGCACGACCCGTTGGATTGAGTTGGGTCCAATCGATGCCATAGTTTACCCGTTTGAAAGAGTGGTTGAATTCATGCCACCAAACATTAAAATTGCGGTCAGCAATGGACAGCAGCGGTACCGGCAACACGTACCAACTTTCCGTCACGGCGATGTTGATAGCAATACGGTTGGATGTTCCAACGTCGTCAATTGTTATGATGACGTTGGAAAAAATACCCAAGTTCATCAGTCTGAGTCGGTTTCGTTCAAAGGCCGGATGCAGATCAGATGGCAATATTGAATCGCCTACGGCAAACGACAGTTCTCGAAGGATGGTGGCCGTACGTGTGTTTTTATTGCCTGTCACGAGAATTCGCTCGATCAAGCGCCAACTCGATGGCATAGAATCGGGTTGTGCCTGCAAAACCTGCGCAAGGCTGACAATGCCGACAGCAGAAAAAATCAGGCTAAACATTATTTTTTTAAGGTGTAATCTCATATTTCTACCGCCCAATTGCCAAGAGCTCCCAAATCGGTGTGCCCTTTCTTTTTGGTATTTTTATGGCTACAAAAAGATGTGTTTTTTAGTAACTGGTTAGGTGGCAAGCTGTCTGGCCCAAAAAGGCCGATTTTCCGCCAGATTTCGCAGATTTTTTTGACCGTAGCAGCTGCTACGGCCTACAAAAATCTGCTTCGTCTCGCAAAAAATGGCCATTACTTTTGTCTCAGACGCGACCACGCTAACCAGTTACAACCTTATTTAAAAATCTGATTCACAATAACTTAGCAAATTGAGTCACATTAAAATCATATACAATCGGGAACTATTTTAAAGAAAAATTGGAAAAAAATAATAGTCCGGTCACAACAGCGGCCACAAAAAACGATTAAAAAAGGGATATAATATGCTACTTTTGGGCATTATCAAAAACGATTGTGCATTGCAATACCGTTGTAGTAGATATCAAGGCACAAAACAAACATCCGTACGAAACACCATCAAACACGCCGTTCATGGGTGATCTACTGCAAGATCCGGTTTTTTATTGGTTGATGTGGGCAATTTTTACCATGTCAGGGACGATCATTGGTTGGTCGCTGCGTGCCAACACCTCCGAGAAGGATGTGCGGAAGGTGCTTTCACGGATAGAACAAGAAAAAAACACCCTTGCGCGCCTTTACACCCATGTAAAGCATCAGTATGACATACGGGAGGCTGATTTTCGGCGGGTTTCACTGGAGTTACACCATTTTCAAGGTCAGGTGCAAGTGCTTGAAAACGAACGCATGTCGCTCCTCCCGGATGCACAAATAGCATCGGCACGCATTGAACGGGCAGAGGCCAACGCCAGCCAGTTTTTACAAAAAGTAACAGCACTGGAGACACTTGCCGAAAGTTTGCGGTTGAAAAATACGCAACTCAGTGCGTCGTTGGAACTTGCTCGACAGGATTTGGCCGCTTGGGAAACATTGTACCGCGATTTTAAGGCCATGCAAGAACAACTTGTAACGTATGAACAAGCCTCTAAAAGACTTGACCATGAACGCAATACCCTGCGCGAGCAACTTGCCGCTGCCAGACAAGAGATAGGATCGTTGCAGCGGGATTTACTGAATATCGCTGCATTGAGCGACAAGCCAAGCAACCGAGGCGCCAAAAAAGGTGGTCCTGCTGCACCTGAGCACACCGATGACCTGAAAATGATCCGGGGATTAACGCCTGTTGCAGAACAAAAATTGAGATCACTGGGCGTACACGCCTTTGCACAAATAAGTCGCTGGGACGATGATGCTGTCATTGCTTTTTCACGCGCACTGGGGATGAGTCCCGGCAAGGTTTTTCAGGAAGACTGGGTTGGACAGGCGAAGTATTTGGCGGGAGAGAAAGCGTGATGTATTTGGTGGGTAATGCGCAACCAATTTCAATGGCGTTAAAGATCCCCGCCTACCCACGCTAATCCCTTGCGCTGTTTGGCTTAAAAAGGGGCGATTTTCCGCCATACTTCGCGCTTTTTTTACCGTTTGGTTTGCTATTTGTCGGCAAAAATGCTCTTTGTCTCAGGCGCGACCATCTGAATAAAAGGAATCCCCGCGACCGAACAAATCGGCGCGGGGATTCCATATAATTGTTGAAAGTCAGCGGGGAATTACTTCTCCAGAATATCCTTCAAGGCTGCGAGTGAAGCCAAATCACCGAGGGTTTCTTTCTCGACGCTTTTCTGCACTTCTTTGATAGCTGTCTGATTTTCACCTTCTTCTTTGAAACGTTCCGCTTTCACAACTGCTTCAGCTTTGTATTTCAAATCCTCCACATAGCGTGTGTGAGACACCAAGAGGCGGCGTTCGTCTTTGTTGAATTCGATGACTTTCACCGTGAGCACGTCAGCCACATCGGCTTGATTGCCATCTTCCTTGCGGATGTGTTTGGCAGGGCCGAAAGCTTCGAGTCCGTGGGGCATTTGGAAGGTAGCACCTTTATCGTCGCGTTTCAGGACAGTAGCTTCGTGGTAAGAACCAACGGGGAAGATTGCTTCGAAAGCATCCCAAGGATTTTCCAAGATTTGCTTGTGTCCGAGGCTGATTTGGCGTTTGTCTTTGTCGATATCCAGGACCACAACCTCCAATTCGCTGCCAGGCTTGGCAAATTCACTTGGGTGCGCGTAGCGTTTTGTCCAAGACAAGTCGCTGATGTGGACCATACCACCTACCCCTTCCGTCAATTCGACGAAAATACCGTAGTTGGTGATATTTTTAACGGTACCGGTAAAGCGGGTTCCGACCGGGAAACGGTCTTCAATATCGCTCCATGGATCGGACGTCAATTGTTTAACAGACAGGGACATTTTGCGGTCTCCGCGGTCGATGGTCACCACGCGGGCTTCGATTTCCTGACCCAATTTGAAGAATTCCTTGGCATGGACACTTTGGTTGCCCCAAGTGATTTCACTCACGTGGATCAGGCCTTCAACGCCAGGTTGAATTTCAACAAATGCGCCATAGTCTTCAATGTTCACGATTTTACCTTTCACGATAGAGCCTTCGCCGATTTCAGCGGAAAGGACATCCCATGGATGCGGGGTGAGTTGTTTGAGGCCGAGGCTGATACGCTTCTTGTTTTCGTCGAAGTCGAGCACCACCACGTTGATGCGTTGGTTGAGGGCGAGGACTTCACTTGGGTGACCGATACGGCCCCAGCTGATGTCTGTGATGTAAAGCAGGCCGTCAACGCCGCCCAGGTCAAGGAATGCGCCGAAATCAGTGATGTTTTTAACGATACCTTCCAATACTTGGCCTTTTTCAAGGCTACCCAGGATTTGTTCGCGTTGTTCAGCCAAATCGCTTTCGATCAAGGCCTTGTGGCTCACCACAGCATTCTTGATTTGTTCGTTGACTTTAACAACTTTGAATTCCATCATTTTGCCTACGTACTGATCGTAGTCAATGACTGGTTTGATGTCAATTTGTGAACCTGGAAGGAATGTTTCCAAGCCATTGCAATCAACAATAAGACCGCCCTTGGTTTTGCTGATAACGGAGCCACGAATAATGGTGCCATTTTTGAAAGAATCGACGATGCTTTCCCAGGCGCGGAGGATTTTTGCTTTGCGACGGGAAAGGCCGAGTTGGCCTTGGCTGTCCTCTTGGCTTTCAACGTACACTTCTACCTGATCACCCTGCTGAAGACCTGGAATGTCCCGGAATTCATTGAGTGAAATAAGACCATCACTTTTGTAGTTGATATCGAGCACGACATCTCCACCGCTGATAGCGCTCACGCGTCCGGTGATGATTTCGTTTTCAACCACATTGCTGAGGGTAGCGTCATACTCCTTCAACATAGCAGCGTGTTCTGCTGCGGGGTAGTGAAGCGTGCCGCGTTTGTCGATGCTCCAGTTGAAGTCATCGTGTGCGCCACCAGTCTGAACCTCTACAAAAACAGGGAGTTCAACTTCCTCTTCCTCTTCTTCTACAACGACGGGGGCTTTTGCTTTGGGAGGAGCTGGCGCTACAGGCGCTGGCGCTACCACTGCTTCCGCTACAACCGCTGGTGCAGGCGTTTCTTCAACGACTACAGCTTCAGGCGTTTGCTCAACAGGTTCTACAGCTGCTGTTTCTTCAGCCACTGTTTCCTCCGCCGCAGAAGACACTTCTTCTTGTTCGTTGTTGATTTCTTTTTCTTCGTCAAGTAACATATTGCTAAGTGGTTAAATTGAGGCTTTTTGTCTTTTGACATTAATTTGGGCTCCACATCGGGGCGAAGCCTTTGCCCCTTGCAGTCTCACGAAGAAATAATATTTGGTAAGCTTCCTCGCGAAAAGCGGGCGCAAAGGTAGTTAGTATTTGTCACATAAAGAATAAAAACGACAAATTTATCCGCTAAAACAGGTCTGTTATTTGTTGATGTTATTTCTTTGCAGCAGGGCTGTATTACCCGAAGCTGTACATTTGCAAAAAAATTATTGCGCTTCCACCTCCAGACAACGCCCAATTTTTTGGTTATGAAAATAAAACACCTCCAGTTGTTGAGCTTTACAATGCTGTTTTTCGCCTTCAATGCTTGCAAGACAACACAAATAATCGGAAATTCAGAACGTAATTTTGATGTTATCGCCTATTACAGTGGGAATGGCTCGGATCTTACAAAATACCAATGGGACCACTTGTCACAGGTTATTTTTTGCTTCTGCCACTTACGGGGCAATCAGATGGCGGTAGACAACGCGGGTGACAGCCTGGTCATCCGACAACTTGTGGGGCTAAAGCGACAACACCCTGGGCTTAAAATCCTATTGTCACTTGGCGGATGGGGTGGATGCGCGGAATGTTCGGACGTATTTTCCAGTGCGTCAGGACGTCAGGAATTTGCTTTGTCGGTGAAGCAGATCTTGGATATGTATGGGGCCGACGGAATAGACCTTGACTGGGAGTACCCTGGCATTGAGGGTTACCCGGGGCATACCTACAAATTAGAAGACAAGCAGCATTTCACGATGTTGGTACAGGAATTGCGTAAAATATTGGGTAAAACGCCCGAAATCAGCTTTGCTGCGGGTGGTTTTGGCAGTTTTTTTGACCAATCCGTTGAATGGTCAAAAGTGATGCCCCTTGTCAACCGTGTAAATTTAATGAGTTACGACTTGGTGAATGGTTACAGTAAAGTGACCGGCCATCACACGCCACTGATGTCCAGCGAAAAACAGGAATCATCGGTTCAGCATGGTGTGCAATCGCTGCTGTCGCGCGGCGTACCGGCATCCAAGATAGTGATTGGTGCGGCGTTTTATGCGCGTACGTGGGTGGGGGTTGAAAACATCGACAACGGACTTTATCAGGCTGGGACCTTTAAATCATTTGTGCCATACAACCAATTTGACGCCTATTTCAAACCTGCGGACGGCTATATATTTTACCGGGATGCCGTTTCACAAGCACCATACGCATACAGCGCTACCCGCGAGGAATTTGCAACCTTCGACGATGCCGAGTCCGTTGAAGCAAAAACAAAATTCGCGCAAAAAAAAGGCTTGGGCGGCATTATGTTTTGGCAATTGGGCTCCGACAAGGCTGACAACGGGCTTTTACAAGCCATTTTTAAGGCTCGAAAACCGAATTGACACAGCTTTACTCCTGCCGTGCCTCTAAGGTAAGGCTGAGCAAAACGACGTCGTCTATAAGTTTATCCTTTGGGGTTCCGAGCAGGCCAGCGCGAAAATTGACGCCCCACTGTGTCCTAATAATGGGAAAAGTGGGGGATTCTGCCCGGAGTTTTTGGCCTTCAAAAGTCATTTTTACCGGAATATTCACGGAATTTGTTTTGCCTTTCATGGTAAGATCACCTACAATAAGCCAGTTGTACGTTGGTGCATTGCTGGGCAATACTTCGCGAATGACAAATTCCGCCTTGGGGTATTTTTCTGCTTCAAAAAAATCCGCGTCTTTAAGATGGGATTCCAAATCGCGCCGTTCCCCGGCATCTTCTATGTCCGAAACGGCAATAGATGCCATATCCAGGGTAATCACCCCATTGATTAGGCGATTTTGATTGACCGTCAGGGCGCCCTTTTCGACCGCGATGGTGCCTTGATGCCCATCTCCCACAAACTTTTTTCCTGCCCATGTCACAACGCCTGTCGTGACAATGTAGTTTACAGCGCCCTCTTTGGGCACTGCGGTGACACGTATGGTGTCAATTTTGGGTAAAACGTCAGCAGCAGGATTTTTCTGATCAGATTGACAGGAAAATGCTGCGACGGCAACACAAAAAAAGGCAGCGTAGCATTGGATTTTTGGCATCATGACAGAAAAAGGATGGTTGGCGAAACATTTGTTGAAAAGTAACTGGTTAGCGTGGTCGCGTCTGAGACAAAAAAGAGACCATTTTTTGCCAGACGAAGCGGATTTTTGTAGGACGTAGCAGCGCTACGGTCAAAAAAATCTGCGAAGTATGGCGGAAAATGGGCCTTTTTGGGCCAGACAGCAAGCCAACTAACCAATTACGTTGAAAAATAGGCGGCAAAAGTACTGCTGCATCGGGTCAATAACCGCACAAAGTGGCGGTCATATTTTTGTAACTGGTTAGGTGGCACACTGACTGGCCTGAAAATACCTATTTTTTCATCTCAGACGCGATCACCTAACCAGCTATTTACAAGCAGCAAAACGAACAAGTATTCAAGAATTCTGAGTGTCGTTGAAACTGCGGCACTATTTTTTGTCCCTATCTTCTGGCGTAAACAACCATGCGGCGCGGCGTGGCGCAGGCATTTCACTGTCGAGGCCTTTGATCGCCTTCCAGAGCGCCTCGTTGAACGCACGTTCGGGCACTGCATCCAATTGGGCTAAGTTCCAGGTCTCGGCGACGCGGCTGAGCGGCTCCACCCAGGCATTTCGGGTATCCAGTGGAATGCCCGGTGCCAATGCACTAAACGGTGTGAAATCAGGCGTTTCGGTAAAGCTACGCCACATGGGTGTTGCTGCTGCATCATACTGGCTCATGGGAGGGAGCCCGAGAATCAGTTCCATGGTTCGTACCATTGAGGAGGTGGAGTACATGGTATGGTCTGCATATTTACGGCGTGTATAAGGGCTGGCCACAAAGGCAGTGCTTCGGTGGGCGTCCACGTGGTCTGCACCGTTTTGTGCGTCGTCTTCCAAGACGAACACAACACTTTGAGACCAAATACTGGAGTGCGACAGATGCTCCAAGAACTGCCCTACCGCCAAATCATTGTCTGCAACAGCCGAAAGTGGTGAAAACGCACCTTTCGACATACCTGAAGTGTGGTCATTGCCAAACCGAATGCTGTTGAAACGGGGCACCTGTTGGATGTTCAACAGACTGTCAAAATCATGTTCCCAGTCTTTTTCTCGTCTAATATCCTGGTAGTCCAGGTCCCACGACGAGTAATTGGGGCAAAAGTGGCCTTCAATCGTTTTGTAATTGGCTTTGTTATCGTCGGCAAACTCACCATAGGTTCGGTAGCTCACCCCGCCGCGAAGACAGTTGTCCCAAATAAAACCGCCCTTGGGGAAAGCAACCGCCCTGGTCCCTTCAAAATCATAGTTGCCCCCGCGGCCGCCATAGCTGGTGGGCCAGGTTTTCTCTACAAAATCGCTGGCAAAAGCAGCCATACTCCAATTGTGACCGTCGGCGCTCACTTCTGCATCCACGTAAAAATTGTCGAGCAGCACAAATTCCCGTGCGATGGCATGCAGGTTGGGGGTTACTTTTTGTGGGAATAGGCACAGCGAAGAATCACCGTTGCCCTCCGGCATATCCCCCAACACCTGATCGTAGGTCCTGTTTTCCTTGATGATATAAAACACATATTTTATGGGAGAAGGCGCTCCTACACGACTTGGGATGGGGTTGCCCGGGGCACCTTCTGTAATCAGTTCTTTGGCCTTGTTGTAGGGGCAGTTTTCGTAAACGAGTTTGGAATATGCCTTCAACTGGCCTTTTGTCGGTTTGGGGATCACACTTAAAGTGCCGAGGTACAGTGCACCGATGTACTGCGCAGCGCGTTCATCCGCACTTTTCTGAAAAGGATTAGGGCCTTTGGGATTGGGCAGTGATGACATACCCTTTCCATTGGCGACCAAAATTTGATCGCCAATGCAGCGCACAGACGTTGGGTACCAGCCGGTGGGGATAAAGCCCAAAGCGCGACTTTCGCCTGGTTTACGCACATCAAACACCGTTAGGCAATTGTTATCGGCATTTGCGATGTACAAGGTACGGTTATCCGGGGAAAGGGCGAGGCTGTTGGTGGTGGAGCCATTGGGTGCATCCGGATACAGCGCTGCATTGAGCACCTCCAGCGACTTCCTAGTATTCAGGTCCACGACAGACACTGCGTTGTCGAGTGAATTGGCCACGTAAAGAATGTCTTCGCGTTTGTTCAGCAGCAATTCATTGGGGTGGTCGCCGACCGAAATTTCGCCTTTTTGGGTGAAATTGTTGCGGTCAAAAACCAAGACTTTTTTCATACCCCACAATGAAACATATACTTCATTTCTTTTTTCTGACAACACAACGGCATAAGGTTCGCTTGGCAGGTGCACCCTTTTGGCCACCCCACCCTGTAGGCTGACCACATACAAGGCACTATCTTCTTTGGTGACCGTGAAGAGCAACTGGTTTTGGTCATCCAGGGCAATACCTGCTGGGCATATTTTTTGTTTGGGCCATGAAGCACCCAACCGGAGGGTCGTATCACGCCGCAATTGATCCTGTTCGGTGCTGTACACCGCGATCAGGTTGTCGTTGCCACCGGAGGCGTACAATTGTTTGCCGTCTTTACTAAAAGCGAGTCCGTACCAGGCTTTTGGAATGGTTATTTCGCTGAGTTGCGTCACCTGATTGCCCGAAATACCAAAAAGTTGGATTTTTTGCACCCCTACCCCATTGTTGGTGACCGCAAGCCGTTGTCGGTTGTGGGAAACAACCATTTGGAGCGGGAGATCGCCCAGGGGCAAGTGCACATCACCAGCCGGGGTAAGTTTCCACTGATTGGGCAACTGTATTCGCTTGAGCGTACTTGCTTGGTACAGTACGTCGTCAAAAGTTAATTTTTGAACAGACTTACAGGAGAACAATGCGACAGCGATTAGTAGAAGAAGAATCTTACGCGACATTTTGAATGATTTTGATGTGAGAAAACGACTGCGTGCTGCAACGGATGACCGTTGGTTTCATGGAAAAACAAGCACGTTGGACACAATAGGCAAAAGTACCACATGAAGATAAAGTAAATGAATTTTGAAGGTTAATTTTGGGTGTTGTCATTAACTACGAATTCTCGCTACCTTCGCGGCGAACAGCCTACAGCGAACAGAATGGGCGGCTTATCCCTGAGGATAGTACCAAACACAGATTTTCGCCCAAGGCACTAAGCCTTATTGTCCTACGTTATGGATTTCAAGAAATTGTTACCTCACCTCTATGCTGCCGTGATACTTTTCGCCGTTGCAGCGTTCTTTTTCGCCCCCAATTTTTTTGGTGGAAAAGCCCTACCCCAGCCCGATAACGACAAAGCGCGGGCCATTCAGACTGAAATTCAGGATTACATGAAGAAAGAGGGGGATGCGCCACTTTGGACCAACAGTCTTTTTGGCGGCATGCCCAGTTTTCAGGTGTACACAACACCCCATGGCAACCTGACAAAGCCCCTGACAAAAACGCTGTTTTTATGGGCTCCTTTGGGAGAAGTTTGGGCGTCATTGTTTGCGGCCATGTTTTGTATGTACCTGCTCTTAGTAGTATTAAGATCGGACTGGCGTGTGGCGGTATTTGGGGCTTTGGCTTTTGGCGTTACGACGTACAACGTGGATATCTTGGAGGCTGGCCACTCCACCAAAATGGCTGCGTTGGCATTGGCGCCTGGGATGTTTGCTGGCGCTGTATTGTTATTTCGAGGGCGGTTGTTGGCTGGAACAGGACTGCTCGCCTTGTTTACGTCCATGCAAATAATGGTCAACCATGCCCAAATCACCTATTATACCATGTTGTTGCTGGGTATATATGGGCTATGGCAATTGTTGGATGCCTTGCAAAAGAAAACAATGGCGACATGGTTTAAGGCAGGCTTGCTGAGTGCCACGGCGATTGCCTTGGGTGTTGCGAGCAACATGTCAAAGGTGTGGCCAACATACGAATACGGTCAGGAGACCATTCGAGGCGCCTCTGAGTTGACGAGCAAGTCAGAGAAAGGGGATGGACTAGACAAAGACTATCTGTTTGGTTGGAGCAGTGGCATTTGTGAGAGTGGAACGTTGTTGATTCCCCATGCTGCCGGCGGGGGCTCTGGAGAATCATTTCAGGAGACTTCCATGTTCAAATCGGTGGCAAAAAACATGCCTGCTGATCTGTCACCCCAGCAGTTGGAGCGTCAAATCAGCGGCATCATCTACACCGGCGAGCAGCCATTCGTTGGCACCGCCATCTATTATGGCATCATTGCAGTCTTTTTGTTTTTCATGGGCGCCCTATTGGTGCCTGGGGGCACGAAGTGGTGGTTGGTGACTGGCGGTGTTTTCATGGTATCACTGGCTTGGGGCAAGCACTTTTTTTTGAATGATTTCTTTTACGAATACCTGCCGATGTTCAATAAATTTCGGGCGGTTACGATGGCTTTTGGCCTTGGCCAATTGTGTGTGGCAATACTTGCTGCCATGGGCTTACAGCGTTTGGTGGATACTGATCTTTCGATAGGCAAAAAGAAACGCGCGCTGTTTATTTCAGCGGGCATCACCACCGCCCTATGCTTGGCCATCATCGCCTGTTCACCGGCGGAAGGGCCCAACGACGTATCCCTGGGCAACAATGCCGATCTGACTAAAATGATTCAGAATGATCGTTCTGGCATGTTGTACGGCGACTTTTTCCGTTCGATGGCATTTCTAGCCTGCGCTGCCGGACTGATTTGGCTGTACCTCATTGGCAAGCTAAAAGCGGGGTTGACCATCTTGGTCATTGCCGCGCTTGCCCTCGGCGATCACTGGAATGTTTGTCGGCGCACACTCAACGAAACAAAATACGAAACAAAACGCAACGCAACAGCGCCTCCCAAGGAATCAGCTGCCGACAAGCAAATAAAAGCAGATCCGGATCCCCATTATCGGGTACTCGACTTAAAAGGCGGCGGTATTGCAACCAATTTCTACCCGTCGTTTTTCCACAAAAATATTGGCGGGTATCACGCTGCAAAACTGCAGCGATTCCAAGAAGTTGTGGACACTTTTCTGAGCGGCGGCGAATTGGCAAACAGCCTGCACATATTGGGTATGATGAACGCGAAATACCTCATCACCCAAAATGGCCCTATGCAAAATTCAGAAACATGTGGCAATGCTTGGTTTGTGAACCATTTCGATGTTGTTGCTGATGGCAACGCGGAATTGGCGGCCTTGCGCACCTTGCATCCAAAAGACAGCGCAGTTTTTCAACAGCAATACGCCGGGTCTCTCGATGGCTTTACCATACAGCCCGACAGCACAGCAACCATTCGACTGGTGAAATATCACCCCGAAAAAATGACGTATGAGTACTCGGCACAAACGGAGCAACTGGCGGTTTTCTCTGAAATGTATTACCCACCTGCAAAGGGTTGGAAATGTTATTTGAATGATCAACCGGCCCCTGATTTCACCAAAGCCAACTATTTACTCCGTGCCATGCGCCTCCCTGCAGGTCAGCAACAAAAACTGGAAATGCGCTTTGAACCAAGATCCTTTATTTTGGGGGAAAAGATATCGTATGCTGCGTCGGCTATAACCCTGCTGATATGCTTGGCGGCCTTGTTCTTCTGGTACAAAAACGGCGCTACAATCAGCTCGGCCAATCAGCTCAGCGAAGTGGAGCCCGTGGCTGAAAAATCAAAAACGGCCACGCCCGCACCTGCAAAAAAGAAAAAATAAGCCCGCTAGGGAATATTGTCCGCACGCTGAGGAGAAATACCCGGCGTGCGGAATAATTCTTGTAAATTTGTCTGGCGAAGGGTGTTTGTAAGCCAATATCCCTTCCAGAAATTGCCCGTATGTCACCATTTCTCCTTTTTTAACAAAAACTGCGGCTTGGAGTGGTTGGTGAGTCATGATTTTGCGCTACTTTTCGCCGAACAAACGAAATCGTGGTGTCTGAACCATACAACCAAGCACCCATTTGCCCATTCACTCATTCACACCTCGCTGCGTATGCACGTTAGAAAACTACTCCTTCTGCTGGCTTCTGCCTTTACCCTTTCAGGGGTAATGGCGCAAGACATTCACTTTTCGCAATTCAACATGTCCCCCATGACCTTAAACCCTGCCAATATCGGGGCTTTTGAAGGCAGTGTGCGGATTGGAGGCATTTATCGCGGTCAATGGGCCAGTGTCATTGGCAACAAAGGCCAGTATCAAACACCCTCTGCGTTTGTGGATGCGCCTGTTATTCGCGGCTTTCGCAAAAAAGACTGGGTAGGCGTCGGCCTGATGTTTTTCAGCGACAAGGCGGGTATCGGCAAGCTCACACACAGCGCCGCCAAATTGGGCGCTTCTTACCACTTGGCCCTCAACAAAAAGGGGACTTCTTACCTCACCCTCGGCGCACAGTACGGACAAGCAAGCCGGAAGTTAACCCCGGATGGTTTTCTGTTCGCAGAAGGATTTAACAACCCAACTTCCAGCGGTGGATACAACCAACCACTCGACGTTGACTTTGCCAATTTAAACCGCGGTAAAGCCAGTTGGACCGATATCGATGGCGGTATTGTCCTGAAATCCCGCCTGAACAAGGTGATGGACTTCAGCATCGGGTATTCCATGTACCACATTGGTCAGGGCAAATACGGACTCGTCACCGGCGGCAGTACCGGCGGCGGCGGTGGTGTTCAGTCAAGTTCAGACAAGATTGGTCGTCGGTCGGTCGCTACCGGACAGTTCAACATCAAAATGAGCGACAAATTCACCGTTAGCCCCTCTTTTGTGTACCAAACCATGAGTGGCGCGGATGAAATAATTGTGCAAGGCTTGGGCGCTTACCTGTTCAACCCAGAAAAAGAAATTACCCTGCTCTTTGGACTGGGCTACCGTTTGGCGGACGCCGTTCACCCCATTGTCGGCGCGCAATACAAGAGCCTTCGGGTTGGCCTGGCATACGATGTGAACGTATCGAGCTTGACCTCCGTGAGCAACAACCGTGGCGGTTTTGAGTTGGCCGCCAACTATATCGTGAAGATATACAAGCCCTCTGTTGTCAAAACCAAGGTGCTTTGCCCAAGGTTTTAACGCCTTCTTACTCCCATGTTCAAATCAATACCGGTGCGCCGGAAAGTAATATGATAAAAAAAACGCTCTTTTTTCTCACCGTGGCAACGCTATCGGCCATGGCCGCTCATGCACAGCCCATCAACCGCTCTACGCCTGAAGCCAATCTGAAATCGGCGCAGGAAGCCGAGGCCAACAGCAATCCTTATGCTGCACTCGACTTGTATGAAAAGGTTTATGAGGACAACAAAGAAAAAGTACTGGCGGCCAAAATTGCACGGTTGAATTTTGACCTGCGTGATTACGAAAAAGCCGAAAAGGGTTTCAACCGACTGGTACAACGCGACCGGAAAATGGAATTTGTGGAACTGCGCTATTGGTTGGCCCTGAGCATGAAATACAACGGCAAACACACCGAGGCCATTGATATGTTCAACCAGTACCTTACAGACGGTACAGATGAGGCGCTAAAAGCCGCTGCAAAACGGGAAATTGCCGGGTGTGAACTGGCAAGAAAGATGAAACAACCCGAAACGCTCCTCGTCAATAATATTGGCAAAACAGCCAACAGCCCCCAAACTGAAGGTTCGCCTTCCTACAGTGGTGGTGAGTTGTACTTCGCTACCCTGATGTCTAAAGATGTGGTGGTCGTCGATGGGAAACAAGGCGATTGGTACTCTAAAATTGTGTCAGCCAGTAAAACAGGCACCGGTGCGGAATTCGGTGAGCCAAAGCCACTCGGCACGCAAATCAACCGGGAGGACTGGCACCAAGGGAATGTAAGTGTAACACCCGATGGCAAAACAATGTATTTCACCCGCGTCCAGCTGTCTGAAAAAGGGCAATCGCTTGCGGAAAGTAAAATATTCTACTCCACCAAAACATCTGAAGGCTGGGGCGCAGCCAACGAAATAACCAGTGTAAATGGTGATTACATCGCCAAACACCCCTGTGAAGGTGAACTATTCGGCGAAAAAGTACTGTTTTTCGTTGCCGATATGCCCGGAGGCAAGGGTGGATTTGACCTTTTTTATGCTGCAAAAAAATCTGAAGGGGTTTTTAGCCTGCCCGTCAATCTCGGTGCAGTGGTAAATACCGCAGGTGATGAAGCTTCTCCCTTTTATCAAGATGGCAAATTGTGGTTCAGCAGCAACGGACGCCCGAGTATGGGCGGTATGGATGTGTATGAAACGCAATGGAATGGCTCGGTGTGGAGCGACCCAAAAATACTGCCCGCAGGCATCAACACAACCCTCGATGATCAGTATTACTCCCGCTCGGGTGATGGCATGACCGGTTTTATCACCAGTAACCGACCAGGCCCCAACAACCTGAAAAGTAAAACATGCTGCGATGACATCTATGCTTGGGAAATTGAACGCGTGAAAGTTGACCTTGCGGCCACCACTTTTCGCCTGAAAAGAAAAGGAGAAAAGGAAAATCAACCTTTGAAAAACTGTACCGTCAATGTTGTGGATGTTACCGCCAAAAGCCCTGTGGACGTTGAGGAAAAAAGCAACCCTGCTTCCAATGACTTCGGATTTTCCTTGTTGCCGGATAAATCATACTTACTCGTGGCAAACGCACCTGGGTATAAACCTGATACCATCCGGTTCAACACCCAAGGGATTAAGAAAACAACCAGTATTGAGAAGAAGATTACCCTGCGCCTCATACGAAAAGAACCTGAGTTTGATACTATTCGCATCAACGAGCCCATTCGCCTCGACAATATTCTGTACGATTACAACAAAGATGACATACGGCCGGATGCTGAACCTGACTTGCAGGACCTCACCGATCTGATGATACAGTACCCCGACATGAAAATTGAACTTTCCTCGCACACCGATGCCCGGGGCAAAGACGATTACAACATGGACTTGTCTCAACGCCGCGCAGATAGTGCAAAACGCTGGATACTGGCCAAGGGAATCAAGGAGGATCGTATTGTTGCAAAAGGTTACGGAGAAACAAAGCTCCTCAATGCATGTACCAATGGCGTTGAATGCAGCGAAGAAGAACACCAAGTCAACCGCCGCACGGAGTTCAAAATCCTCTCCGGACCAACGAGCATCATCACCGAGAAAGTCGAGAAACGCGAGAAACAACCTACACAAAGCAGTGGCAAACAAGCCATTGAGCCCCTGTACTTCTTGCTAGAAGCGCTGGAAACTAGCCTTGATACCTTGCCACCCGCCAACCCAGCCGACCGAGAAATTAAATTTAAAGACGATTTGATTTCTTACGGTGTCGTTCGGGAAGGTACCATGGTGGATGCAATCTTTGTTTTTGACAACATCGGGACCCGCGCCCTTGAGATCGACCTTGTAAGTGGGTGTGAGTGCATGAATATACAATGGCCCACCGAGAAGATTTTGCCGGGAGAGTCCGGTGAGATTGGCATCAAGTTCAATACCTTGAGTTTTATCGGCGATATTACCAAAGAAATTGACGTGATTTTTAAAAACCTGGACGCTAAGGGTTACCGCTTGGTGAAACAGGTGAAAATGTCCGGAAGAATAAACTGATCCATCTGGTTCTTAATGTACCTTCTTAACACAAAAAAAAGAGGAGGCTGAATGATGTTCATTCAGCCTCCTCCGTGTTTGGAAATATTGGGAATCAATTCCCGTTATCGTCAATTGGAAGACTTACCCTGTTGTTTGTAGTGCTCGTCCCGCTGCTCTTTGGCATCATCCATTTTTACACCCATTTTTATAGACCTCCAGTTAAAATCCCGTCCGTAAAGCCGCATGGCTTTTTTGGGTTGGAACACCCTTTCGTCGTTCGGCACGGCATTGTAGGCTGAAAAATCAGGATTTGGCGTAAAGAAATCATCCAGCAAGGTAGCAGTAGCGTCATATTGATTGACATAAGGTACATCCAGTACGTTGTAAATCAACTTCAAAATTGCTCCGAAATTACCATGTCGATGCGAAACGTATCCATTGCGTTTCACGTAGGGCCCCGCCAGCATGAGCACGGATCTGTGGGCATCCACATGGTCAACACCACCCTGCGGATCATCTTCAGTGACGACGACCAGCATTGATTTCCAATAGGGGGTTTGGCTGAGGAATTCCAACATTCTTCCGAGTGCAAGATCATTATCGGCTACAAAGGAATGGATATATGGATAGCCATCTTCTGGTCTTGGGCTGGAAGTATGGTCGTTTGGCAGTTGAATAGCCACGAGCGCGGGCATGGTATCTTTGCCATTGAGCCACATTTTTCGGAAGTTGCGCTCGAACTGTTCTACGCGGAATTGATCCGGAATATTGGAATTAAAACCAGCGTAATCGTGACAAGATCGGTCGCGGAGTACCGTTGGCATTGCCCAGGCTACCGGGTGTGCCGCGCCAAAGACGGTATCAAATTTTTCCTCATAGTTTCCGTTGAACTCGTTGCATTCGCCAAAGTTGTAGAAATCAACACCATTTCTGGCAAGATTTTCCCACAATCCACCAATTTCGTTGTAGTCTTCTGGGTCTATGCCACCCGTGGAGCGTGGAAACACACGTCCGGGAGCCGGAGATCCTGGGTCAAAACGTCCATTCGCGACTGAATTGGCTTCTACATACTCATTTGGTAACGTCCCCATCATCCAGTGGTGTCCGTGAATGGAAGCATCTGAATCGCAATAAAAATTGTCACTGATCGACCATTCTCGGGCAATTTTGAGGTGGTTGGGGGCCACTGTAACGCCGTGAAGGGTATCTTTTGGCGACTGATCAAGCATAGCATCATCGGGTTGATCGGAAACATCTTTGTTCGACCCACGGCGTGTAATGATGTCAACATTTTCCCCAAAGCGGGCCAGGCTTGGATCTCCATTCCCCGCCTTTATTTGTCCAAATAATTCGTCGTAGGTGCGGTTCTCTTTGGTGATATACACGATGTGTCGAATGGGACTTTTGCGCAGCCCCGCCATTGTTGGGCAGGGATTGGCGCCGTCGTCTTTCAAGACCGTTGTGAGGAATGTGTTTTGTTTCACCCGATCTGTCATCATGGCGAGTGCGGCATCGTCGGGGATTGGCAATTGTTGAAAGCAGCCCACTTGAATATCGCCAACATAGGTACCCATGGGCGGGCTAACGAAGTCTTTGCCACCATTTTGGCCGGCACCCCATCCTCTGGCAGATAGAATGAGCAATTGTTGGTGGTTGGTGGTAGCAACGCGCGTGGTACCCCACCCTGTCGGAATAAAGCCCTTTGTCTCTCTTTTTTTGACATCCACAACGGCAACGGCATTGAGGCCCAACAGCGCGACATAGAGTGTTTTTTCATCTTTGGAGAGGCTGAGTCCAAAAGGAATCATTCCGCGAAATGCATCTATCTGCGGATCTATTTTGAGCGGGATCTCGTATTTTATTTTTCCTTTTTTCCAGTCAATGACGGTGATGCGGTCGTTGGTTGCGTTGGAGACGTAAGCAAAACGGCTGCCAACGGCGATGGAATTGGGACTGGCGCCGCCGACAATTTCTACTTCTTCAATTTTTTCGCCAATTTGGAGTCCTGTTTTAAGTTTGCTGACCACTTTATTTTGTTCCAAATTTACGACCCAGACACTCATGGCTTCTTCGGCCAAGGCGTTGCCAAGTCCCGCAATAAACCGCCCATCGGGCAAGGTTACGCCTTCTTCAGCCTCTTTTGAAGGCAATCCGTAGGGCGGGAATTGGAGCATCATGGTGTCTTTGTTGGTGTAGGTCACGCCCGGGACGAGGGGATACTGGTATAGTCCGACGTTGGCAACTAAGGCATGGGTACCATCGGGCGAAAGTGCGATGCCAAAAGGAATTCTGCCTACCGGGATGGAAGCCGTTGGCAATCCCGTGGATACATTGATTCTCACCAGGCGGTTGTTGCCCCTGTCCAACACGAGTAGTTCATTTTTTGAAGCGTTGAAAATCAGGTCGGAAGTAAAGGAGTCTTTGTATTTCACGCCATTGAAGAGGGTGTCTAGGGTAAAATGGCCGATGATTGCGCGTTTTTGCACGTCAAAAATGGTAATGTCACCAGCGTCGCCACCACTGAGATAGGCTTTTTTGCCATCCGGCGCAAAGGCGATTCCCAGGAAAGCTGATCGGTCAATTTTCTGACCGTAAGCAGGCAAACGCATTACGGAGGGAGTGGGGCCAGATAAATCTACTACGCTGATGGCACCGTTGTGGTGTAATATCAGCGCAGTTTTTTCATCGGGTGAACAGGCGAGACCAAACGCGCCGTTGGTAACGGGAACTGCTTGACCCGCAGGGGTAATGTAGCGACCAGAGGGCAAAATGGAGATGCCGGCTGGGTTCACGCGCGCCGTTTCGTTGCTGCCAGGTACTTGCATCGTGCGTTGGGCGGAAAGCACGCAAAGGTTGAACAGTAGGCAAATCGCGAAGGCGCAGAGGCGCTGGGGTTCTCGCGAAGGCGCAGAGGCGCGAAGGAAGGAGGCGCTAAGGGTAGTTTCTCGCGAAGGCGCAGAGACGCGAAGGGAGGGGGCGCGAAGGGAGGAGGCGCTAAGGGTAGTTTCTCGCGAAGGCGCAGAGACGCGAAGGGAGGGGGCGCGGAGGGAGGAGGCGCGGAGGGAGGGGGGTAGTGTGTGAGAAAAAAGGGAAGGGAAGGGCTTTTTCACAAAAAAAATTTTGAAAATGTGGAAAAATGTGATACCTTTTATGTAAAAATATCGAGCATGAATGAAAATGAAATCGCCCAACAGGTTGTAGATTGTTGTTTTAACATCCACAAAAAACTGGGACCAGGACTTTTTGAGTCTGTTTATGAGGAAATTATGGACTATGAATTGCGCAAAACTGGTTTTCTGATTGAACGTCAGAAACCTATTCCTGTCTATTGGGATGGCCTAAAGTTAGACATGGGTTTTCGCGCTGATTTTATCATAGAAAATAAGGTAATCATCGAGGTAAAATCAATTGCCACCATCGCGCATGTACACCAAAAACAAGTACTCACTTATCTTAAGTTAACCAATATCAAACTCGGACTTCTGATTAATTATAATGAAGGGCTTATCAAAAATGGTCTTAAAAGAATCGTAAACGGGTTGTAAATATCCATTTATAAGACCAATTCCCCCACCCTTCGAACCCCCACCCTTCGCGCCTCCACCCTTCGCGCCTTCGCGCCTTTGCGAGAAATTACCCTTCGCGCCTCCTCCCTTCGCGCCTCCTCCCTTCGCGCCTTCGCGCCTTTGCGAGAAATTACCCTTCGCGCCTTCGCGCCTTTGCGAGAAACCACCCTTCGCGCCTCCTCCCTTCGCGCCTCCTCCCTTCGCGCCTTTGCGAGAAATCACCTATACCCAATCGAAAGCACCACGCTCCTTCCCGCGCCATTTACCCCCGATCCATGCAATCGATAATCTTTATTCAGCACATTGACAACATTCAGATTAACCCGAAGGTTACCCCGTGAATAGCCGCCATAAATATTAAAAACAGACCACCCTGGTGTACCACCATACGGGATTCTGTTGTCAGCTAAATCACCTTGTGATAGTCGCTTTTGGGCGCCAGCTGTCAGCCATTCAACAGCTGAAAACCACCGTTGACAGGGCTGGAACCGGAGCGCAACCCGAGCATTCAATGGCGGAATTCGACGAACGGGTTCCTGTTTGGTTACATTTTGCCCAAAACAATAAGCCAGATGGCCCTCGATAAAGAAATGGCGGGGAAGACTAATAGCAAATTGATTTTCTATACCTTGTATATATGCATGCTCAATATTATCTTTTTCATATACCGGATATCCCTGAATAGTATCGGTCGTTTTTACCCTTGTAATCAATTGCTTCAACACATTGTGGTACACGTACGTTTCCGTACGGAGCCAATGATTTTTAGCCTTTAACCCCACCTGAAAATTGTGTGACCGTTCTGGCTTTAAATCATAATTGGGGACTTCGTATCGAAAATCGACAATACCGAGGGTGCCAAGATCATCAATATTGGGCGCCCTGAAACCCGAGTTGTACGAAAAAAATACATTTGTATGTTTATTCAGCATTCGTTGTACTCCTGCGTTCCACACCCAAGCAACAGGAGTGAGGCGTACAGCGCCCAATACAGCATCATTTACATCAATTTGATACGCATTAAACCGTGCGCCTGTGGTTATTTTCCATCGATCCAATGAAAATTCTTGCAGAGAAAAAACCGCCATGCTCAACATCCGCGCACCATCTGGATATAAGCCGCGCTTTTGAACAACGGTCCCATCACTGGTATTAAAATCCTGACGGGTACTGCCAACACGGTCTTGGTACAATTCGAGTCCGGAATTCGAAGTTATTCTTTTGGTGATAACACTCATAATATTGCTGGTGACACCATACGTCACCACGTCATCTCGTTCCTCCCTGCGGGTCGTAGCGTCATTTTTCTGACTGATTCTACCTTCTTCCGTTTGCTGGCGGGAAGCGATAACATACCAGTTGTCGATACCGCTAGAGCTTGTTTTACCATCCATGCGGACATACGAAAGCAGCCGTTTTTGGGGTTCAAATTCATTGGTTTTATAATTTTCCAACAAGACCTTGTGGAATACGGGCACATGGCGTTGTGTCACTTCATTGTGCGCCAGCGTAAGAGTATTGTTTTTTCCAAGCCTGATCTTAGATTTTATGTCCACTGCATATTCATCGTAGCCCGTTGGCGATTGCACACCAGTCGTATCCCCTCCGACCAAATCGCCAAAATGTCGAACAGAAACGCCGCCCTGTACAGCGGCATTTTTTCCTGAAAACCCGATTGATCCGTGGGCGCTCTGCTCCATTCCTTGCGACCATAGCCTGCCCAATAAATCGCCTTTCCAGGTGTTTTTCTCGCTAAAATCAACATTTTTTGTGAACAGTTGAACCGTGCCGCCGAGGGCATCAGAGCCGTATTGGACAGAACCGCCGCCGCGGAGTACTTCGATACTTTCGAGTGAAAACGCGTCCACCGTATTGAGGTATTGGTTGGGACCATAACGGTAGGTGGCGTTGTTGAGGCGGATACCATCGAGCAGCAGCAACGTTTGATTGCCCGTCAGGCCTCTGATAAAAGGAGAACCTCCACCGTGGTTGGTTTTTTGTACAAACACACCGGGTAATTGAAGCAGAATTTCGGGAGTGGTACGCGGCTGAAACCTGCTCCAATATTGAATATCCACGACATCAATTGCTGCGGGCGCAGCAAACCGATCTGTTCTGGTTCTGTTGGTGGTGACAACCAATTCACCCAGCACATGGGCCTCGGTTGTGTCTTTTTCAATATTGCTGTCTTGGGCATGCACTGCCTGATTAATAGCAATACAGGCTAAGAGCATAAAAAAGGTAGTTTTCGACATTTTATAAACTATTTCCTGCAAGAATAGCGATATATTCGAAATTAGTAACTGGTTGTGTGGAATTTAACCTGAAACGGGCTTGGCAACTGTACCAAGCCCGTTTAATACCAGGTTTAACTTTTAGTAATTGGATAGTTGGCGAGTTGTCTGGCCCAAAAAAATTCTATTTTTTTTCAGGCGCGACCACGCTAACCAGTTACTTAGTTTTTTGTGATCCAAAGTTCATCGTTCACATTGTCGTTGGCATTGCCAAACTGCCGCTGAAGCGCGGCTTCATAATTGGCTGAATTGTTGTCACGCTCGCTCGTTGGGTACTGAAAACGCCGTGGAATCAAGCCGGAGTTTCCTGTGCCTGGCCCACCAAACGCGAACGTTGGAGCACCTGTACGACGCCAGTGGAAGTAAGACTCCAAGCCTGCTTGTTGGAAAAGCGCAAGATAACGCTGCTCCAAAATTTGCGCTAAGCCATCGGCATTGTTGCCTTTGTACCCTACCAGTGGCTGGGCCAAATAAGCCGCAATACCGGCAGCATCGCTGATTCCGAAGAAATTCATCGAAGCAGTAATACCTTTTTGGTACCAGTCAGACGCATTTCCTGCGTTGTACCAACCGCGGTTGATACCCTCTGCGATATTGAAACACATTTCAGCATAGCCAATTTGCACGCCTGGTTCAGCAGTATAGCCACTGTAGTAGCGATTGCGGCCAATCAGGGCATACACACCGCCTTGTGCTTTTGAAGACATGGCATCGAGACCCTCATCAAATGGCGCACCTACATACGCATTAAAATCAGTGCGTGACAAACCAAGGGTATCGGTGTAATACGTACCGGGTTCAGCAACCACGAACACCCGTGGATCCTTCAGAGACGTCAGCAAACCGATGTGCGTGGCAGACATGTTGTTGCGCAAAGCGTCAAAACCGAAATTATCCGGGTTTGTTGGATACTTGTCAGAAACTGCATTGTATTGCAGCGCCAAATCATCCCCATTGCCTTCAAACACTGGATACTTGGCTGGATCGCTGAGGATTTTTGAAAACTGACCGCCAATATTCAAAGTTGCATCAGCAGATTTATTGCTCATCTGGATCAAAACACGCAATTTGTAGCTATTCACAGCTTTTTGCCAAAGGCGCAAATCACCACCGTAGTAAATATCACCTTGGAGCGTGTTGTCGGCATCCGCGATACGAGCAGCCAAATCGGAATTAGCCTCGTCGAGCCAAGTCAGTATTTGCGCAAAAACTTCTTTTTGAGTATCGTATTTTGGAAACACGTTGTCAGCACCTTTCAATGCCTCAGACATGGGAACGTCACCCACGCGCATCGTCATTTGGTAGTAAAAATAGGCGCGTAAAAATTTGCCCACTGAGCTGTAAGCATTGACCGTTGGAAGGTTAATACGCGCAGCTTCTTCCTCCATTTTCAACACATTTTTCAACGTTGTATAGCGGAAATCGGCTGATCCAGTCCAATATTCGTTGGTGCCGTAGTAGTTGTAATTGATACACCAATACTGGCACCAGCGGCTCTCGTCGTCCCAAGGAGAATCGTAAACATCTTTCAGGATACCCCGCAAAACAAGCGAAGGTGATGCAGACGTAGAGCGATTGGGATCAGACTCCAAGTCTTCAAATTTTTGACAGCCATTGGCAGCAAAAACAAAGGCCAGCAGCATGAAAAGAAATTTTATATTTTTCATTGTAATAATCTGTTTTTTAATGGTTTAGAATTCCTTTGGAAGAATAACACACCCATTGGTGTTGCATTCAGAAAACTCCTTGAAATAAACCGTGAATTAAAAAGTTACATTCAAATTAATACCGTAACGCTTGGCGGTCGGCGACTGTAGATCAGAGTAACCTGCTCCTGAGTAGTTGTGACCAACGTAGGTATCGAGGTCAATATCCTTAAATTCAGCGAAGTACAGCAGGTTGCGGCCTACCAGTGACACAGAAGCAGAGCGGATAATATTGCCCTTTGCAAACCACTTTTCCGGCATTTGGTAGGTGATGGTCACTTCACGCAGTTTTGAGAACGTACGGCTCATCAGACTTCCTTCAGCTGGGCTGTAGTAGCGGCTGATATAATCTTGCAGGAACGTTTTGGTACCATTCTGGGTAAATTGCAATTGGTCGTAATTGGTGATTTTACCAAATTGATCGTACTGAATGGCAACACCGTTGCTAACGACAACACCTTCACCAACCCAATTGCCATTTTCTTGTGGGTTGTTGTATTTGCCTGCTTTTTGGTTTTCCCAGTCCAGGAGACGAGCTGCCCCCATTGCGCCTTCGGTTGTCTCGATGTTGCGACCGCCGCGGAATGTTTGACGACGCAAATAGTCTGTGATAACACCGCCAACGCGGCCATCAAACTGAATACCAAGACTCAAACCTTTGTAAGAGAACTTGTTGTACAAGCCCCACACCCAGTCAGGATTTTGGTTTCCAAGGAATTGTGCCGTAGGATTGATGATTGGGCGGCCAGATCCGTCATTGATGATCTGTCCATCGCTGGTGCGGACGAAAGCACGGTCGTAGTATTTGTCTGTACGGTCTCCTTTTTCAAAGAAGCCATAGATACGGTCAAGCCCTGTTGGCAGTTCCAAGAAGGTTTCTTTGAACGTGCTCCAGTTGGCCAACACATCCCAAGAGAAATCACCGGGTTTTTCCGGGCGAACAGGTGAGCCATTGATGGTAGCTTCCCAACCTTGACGCTGTGTTTTTACCGCATTTACCAATTGGCTGGTGTAGCCGGTTGCTTCAGAAAGCGGTACTGCAAATATTTGTGGACCATCCACGTAACGGAACCAAGTAAGGTCAACGCCAATACGGTTGCGCATGATTTTGGCTTCTACACCTGCTTCGTAGTTCGTACGATTAAGCGGCTGAAGATTGGCGTTGGAAATGGTGTTGGAAAAGTAAGAACCCGGTTGGTTGTTGTACACCAGTGGGGAATTGTAAACAGATGAATTTTCGTACGTCGGGCCGTCATAAGAAGAAGAATAGTACGATCCGTAACCGATTGGATAGGCAGCAGATGGTGTAGCACCAATGGTTTTAGCGGTCAAACCGGCTTTAACATTGGCGTAAGCTGCACGCAATTTCAAAAAAGAAACAGGGCCCAAATCAGCCATTTCAGACACCACCAAAGAAGTGCTAACAGATGGGTAGAAAAACGTATTGTTTCCTTTAGGCAGTGTTGAAAGTTTGTCAACCCGACCTGTTGTGTTCACGAAGATAATATTTTTGAAGCCGAAATCAGCGGAATAAAATCCACTGTTAACCAACATTTTAGAATCAAAATCAAATGCCTTAATAGGATTTGATGAATTGCTAAAAGTGTATAAACCCGGTACATTCAGGTAATCGGTGGTCACATAGCTTGAATTGTATTGGAAAGAGCGAATATTGCCCCCAACCAAAGCGTTCACGCTGAAATTATCACCGATGTTCTTATCCATATTAATGGTCAGGTCGGTGTTGTTTTCGAAGAGTGAGCGCTTGTCTTCACGGTAATCACCACGCGCTTCTTCACGTCCGTACACCGTAGCAGAATACGGGAACTTTTCAGAACGTGTAAGGTCATAGGTAGTAACGGCGGTGCGCAATTTGGCTGAAAAGCCTGGCGCAAACTTATAAGAAATGGCTGTTTGACCAAATACATCCGTTTTTTGGTGACCACGCAACCATTCTTTCGCCAGGAACCAAGGATTGTTGTAGCGTTGGTATTCAGCATAAATCTGCTGGGTACCTTCTTTACCTGGTTGCCAGTAGTTTTGCATATCGTCCACGTTCCAGTCTGCCGCACCCCAGATGATGATGTTGTAGATCATGGAATTTGGACCATATTGTACATCGGGAATATTGTCCGTAAACTGACGGTTGTAGTTGATATTGGCCTCAAGGCGAATTTTATCAGAGAAATCAAGTCCCCCTGAAACGTTGAAATTGGCCACGTTCAATTGGGTGTTCGGTACCATACCTCCTGTGTAGTTGTAGGAAGTAGAATAACGAAACTGAGATTTGTCAGTACCAGTTGTAACTGCAATGTTATTATTGCTTTGAAATCCGGGGCGCAAGAAGCGTTCCAGGTTATCAGTACCACGAGCGGTCCAAGGAGTAGCTGTTCTTTCTCCTGTTTGTGCATCGATCGGGCTGTCATACTGTGGCAATGCCTGACCTTCGAAGCGTGGGCCCCAAACATCATAGTCGCCATCGTTGAGGCCACCCCCGCGGCCATCCACGAACGAGTAGCGTCCATGGTCGCCAGGTCCATATTCGTCCTGTACGGTTGGCAGCGCGTTGAAGCCTTTTTCCATCATTTGGCTGGTGTTAAACTCCACCGTCGTACGGCCGGAAACTCCTTTTTTGGTGGTGATCATGATCACACCATCTTGCGACCTAAAACCATAGAGTGCAGCAGCCGCAGGGCCTTTCAACACCGTATAGGTTTCGATGTCATCAGCACTGATGTTCCAAGTGTCAGAGTTGATTGGCACCCCATCCACGACAAAGATCGGGGTAGATCCGCGGAGGCTGAGGCTTGGTGCGCCCAACAATTCAGTGGATGCACCGACCGTTAGACCGGCTACCTTGCCCACCAAAGAGTTGATTGGATTGGGCTCGCGCGCTTTCAATAAATCAGCGCCTTTTACTTCTTGAGTAGCATACCCAAGACGCGCTTTGTCCTTCTTGAAACCGAGACCCGTAACAACTGCTTCGTCGAGCAATTTACCACCAATCAAACGAATTTCAAAGGTAATAGAGGCACCAATGGAAATTTCTTGTTGGTCGTAGCCAACATAAGAAACGACCAAAACCTCTCCAACCTTGGCTTCCATCACAAATTTTCCGTTGCCATCGGAACTGGTGCCACGGGTCGTGTTTTTTACCATTACCGATGCACCTGGAAGGGCCTCGTTGGTTTCAGCGTCCAAAACAATGCCACTCACTCGTTGCGCGAGCAAGGTGGCACAGGACATGAAAAGTACTGCAAGGGCACAGATTGCACCCTTGAAGGTGGGTTGTTGAACCTTCATAATCAGAAAAAATTTAGTTTAGAAGAAAGAAATTATGTACGCGTCACTTCAATAGTTAGAAACTTTTCAAAGCAATAGTAATCCCCTGAAAACATATCAGAGAGCACTTGTAAATAACACGATGCAAAAGTAGATAGGTGTTTTATCGCACCATTATTATGGGTGTTAAGTTTGGAACAAGCCTGTGTAAAGTTATGTAAATACCCGCCGTTACAAGCCCACTAAAGACTGTTCATTTCATGGAGGATGGATTCAAAAATCGTCAAATCTGATACTGGTTGACCTTCTATTTTCGCCTGTTCATCCCATTGTCTCAACTGTAAAATCACCTCAAAGTCAGGGTCTTGTTCAAAGTCACGGGCTTCGGCTTCATTCATCGGGCCGCCTTGCCAACGCAAGGTGCCACGGCTGGCGTCAGAAAGTCCGTTGTAATAATCAGGGTTGGTAAAGGTTAGGTAACGTTTGGCCTGAACATGGCTTTCCGTCAATTTGGCAACACGTTCGGGCAAGCCGTGGGCGCGCAAGAAATCGGCACCCACCTGTTCGTGGTGCATCGTGCCCAGTCCGTCCATCTGGGCTACCCCCGCGTCAGCACACAGGTGACCGATATCGTGCAAAAAGGCTGCTATTACGACGTCTGGCGTTGCCCCGGCAGACAGGGCGAGGTGGCCTGCTTGGTAAGCATGTTCCAGTTGAGACACGGGCTCGCCGATGTACTCAGCATGGCCATGTTGTTTGTATAAATCAATGATGTTGATCATAACCGACTGATGTTGGGATGGTTTGTGTGCTTGGTATTGGTTTACTTTAGTGAAACCGTTGTGGCTATACGATCTCCCCTGCCAGGCCAAAACTCAGGGTCATGCCGGCCCCGCTGAGCCCATTCACGACCCATATATTGGGCTCAACTTCCTGCACCAACGATGTTTTGCCGGGTATTTTGGGATAAATACCATGCCACATCTCTGCGATGTCAACATCCGGAAAATGTGCAAACGTGCGCAGGTATTCCATAATTTCCCGGTTGATGTCTGCTTGATCAAAGGGTTGAACATCCCAACCATACTCATGACTATCGCCAATGATCAACTCTCCAAAGCTGTTTTGGGACAACAAAACGTGAATGCCCCATTGTTTAAAAAACGGATTTTCGAGGTCATAACGGGCATCGACGGCCGCCAGAGAGGGGCAATCGGCAAAATTATCATAGTGGCGCAATGTTAATCCGGCGCACAAAGACGGACCAAGTTTCCAGGCTTCCGGCTGGCTGGCGGTACGCATCATCTGTAATTTACAGCGGGTAATGCCGCTTTCAGCAAATGTTTTTGGATACAGCGTTTCGAAATCCTGACCACCACAGATATAGACCCGTTCAGCGCCCCACACTTCATAAAAATCTGACACATGACCAGGCTCTACATGGGTAATCGCGCGGCTCCAGTAAAAATCAACGCCCATTGCCTCTTCCAGATAAGCAGCCAGTTGGGGCAATGCCTGACGGGAGGATACCGTGCACTCGGTACGGCTCCACAAACCCGATTTCAAACCTTCCGTGCGGGTAGCCGGAGACTTTTCTGCAATCTCTGATGGCGTCAACAGCGCGCAATCGTAGCCATTTTCAAGGGACTTGTCCGCGAATTCCTCCAATACTGCCTGTTCGTCGTCGTGGTATGCGAGGGTCAGTGAGCCGTTTTCAGCCAAATCTATCCCTGCTTTTTCTGCTAGATCCAACCAGACACCACGGCTGCGCATGGCCCTGTCTAGATTGGCGCCTGCCGATTGGCCAATAGGCCAAATTAGACCAAAATTTCGGATACTGGCACCCATGGAGCGGGGACTTCGATCAAAAACCACCACTTTTTTACCTTGTTTGGCTGCAGTCAGCGCCACGGCTAGTCCAACAATGCCGGCACCCACTACCGCTACGTCATATTTCTTTTTCATGGTTAATAATTGTTGTTATGCTGAGATGTAACTGGTTAGGTGGCACGCTGTCTGGCCCAAAATGGTCCATTTTTTTGCTCAGACGCGACCACGCGAAACAATTACGCTGAGATTATAGTGATTAGAGCGATCGAAAACACCTGTGTAACGACTTAGATGGTCGCCAAGCCGGTGCGATCAACACGTGACTTTGATTGGAAAAATACCCAAGAAAAAACCATCATGGCGATAATTAATGAGGAGCCAACATAACACAGGTCGCAGTAAAATTCAATCCAACTCATTTTTGAGAAACCAAAATTACGCCACAACAAAACCAATACACTGCCTAAATACCCAATGGCATCGGCCACATACATCAGAAAACCCACATTGCCGGGCTCCCGAAATGCGGCTAAAAGTCGGTCGAATAATATTCCATTGAAAATAATATAGGGCACAAACAGGGCAAATCCACTCAACACCATCCACGTGAAAGGGTCAATCCAATGTTGTTGAAACAAAAAGGTGGATCCTGCAAGGGTTGCCCCACCGCCCAACGTGAGCCCATGGTTCAACCAGAAGGCTTTGAAGTTGTTTTTAACCGCTATCAACGCCGCCAACCCCAAGAGTGTGAGTACCGCCACTGGTATTTCAGCCGTGGTTAATATCGCCGTGCGCCCCCCAAAACCAAGCTCTGTCCATATCTCCACCGCAAAATTGTCGCGCACATCCCGAATGATGGTGAGCAACAAGTAAACACCCATCAACAGTGCAAATCCAGGCGCATAACGACGCCACAGCGCACGCCGGTCAACCGCCGTCATCGGCGTGCGAACATGGCGTTGGGCTTTGTCAGCATCACTGGGTGGAGGTATTTGTTCCAACAACCCAATAGACAACAGCAACAATGGGAGAAAAATCATTCCCACCACAAATGGCATCCAAAACTCGGGAACGCCTTTCTCTGTCAATACCCATTGACCCACAGATTTTACAAAACCGCTGGAAAGGATGAAATTTACACTCAACGCAGCCGCCAGCACTTCCGTCGTTCTTCGCCCCTCAATGTATCCAAAAATAACTCCCCAAATCATGCCCAGAGGCAACCCATTCACAAACAGCCACAGCGCATTGTACGGAAATGGCGTGAGGGCAAAACCCAACAAGGAAAGCAATGCCAACAACAACAACCCGATCATCCACACGCTGCGGTGTGCCTGTTTCATGGAACTGATGATGCGTATGCCGATAAATTTGGAAATAGCATAGCCCAACACCTGGCTCACCACCAACACTATCTTGAATTGAATACCATGCCACTCCAAACCCGCATAGCTGGCTGCCGTAAACGGCTTCCGCATGGCGTACATACAACAGTATGCCGTGAATGCTACCAAACAGGTGTACAACACTTGTACAACGGAAGGAGATTTTATGAGCCAACGACGTACCGAGGAGGATCCTATGGTTTCCATGGTGCAAGTGTAGGGATAGTAAGGGCACCGCTGCATCACTTCCATCAAACGTAACAAATTGGTTACAAAACATTCATATTGGGGCCTAAAACTTCATGCTGGGGCAATATGAGACCTGCTACTTTTGCGGTTTATTGCTTCACTTATCTCGACGCTCCGCTTAAATGGTTAAACTTATTGTATTCGATATTGCTGGCACAACTGTTCGCGACCGCGACGAAGTGCTGTACTGCTTCCGGGAAGCCTGCATACAAACCGGTATCCACGCTACCGATGACCGCCTCAACGCATTGATGGGTGTTTCAAAGCTAACCGTGTTTAAAATGTTGTGGGAAGAGCAATTGGAGGATGCTACCTCAGAAATGGTGGATGCAAAAGCGATGGTGTCTTACGACTTGTTTCGCGAAATACTGGAAGAATATTACCTAACACAACCGGTAGTACCAACAGATGGCGCCCTCGAAGTGTTTGAATGGTGTCGAAAAAACAACATCAAAATAGCGCTGAACACGGGTTTCTACCGGTTGGTAACCGATATTATTCTCAACCGCTTGGGATGGGAAACAGGCGAAATCATTGATTTCGTCGTAACCAGCGACGAGGTGCCCGCCGGTCGGCCAGCTCCTTTTATGATACAAGCCGCCATGGCGCATTTCGGCATCACCGACCCAAAAGAAGTGGTTAAAGTTGGTGACACGCCAGTGGACCTCGCCGAAGGCAGAAACGCAGGTTGTCTGCTGTCGCTGGCCGTTACGAACGGCACGCACCCAGCAGCTCAACTCGCTGCTCTCGACAATGATGGACTGTTGTCATCGGTTTCGGAACTGACAACAATACTGGCACCCCTGATCTGATCTTACCAAGCCAGCACTGCGGCCATGGCTGCGGCTACTTTTTCAATGGACGGAATCATGGCCTGTTCCAAGGTCGTGTTTAAGGGAACTGCCGGCATGTTTTCAGCACCAAGGGTACGCACTGGTCCATCCAAATGGGTAAAGCAGTGCTCTTGGATGCGTGCGGCAAGTGTTTGCGCGAAGGATCCGTTCACCTGCTCTTCGGTGACCACCAATACTTTCCCATGGCGGCGTGTTGCTGCGTACATGGCTTCTTCATCTATGGGGCACAAGGTGCGCAAGTCCACAATTTCAACCTGGCCGGGAAATTGCTCCTGTGCTGCGTTGAGTGCCCAGTGGACGCCCATGCCGTAGGTAATAACCGCCATCGTCTCACCGCGTTGAACACGCTGTTGGTCGGCCATTAGAACGGTAAAGGCCTTGCCAAAAGGCACCACATAATCCTCGTCGGGCTCCACACACCTAGCAGTTTCGGTGCCACGCACCTTACTCCAATAGAGCCCCTTGTGTTCGAAAATTACCACCGGATTGGGGTCATACCAAGCCGATTTTAACAAGCCTTTCAAGTCGGCGCCATTGCTCGGATAGGCAATTTTCACGCCCCGTATTTGTGTCAATACCGTCTCCACGCTGCTGCTGTGGTAGGGCCCACCACTGCCGTAAGCGCCAATGGGCACCCGTATGACGCATCCAACCGGCCATTTGCCGTTGGTCAGGTAACAAGAACGGGCAACCTCCGTAAAGAGTTGGTTGAGTCCAGGCCAGATATAGTCGGCAAATTGAACCTCCACAATTGGCTTCAGTCCCACAGCGCTCATCCCCGCAGTGCTGCCCACAATAAAGGCTTCCTGAATGGGTGTATTGAAAACCCGACTGTCACCAAATTTTTCGGCCAAGGTTGCGGCTTCGCGAAACACACCACCTAGTCGCCTGCCCACATCCTGCCCATACAACAGACAATCCGGGTGTTTGCGCATAAGTTCCTCAATGGCGAACAACGCACAATCAACCATCACCTTGACCTCACCCCCCGCAGGCGCACGCTCGCCGCGTTCCTCCGTAATGGTTGTGGGCGCAAAATCATGGGTAAACAAGTCTTCCGGTCGGGGATCTTCTGCATTTTTGGCCGCTTCAAAGTCACGGGCAACCGTGTCGATTGCAACACTTTCCAGCAGTTGAATCTCCTCCTCTGAAAACCCTGTTTCGAGCAGTTTATGCCTCAAAATGGGATATGGATCGCGTTTTTCATGTTCCTCCAAATCGTCGCGGTACCATTCTTTTCGCACGCCGGAGGTATGGTGATTCAACAATGGCACGCGCGCATGTAGCAAAAACGGACGGCGTTCAAGGCGAATTTTCGCTATAATATCCTGCACGGTGGTCCAGCATTCGACAAAATCATTGCCTTCGACGCGGACAGCTTCTAATCCTGGAAATCCTTGGGCATAGGTTGCCGCGTCTGCCACCCTTGTTTCAGCGGCATTGGCGGAAATATCCCAGCCATTGTCCTGAACCAAGTACAAAATGGGCAGCTTTTTCAATACCGCCATTTGAAATGCTTCCGCAATTTCGCCCTCTGTGACAGCAGCATCGCCCAGGGAACAAACCACCACGGGAAACTGCTCTACTTCGCCCATTTTTTCATGGTACCACAAGCCAAGCGCAGCACCCGTTGCCGGAATGGCCTGCATGCCAGTTGCACTGCTTTGATGGGGTATTTTCGGAAAACGCTCATCGCGCAAGGATGGATGGCAATAGTAGGAGCGCCCGCCGGAAAAAGGATCATCGCGCTTGGCCATCAACTGCAACATGAGATCATACGGACGCAGTCCCATGCCCAGCAACATAGCATCGTCGCGGTAATAAGGATACGCAAAATCAAAAGGTTCAAGTTGCATGCCGACAGCCAATTGAATGGCTTCATGACCGCGAGAAGTTGCGTGTACATATTTCGAGACAAACTTAAAATTCGCCTCGTAAATATCCGTCATGGCCTTGGCAGTTGCCATGATTCGAAAAGCTTTTTCCAATATTTCCCGTGGTGTAAATGATTGGATTTCAGACTTTTTTACTTTCTTTTTTAGGGGAGCAGCAGTTGGCACAGCAATATATTTTGGAAACTGGTTAGGTGGTTGCGTCTGAGTCGAAAAAGTGGGCATTTTTGGGCCAGACAGCGTGCCACCCAATCAGTTACATTTTTGGAAGTAACTACTTAGGGTGGTAAGGCCCGCAAAACTACAGCATAGTGGATGACTTTTTTCATTCCATCGGACAGGTTTGCCACAAAAGACGAATGTGCCTGAAAATCGCGCTTGATAACATACCTTTGTAGCCGTTTATTGGTTCCCGACGCAGGTCGGGATGAAAAGGGAATCCGGTGTAATTCCGGAGCAGTCCCCGCTGCTGTAAGTTTCAAACAAGGCGATGAGCACGCGTCATGATACCCGTCTATTAATACCCGATGGCATATAGCCGATCGGCGTGATTACGTGATGGGTACCGCACGCAGCCACTGGGTAAACCTGGGAAGGCGCTCACCGCTGAAACAAGCCAGAAGACCTGCCAACAGCGATATGTTCATTTGGGCTTCGGGTAGAAGGCTCTCGAACGGGATCGTCTGGTGTCGCCGCCATGGCGCCTATTCGTCTTTTCCCCGTTTGCCTTTCATTTTCACTATTTGTAACTGGTTGGGTGGCACGATGCCTCGCCCACAAGGGCCTGTTTTTCGCCATACTTCACCATTTTTTTGAGCGTAGCCCTGCTACGGCCTGCCAAAAATTAGTTTTTTTTGCAAAAAATCGGCCTTTTTGGTCCCAGACGCGACCACGCTAACCAGTTACGTTATTTAAACTACAAAATGAAAGTCAAACTTATTTACACCATTTTATTGGCGTTTACACTGCCATTTTTATCCTGTAACAAATATTGCGAGGAATGTTACCCTGAGCCGACACGCTATACCTCGGGCGTTTTTGTGGTCAATGAAGGCCCTTGGGGCGGTACAGGCACCATCAGTTGGTTTAACCCCGCGACGGGTGAAGTTCAGGATTCCATTTATGAAAAAGCAAACGGCGGTGCGGTTTTGGGCCAATTTGTCCAGTCGCTCACCTTCCACAACGGCAAAGGTTATATTGTGGTCAATGGCGCCAACCGCATCGTGGTGGTAGATGCCCAAACCTTTGAGTTCCTGGACACCATCGGTGGCTTGGCCTTGCCCCGGTATTTCTTGGGCATTGACTACAACACCGCATACGTAAGCCAGTGGGGGGCAGATGGGGTGTCGGGGAGTGTCGCCAGAATTAACTTGTGGACCAACGAGGTTGTCAAGGAAATTCCAACAGGCAGCGGCCCGGAGAAACTGACACTTTCCCAAGATGGGACCCAATTGTTTGTGCCAAACGCCGGTGGATACGGCACAGACAGCACACTGGCCAGTTTTTACTTAAACCAGGAAGATACGGTGGTAAGAACCGTACTCCCTGGACAAAAGAACCCTTGTTGTTTCCAAACAGGATCCACCATTTACGGATTGGTACAAAGGGTGTTGTGCCGTGGCGACTGGTCAGACAGCAACGCTGAAGGATGGATTGGAAAGCCTTTTGACCTGTTTGAGGGATTTTCAGCGCCAAAGGGCTCAGACGATTTGGCGGTTTTCCATGGCGCGTACTATTTCACGAGTGGAACAGCCATTTATGACGTAGCCTTGAATCTTCCGCCCAGAAAATTGTTTGACCAAGCAGCTTACGGACTGGCTGTGCACCCCGTCACGGGAGATTTTTATTGTTCCGATGCCAAAGATTTCAACTCCGCCGGCGAGGTGGTGATCCGCAAGCAAGATGGCAGCATTGTTGGAACATTCAGAACCGGGATTGCGCCGGGCGAAATCATTTTTGTGGAGTAACTGCGTCTGAGGCAAAAAAGTGGGGTGCATGACCTCTTGGCGTTGCCAAAGAAGGAGTCATGCACCCCACATAAGTCAGCGGCCCACCGTTCAACGCCCGATAAAGCACTTCCCATTAATACGACCCGAAATATCTCCTCAAAAACCATTCAGCAGACAGCAGGAGTGCCAACAGCGCAAATATCCACTTCAAATTGATGAGCGGATTGGTGCTGGTGGTCTGGTAAATAACTGGTTTTACGGTTTGATTGGCCTTGATTTTCTCAAGGATACTGGTCAATTGCGCAGGAAAAACAGTTTCTCCGCCAAATTTCGTGCTCAAAGCGCGTAATACTGCATGATTGGCCGTTGTTTCAAAGAGTTCCAACTGAATGGGCTGCACGCTGAATCGGCCCTCATACGCCAGTGCCACCCCATTAAAATTGGTTTCAGCTTTGTAGGTATAGGCGCCAACGGGCAAAATACCGGCATTGAGCGCATAAGCCTTGCCAAGTTTATTGAAGGTGTACGTAAATTCCTTTCCATCGCGGTTTCGGATGCTCATGGAAACGTCTTGGGTATTGGTGAGTTCATAGTTGTCGTTGTACAATTCTGCCCCGAAGGTTACGGGTTCATTTTCATTGAAAATATTCTTATCCAGGTTGATTCTAAACTTGCGCTTGTCTTCTTTCACAGACAAATACTGTACCGTTTTACCGATCAATTCGTCAAAAACTTCGTTGTTCTGGTGCTGTAAGAAATCAAATAAACGCCATTTCCAAAGTCCCTCGGCGAGTAAAATACCGGTTTTGATGCCGTTTGTTTCACCCACTGCCAACAGTGGCTGATCTGTGTCCACCTTGCCGATGCGTTTGGTCAGGAGAACCTGGGCCTGGGGAGTAGCCGCAAAATTGCCGAAAGCGGCCGTCAGTGGATTAAACGAGGGCAACACCTCCATTACGCGTTGACTGAGGGTAAAGGCCGCGAATTTTGACGATACAATGCCTTGTACATCGTCGCTTTGTTTGCCATCACTTTGAACCGAGGCCAACCCTTGTGCCTTGGAGAGTGCTGCATATCCTGTTTGCATCCCGGCAATGAACATCCGTGGAATACGCTTTTCATTCAAGGTGTTGAGCAACCCGGCAATATCGTTGGTGGTGGAAGGCAGGTTGTGCAAGACGATGAAATCATATTTTACGGGGTCAATTCCCGGGTCTGCGATGTACGCCAAACTCACTTGGTAGTTTTTGTTGCCTTCCAAGGTCGTTTTTATCGCCGAGAGGTCAGGGTGCGGACTGTTGGCAAGCAGGAGGATTTTCTGACGGGCATCGAGCACGTCTATGAAAATTTCTTTGCGATTGTTGGCCACAGTGACCTCGCCGGGCAAACCCGCCACGGTGATGAGGTATTCTGCCACGCCGGGCTTATCGGCTTCAATTTGGACCTCTTTGGTGAGAAAGAAATCGTTGCCTTGGATGTTGATCGGAATGCTTTGCAAGGTTCGAGCCTGCCCATCCACTATTTTACTGATGTTCAAAACAGTCTGCTTACTGGCACAGTTGTTGGCCGTCAGGTCAATTTGCAGGGTGAATTTATCGCCTAAATACGCAATTTTATTGTGGAAAACACGCTTTACCAACAAGTCTTGCTTGGGGGTGGTATCGCCCAGTGCGACCGTGTAAACAGGTGCGGAAATGGCTACATCCGAGTAAGAAGGATTGCTACCTTGGTTGTATATGCCATCAGAAGCCACCACCACAGCACCCAAATTCTGTCCGCCATACAGATCATACACCCCGCGTAACAGCTGTGAAAAGTTGGTAATTTTGTCGTTGAACGCGAAATCTACCCCTTCCCGCACTTGGTCGCCAAAGGCAATTTCATGTACTTCATAGTCAGCAGAAAGCCCCTCACGGAGCAGATTCCAGTTTTGTTTGTACTGTTCAAGCGCTTGGCCTTGCAAGTCGGTGGCCACGCTTTCCGATTGGTCCTGCGCCAACACAATCACCGGTTTTTTTGTTTCTGTCAGCAGGCTTTTCAGCAATGGGGACAGTAGCAGTGCGCTCAGGAGGGTAATTGTTGCCCAGCGCAACAGGCCAAGCCAGCGGTTGAGGTTCTTGGATTGCGCACGAAAAGTGGTATCGCGGTAATACAGCAACATGGCATAACCCAGTCCCAGTAAAACACAAAAAATCAGAAACCAAGCGGGGTATTGAAATGAAAGATCGAGCATGTGGCAGTTGACGGTTGAATGTTGACTTTTTGACCGTTTTTATAGACGCGTGTAAAAGATTGCCGCAAAGCGGGGGGCAAATTTGCAGAAAAACTAGCGAACGACAAGGTTTGAAAACGCAGTTTGACCTGAATGGTTCGACATTTCATCAAACAACGCGTTGTGACACCCGAAAAACGGTATTTTTGCGACCGCAACCAATCTAAATGGTGCTCGATTCCGCTACACAAACACCATCTTACATCCGGTATCACCCTTTGAACGAAATATTGATGTCCCACAGTACCCTACTCTTTTTAATTGGATGCCTCCTGGCTGCACCAGTGGTCGCGCAAAAGCCGGCCGATGTTAAACGGAACGGTGAAAAAGCCTTTGAAAACGGCCAATGGGCCGTGGCTTTGTCCCTGCTCAACCAATACCAGGAAGCTAAACCAGGCGATCTAAGCGTCCTGACCAAACTCGGAATCGTACACTACCAACTGGGACATGGTGCAGAAGCACGCAAATACCTGGAATACGTAACTGCTAAATCGCCCAATAACCGAGATCCCAACCTGTATTACTATCTCGCTCGCACCCTGCACGGACTTTCTGACTGGGAAAAAGCCATTGTATGGTACAAGACTTTCCTGCGGGTATGTGGCGAAAAACACCCCTTGCGCGAAAATGCCGCCGATCAAATTCGTCGTTGTGTTCAAGGTATGCAAATACCGGAAAACCCTGAGATTGCCCTCGTGGAAAACCTGGGGACTTCCGTGAACACGCCCGGTGACGAATTTGCGCCCCTACCCTCCGTCAACCATCCTGATCGGCTGTACTTTGCTGCTGCCAGAGCAGGTTGCAATGGGGGCCTGCGCAACAATATTGGATATGAAGATGCTCAAAAAGGCCACTGGAGCAGCGATATGTTTGTCGCACAACTCAACAGCAGTGGTTGGGAGTCCGCCGGAAACCTTGGCGGGTTGCTGAACTCCTCGCGTTTTGAGGTTCCCTTGGGATTCAATGCCAATGGCCAAGTATTGTACTTCTTTCGCGGTTTCACCACCTACAGTGGCGAAATATTGGCCGATACCGCCACAAAAAAAGATGAGTACGCCCTGCTGCCGCCTACTTTTCACAGTCCGGTAAATGCCGCCGAAGGAGATTGTTACCCTTTTTTTTTCAATGAACGTACCATTGTTTTTTCCAGTCGCCGCCCGGGTGGACTAGGCGGACTAGACCTTTGGTTCACCACGTTTACAGACACTGCTTGGTCGGAACCTACCCATTTAGGATCAGACATCAATTCCGCCTACGATGAGACGACACCCTTTTTGGCAAATGATGGGCGCAGCCTCTTTTTTAGCAGCAACCGACCGGAAGGTATGGGCGGATTGGATGTGTACACGTCCCATTTTGACGATAAAAAAGCGAAATGGGGCAAAGCAGTCAATATGGGAACACCCATCAATGCGCCCGAAGACGATGCGTTCTACCGCCTCTCCAGCGACGGACGAACCGCCTTTTTTTCGTCCAACAGGTTGGGTGGAATTGGCGAGCGAGACCTGTATATTGCTTACTTAAAGGAGGCGTCTATTGCCCAAACTACCCGGAGCAATCCCGAGTTGTTTAGCCGTGTAAAACCCGACCAGGTTCCAGTGGATGCAACCCGGCAGGCCGTAATACCCGCATTGCTGTACGAAAACGACCTGGATCTGCTGTCATCCGCGCACTTGGAAATTGTGGATCAAATAACCTCCCTGGCGCGCGAAAACGCCACAGCATCCGTTTTTTTAACCGTTTTTACCGACGATTCCGGACAATCAAAATTTGACCTGTATTATGGTATCAAACGCGCTGAAATCTTGGGAAAAGCATTGACAGACCGGGGGGTGCCCAGTGCGCGGGTATTCCTGCGCAGTGTCGGGTCTGCTTATCCCTTGGCGCGCACCATCTTGGAAGGGGCAGAAAACCCAGCGGGAAAACGACTCAACCAACGTGTTGAACCTGCCTTCTCCTCGAATGAACCCCTCGCCTTTACTATTCGATTGAAAAGACCTTCTGTTCCCGAAACAATGGCCGCTGAAGGTACCAAACAACTGGATGAACAGTGGACCGGATTGGGCTACAGGGTTGAAGTTGCCGTCACCCGACAACTGTTGAACAACGATGCCTTGTCGATGTTTGGCGATTTAATGATTGAATCCCAGCCCGGATCAGGGCAGTATCGTTACACGGCAGGATATTTCAAACGGCATGAAAAGGCTGTAAAATCCAGCCGCGAGTTACAGGGACTTGGGTTTACTGCAGCGCGCGTCATCGCGTATGTGAACAGTATCTCTGTTTCAAAAGCAGAAGCAGTAGGCCTTGTGAAAAAGTATCCTGACCTTGCAGCTTTTATTAAGGGATAAGCGGTCCCAAGGGTGGCTCGCAATGGGGTACAACGCTCACATGCCTGCAATGAAAGCCCCTCTCCTTGGTTTACTAACAACGAACTCTACTGTGAGCACTACAAGTATTTGGCGGCGTATGTTTTTTTTTCGTGAGAGCCTACGCAACCTCCGATCCACTGGAAGCGTTTTGCCTAGTTCACGCTTTTTGTGCCGAGGCATCGTAAAGCACATTGATACAAAAATTGCACTGACGGTTGTAGAACTAGGACCAGGCGATGGCGTAATCACCCGTTACATCCTTGAAAAGCTGCAACCAAATGCCCGTTTGATCATTTTTGAAATCAACAACATGTTTATTGAAAAAATTCGAGACCGGTTTGATGAT
>CAIZLM010000262.1 GCA_903933805.1 uncultured Bacteroidota bacterium | reverse complement strand
TTATATTGTGTTTATTATTAACTGGTTGGGTGGCACGTTGGTTAAATCAGGTGCCGATTAGCAAAACGACAATAATTTTTTGTGAACATTTTTTGCTCGAATTTGTACCTTAGTGTGGTCGCGTCTGAGCCAAAAAAGTGACCAGACAGCGTGCCATCTAACCAGTTACTCGAATTTTAAGCTAACAAGCCCAGCTTCTTCTCGCATAATACAATCAACATTTGTGTAACCTCCATCTGCAAAAAGGTTTGAGCCAGTAACAAAACTTGCTTTGTCGGAAAGCAGGAATGAAACCACATTGGCAATTTCGATTGGTTGCCCGTTTCGTGCGAGCGGCGTTAAGTGTGTTGCCTTGTATGATGCGGGAGTTGACATACCTGTATTTATCCATCCCGGGCAAATAGCATTCACTCGAATTCCTTTGACTGCAAAATTATTTGCAAGGCTTTTGGTTAAGTTACTTAAAGCTGCTTTGCTTGCACTGTAAGCCATGCTACCAAAAGAGCCCGTAAAGCCGTCTGTGCTCGATATGTTTACGATCGCACCGCCAATGTTCAAGTTGTTCTGTAGTGTAACACAAATGAGTAGCGGGGCAGTTACATTGACTTCAAAAACACTATCCCAACCTTCTATGTCGAAATTATTGAAGTCTTCCTCAAAAAATATGCCTGCGTTATTGACAATTGCATCAAATTTAATTTTTCGCATTTCTTCAAGGAACTTCATTGTTGCCTTTCGATTTGAAAAGTCGACTTGATAGACTTTAAGGTTATCGCATTCTTTCTGAAGTTCTTTAACTTCATCTGTGCTTGTGTTGTAGGTGCCGTGTACAAAATAGCCCTCTTCAATAAGTTTCTGGCAAATAGCTTTGCCAATTCCTCTTGAAACGCCTGTTATGAGGGCAACTTTTTTTGTTGATTCCATACTTGATGATCAGCGGTTCTCTGTTTGTAAAAAGGCAATTGCCAAGTGCAGGTTACCCGCAATAGACAACTTCGTAAATTTCAGCTTTTCACTTAGTCGTCCGTTGCGGGTAAGTGCGCTATGTAAAAAACCCCTGAACACTCACGCACAGGCGTGAAGCAACAGGGGGCATAGACCAAACGGTTTTTGGGATCGAAGGATTTTTCATTTAACTTCGATTTCATTCGGGCAAAAGTATATGGCATGTTTTGATCCGCCAACCCTTACGCCAAATATTTTTTTTCGAGTCCTAAATATTCCAACTATCCAATGGCATAATACTAGTGCCTCCCCAATTCATGGGCCATTAACCGGACGCGGCACTAGACATTTTTGATAAGATGCAGAAAAAGTCCGATTTTTGTATTTTCTCACGACATAAGAATCCATGTTTCGCCCGTCCTTACGTGAATTAGGGCATTCGGCGATTTCTACGGTTTAGGTGCCGTAAAAAACATTTGATTGCCGACTTGCTCGCTTCCTTTGGTCCGCGCTGTGGGAGATCGAAAGGATTTATGGTATGACTTGATGCGTCAGGATCTTCGGTTTTTGCGGTATCTGGGTTTCAGTGTTTTGATCATAGACGGCACGAGTTGGAGCGTCGAAAATTCATTATTCGGTACTGAGCGTATTGATTAGGTCGGTTGCTGTACCTATTTATTGGGTTCAGTTAGAGAAGATCCGGGCGTCCAGCCAGGCAGAACGAAAAGCCACGTTTAAAGAGGCTATATCCATGCTTAATCTGCAAGGTATGACGCTGTTAGCCGATCGCAAATATGTAAGTAAAGAATGTTGTAACTGGTTAGGTGGTACGCTGAATACGATATGTAAATAATTGTGTACGAGCGACTGTCACATATCATTTGTATTACTTTCAGATGGAGCCCATGACCATCGCTGGTAGATGACGTCCTTTCAGGGCTGGCTGTGTTGTGGATGATACGATGGGCCATGACCATCTTTTGGGCCAGATAGCCGGCCACCCAACCAGTTACCTTTGAAAATGCTTAGAGCATTTTTCGCCTTAGTTGCTTAAATACAAAATTTGGAATTCCATATAATAATAGTATTACAATAAAAGTAAGGATGAGCATAGCAACATATTCAAAAATTGTCGTCCATAAACTGTTGTTTTTCGGGTCACTGTCTATTAGTAATCCTAATGTTGTCATTCCCAACGAAATTAGGAATATTACGAAAACTGCTTTTTTATTTATCATTTTAATTTTTGCAACGGGCTAGGAGATATTGTAAAAAATTGCCCTGAGGCGATACTTCAAAAATTGAGGATAATCTAAAAAGAACCTAATGCTATGCACATCCTCAACGAAGACGCCATTGAATACCATGACCTTGTTCAACTCCGGCAACCTAAACGGCCATGAACAACCCATACTAAGCCATAAACCATCAAAAACCTACACCGAACCGGCTTGATTTTTATCGGCAACAATGTCTTTTAACTCTTTTAGGAATGCGTATTGTTCCGGCAATACGCGTTTGAAAGCTTCTTTTACCGCGACATACGTACCTTTTTCGAAATCAGGTATTAAGCTCTTCAGGTGTAATTTTGCCTTCTCTTTGGCAACCCGGTAATCTTCATACATGAGTGCGCGCAACGACGGTATCTCATGCCAGTCCGCCTCAATGGCGATGGCTTTTCGTGCCTGTCCCTGCGCATCGGTGACGGGATCAAGTTCAATGCGGTGCGCCGGAAATCGACTGAGATCGTCATTGCCGGAGGTTGGTGTTATAAATGGTTGGTTTTCAGCTGTCGTATCGTCCTGATGTACCATAAAAACTTCTAGTCCACGCTCGCCTACCCGGTAGATAATTACCTCCATTTCTTCGTTGTTCTCCATCTGGTCTGACTTATTTGTAAGTAATTGGTTGGTTGGTCGCGTTTGAGACAAAAAAAAGAGCCTTTTTGGGCCAGGCGGCGTGCCAACCAACCAGTTTATATGTAATAGATATTCCAACGTTCATAGTGGCGCCACTGACTGTTGGATGGTACTGCAAAGAAACACATTCAAATGCGTATGGTCTTAATTTTCGACTTTTGAACTTTGGGGGTAGTTGGTTTGCCGGGTGTTTTGTCGCCGTCTTGCGTGTCCATTCGCAGCCGTTCCTCTGGTAGCAGGCCATCGCCGGGGTCTTCCAATGCACTATTCTCTTCGTTTTCTGATGATCCGCGATTGGGTGGAAACAGCCACTGAAATCCACCTTCAAAAGGGTTGGATCCATCGCGAAATTGTTTGTCGAACTCGAAATTTCGGATAAACGCTGTGTCTTTTCCGAACGGCGTGGAGAAAAACTTACTGGTCATATCGCCATCCAACAGGGTATCGAAACGAAATGAAAAGGAGGTGTCAATTTTCCAGTCTCCCGGGAGGTCAAGGTCAGGCGAAAACTGTTGAAACTGTTGGATCAGTTGCTGCTGCATTTCGCGCATCTCGCGCTGTATATCCTGCATCGAGGGTTGCTTTTTCGTTTGAGCAAACCCGGGTGCTGCAAGCAGACAAAAAAAGAGGATGTTGGACACTTGCTTCATGTCTTTTAATAATTGTAGGGTTGACCGATGAACGGATGAAGAACAACAAACGGGCATACTTGTTTGTTGGTGCTGTGAATTTTGTACTGTTTGTGGAACGCAACTGGTTCGGTGGCACGCTGTCCGGCCCAAAAAGGCCCATTTTCCACCATACTCAGCAGATTTTTTTGACCGTAGTGCTGCTACGGCCTGCAAAAATCCGCTTCATCTGGCAAAAAATGGCCACTTTTTTGTCTCAGACGCGACCACGCTAACCAGTTACT
>CAIZLM010000261.1 GCA_903933805.1 uncultured Bacteroidota bacterium | reverse complement strand
GGTTTTGCCATCTTGATCCGATTTTTGAAGATCAAGGTGGTGGTATTTTACGTATGTATCCACATTTTCAGGGGGGGCAGACCTTCCGGAAAGTTATTAACATTCAGGGGGGTCAGACGCGTCGGAATATACACATGAACAGGATGTTGAACGATTTGTTGGTTTGGAATGGATTGAAGCAGACAATTTTCAATTGCAAGGCTGGGGTGAAATTGCAAACGGAACCACTTTTACCAAACGCTTTGTAAAAGGCGATGTGTTGTTTGGCAAACGCAGAGCATACTTAAAAAAAGTTGCTGTTGCTGATTTTGATGGAATATGTTCAGGTGACATTTTAGTGATAAGAGCCAAAACAAAAAAAATGTTGCAAGGATTATTGCCGTATTACATTTCGGCTAATGCTTTTATTCAACATGCAGTCAGCACTTCGGCAGGTTCACTTTCACCAAGAACGAAATGGAAAGATTTGGCAGAGTTGGAAGTTTCTATTCCTGACATAGAAATACAGGATAAGATTTTAGAAGTTTTGCAGCAGTTGGACAATACAGTGAACCAACTTAAGCAATAAAAAACCACTTTGAAGCATTTGAAGCAGCAATTATTGAATGAGATATTGGGCTAACCTTTCACATATAGCAGCATGAAAAAGGAAAACGATATAAAAATATTTGAAGACAAAAGGGTCAGAACGCTGTGGGATGCCGAGCAGGAGAAATGGTATTTATCCATAGTGGATGTGGTGGCCGTATTGACCGACAGCCCCAATCCAAGAAAGTATTGGAGTGTGCTAAAAACGCGGCTAAAAGCTGAAGGAAGTCAGTTGGCTACAAATTGTAGTCAACTGAAAATGCAATCGGCTGACGGCAAATTTTACCTGACCGATGTGGCCGATACAGAGCAACTGTTCCGCCTGATACAGTCCATTCCTTCGCCAAAAGCGGAACCCTTTAAACTTTGGCTGGCACAGGTAGCTGCTGAAAGATTGGACGAAATGCAAGACCCCGAACTGAGTATTGACCGGGCTTTGGAGCAGTATATGAAATTGGGCTATTCCGAAAACTGGATCAATCAACGCCTAAAAAGCATCGAAATACGAAAAGAGCTGATCGATGAATGGAAAAAACGAGGGCTGCAAGAAGGCGTTCAATTTGCGACCTTAACGGATATTATCACCAAAGCATGGGCCGATAAAACCACCAAAGAATATAAAGTGCTGAAGGGTTTGAAAAAAGAAAACCTTCGGGACAACATGACGAATACCGAACTGATATTGAATATGCTGGCAGAAGCATCTACCAAAGATATTTCAGAAGCCGTTCAACCCAAAGATTTTGAAGAAAGTAAAAAGGTGGCAAAACAGGGTGGAAATGTTGCCAAAGTAGCCCTAAAAGAATTAGAAGCTAAGACTGGTAAGAAAGTAGTAACATCATTAAATGCAAAATCTGCTTTGGGTTTGCCCGATAAAACCAAAAAGAAGAAATGATGGCATTCAACGAACAAAATACCGTAGAGCACTTCATCATTCACCAACTCACCGGGGTGAACTTAAATGCTGTGCGCGGCAATATGGTAAAAGAAGATGCTGTAGAATACGACACGGTAAAATGGAAATACACACAAGCCGACTTACTACAACGTGATATTACCGAAGTGTTTGTAGAAAAGGAGTTGAAAGAAGCCCTGTGCCGCCTCAATCCTGATATAGCCGCCAATCCTGACAGAGCCGAAGAAGTCATTCATAAACTCAGAGCCATGCTCATTCCGCCTTGCGTGGTGTTCGCCACGATCATCCCGATCGCCGCGCTTGGTGTTTTCACCAAGCGCATACGGCGGAGTGAGTGGCGCTTCTTAGCGTTGATGTGATTGATAAGAGCCCCGATTGTCGTGATTTCGTATTGGTGCCTCGAATCGGGGTGGCTATTCGCTGAAATGCCAAATATATGTCAGAAATGGGCGCTTTATTCTGCCTTGCTTGGTGTTCGCCAAGATCATCCCAATCG
>CAIZLM010000260.1 GCA_903933805.1 uncultured Bacteroidota bacterium | reverse complement strand
GTCAAGTATTAGTGCTTTTTTCTAAAAAAATAATGTAACTGGTTAGCGTGGCCGCGTCTGAGACAAAAAAGAGGCCATTTTTTGCCAGACGAATCGGATTTTTGTAGGCCGTAGCAGCGCTACGGTCAAAAAAATCTGCGAAGTATAGCGGGAAATGGGCCTTTTTGCGACAGACAGCGTGCCACCTAACCAGTTACCTTTTTTTTATAGAGGGCTGCTTTTGAGGTCTTGATACGCTGTATTATCTTCGCCGTCCACTACACCAAATATACTGAGCCCAATGCGTATATTCCGTTTTATTTTGTCACTTGTTGCTTCCCTAATGCTGATATGGCTGCTTTCTGTAACGCACGACATCAAAGGCAATACATTGCCCCCCATGGGCGCTTTTCTAAATCCTTTCAGTGGATTTTGGAAGAACGCAGAGCCATTAAAAGGGATTGAATTTAACAATGCTTCCCTTTCAGCACTGAAAGGGAACGTTAAAGTGGTGTATGACGACCTGCTGGTTCCCCATATTTTTGCAGACAATTTGCAAGATGCCCTGCGGGTACAGGGCTATTTAACGGCCCAACACCGACTGTTTCAGATGGATATTACCGCTAGAAAAGCCTCGGGAAGACTTTCTGAAGTGCTGGGAGCGCGTACTTTTAAAATTGATCGTGAAACCCGAAGGAAGGGTTTGGTGTTTGCCGCTGAAAACGACCTCATCGGCTGGGGGAAACGACCTGAATCCATGGCACTGCTCAATGCCTATGCGGAGGGCGTGAACGCTTGGATTGATCAGTTGAAACCTGCTGATTATCCCATTGAGTTTAAGTTGTTGAATTACAAGCCGGAACACTGGTCGCCCCTTAAATCGGCGCTCGTAACGGAAGCAATGGCGGAAACCTTGTGCTCAAGAAAAGATGACATTGACGCCAGCAATGCTTTGCTGTATTTTGGTAGAGATACCTTTGACTATCTTTTCCCGGAATGGAACCCCAAACAGCAACCCATTATTCCTGACACCGGTCAGTGGAAAGACTGGCATGTGTTACAACCTATTCCTGCAAAGGAGGCTACCCAAACCAATACGATCGGAGCATTGTTCGACGCTCCCGGAGGTAGCATTCCCGATATTCCGGAGGTAGATCGCTACATGGTTGGCAGTAACAACTGGGCCTTGAGTGGTGCAAAAACAAAATCCGGCCATCCCATGCTTGCCAACGATCCCCACCTGAATTTAACGCTTCCATCTATTTGGTTTCAGGTTCAAATCCACACGCCTGAATCAAATTCATACGGCGTTTCTTTGCCCGGAACCCCGGGTATCGTCATCGGATTTAATGAAAATACAGCTTGGGGAGTAACCAATGTCGGCCAAGATGTTTCAGATTTTTACACCATCAAGTGGAAAGATGCTGCGCGCCAGCAATACTGGTTGGATAGTACGTTGCGTACGGCAAGTCTAAGAATGGAAGATATTGTAATCAAGGGACAACCCACATTCCGGGATACGGTACGATATACCGTTTGGGGCCCTATGCCTTACGATGACGAGCCGGAAAACCCTCTTCGCGACTGCGCACTCCGCTGGGTGGCCCTCGATATTCCAGAATTCAGCACCTTGGATATCTTTATGAAACTAAATTCAGGCAAAAATTATGATGATTACCGTGCTTCACTAAAGGGCTTCGATGCTCCAGCCCAAAACTTTGTCTTCGCTTCTCGAACCGGTGATATTGCCATGCAGGTTCAGGGAAAATTTCCTGTCAGGGGAATTGAACAGGGGCGTTTTGTCCAGGATGGTGGTGTATCTTCAAATGAGTGGCAGTCATTTATCCCCTGGGATCAAGTGCCCAGTATGAAAAACCCAAGCCGTGGTTTTGTTTTCTCGGCCAATCAACACTCAACACCGCCTACTTATCCATATTATTTTGTCGGAGACTTTGAAGATTATCGCAGCCGTAGATTATTCGATAGACTGAGCGCTACACAATCGGCCACTTTAGACACTATGAAATCTTTTCAACTGGATAATTTCAGCCAAAAAGCCGCTGATGCACTTCCTGTAATGTTGAATTTGCTCGATAAAAGCG
>CAIZLM010000259.1 GCA_903933805.1 uncultured Bacteroidota bacterium | reverse complement strand
TATGAAAATCAACTACATCAGCGTTAAGCAGATCCCGGTAAAACTTTTGGAGCAAAGAAAAACGGAAGCAGGGTACCTGACCATATCCAATGCCGCACTGACCGCCACAGACCTGGTCCAATTTGAAAAAAGAATCGGTGGCCTTAACAGGGCTGCCACCGTGTTGAATGAACTGGCTGATGTACTCCAACGAGTGGACTTTCCGCCTCGTCAGGTGTTCCTGATGGTCCTCCCACCCGCCGCGCTTGGTGAAAACACCAAGCGCGGCGAAATTTGCCTCCCCAATTCATAGGCCATTAACTGGACGCGGCACTAGGCATGAACGGCGTAATCCGTGTAACCTTTTTCATCTGCGGCGTACAACAGGGTAGCATCCAGGTCTTGCGACAAGGGCCAATTGTTTTGGAACCTATCCACCAAGTCAGGATTGTTGAGCCAAGGGCGACCAAAAGCCACCAAATCTCCAAGACCTTGGGCAAGGGCTGCTTCAGCGCCGTCTTTATCAAAACCGCCGCACAAAATTATCGTGTTCTTGAAATTTTTGCGGATCAGTTGTTTGATGGCCAGTGGTACTTCCGGTGCGCCCATAGCGGAGTGGTCCACCAAGTGCAAAAAGGCAATACCCATTTTATCGAGTTCCTGTGTCAAATAGTCATAGGTCGCTTCAATTTCAGGATAGTGCGGCATGTCACTGGCTACGCCAAATGGGGACAAGCGAATACCGGTCTTTTCCTTACCGATGGCATCGGCCACTGCTGTAACCACTTCAAGGACAAAACGGCAACGGTTTTCTATACTGCCGCCGTAGTGGTCTGTTCTGATGTTGCTGATGGGCGACAAGAACTGCTCCAGCAGATACCCATTGGCGCCGTGCAGTTCAACACCATCGAAGCCTGCCGCCACCGCATTTTTTGCGGCAATGACAAACTCTTCCTTCGTTTCCGCGATTTCGGCAGCAGACATTGCTTCCGGTACCGGATGGTCTTGCATCATTTCAGTGTCTGTCCACATTTGTCCCGCTGGCTTTACCGCGGAGGGCGCCAACACTTTCGCATCGGCGGGCATGTTGAGTGGATGGCTGATCCTTCCGGTGTGCATGAGTTGGATGAAAATTTTGGTGCCTGCTGCCTGCACGGTTTCCGTGATCTTTTTCCAGCCCGCTACTTGCGCTTCGTTGAAAATACCCGGTATGCGCGCGTAGCCCAAGCCATTCTTGGAAGGCGATGTGCCCTCTGTGATGATCAAACCTGCACCAGTACGTTGTTTGTAGTATTCAACCATGAGCGCGTTGGGGACATTCCCAAGGGCTCTGCACCTGGTCATGGGCGCCATTACAACATGGTTCTTTAGGGATATAGCACCAATTTGTGCTGGTTCCAACAAATTTTTTTCGGTCATGTATGTATTTTTAAGTGTTTTAACATTAAAGATATTAACAACAAAAAAACTCCCAATAGGTTGGGTTTAAGTTGCAGATTTTTTAAAAAAATGGGCGTTACATTATCTGACTGGGGAAGCACCAATTTTTAGTTGTTGCGATTGCACGGGTTCTCCCATGAATATGGCGGCTTTTTGATCAAATCCGATGGCTGATTCGGTGGTAAAATAGCTAGTTTGTCCTTTTTTACTGCACAGGGTTTCCAATTCAGGGTGTCGCAGTAGGTATTCGGTCAGGCTCTTGGCTACAATGTTGCCTTGTACAACAACACAAACGGAAGGCGGCAGAAACTGCTTGATTTTATCCAACAACAAGGGATAGTGTGTGCATCCAAGTACCACGGTGTCAATTTTATCTGATTGCGCCATCAGTTCGTGCAGGTATTTTTGTACGAAATAATCAGCGCCCGGACCATCATGTTCGTTGTTTTCCACCAAGGGTACCCACATGGGGCAAGCCTGTTGAAATACGTGGAGGTTGGGGAAGAATTTCGCAATTTCCAGCACATAAGACTGTGATTTCACGGTCCCGGAAGTGGCGAGGATCCCCACGTGACCTGTTTTGGTATATTGTCCGACAATTTCCGTGGTGGGGCGGATGACCCCAAGTACCCGTTTGTTGGGTGCTATGTTGGGCAAATCATGTTGTTGGATGGTGCGGAGTGACTTTGCGGAGGCGGTATTACAGGCCAGGACCACCAAGTGGCAGCCCAAGTCAAACAGTTGTTGCACACTTTCCAGGGTGTAGTGGTATATGGTATCGAAATCGCGGGGGCCGTAGGGCGCCCGGGCATTGTCGCCGAGGTAGATGTAATCGTATTGAGGAAGTTGGCGGCGAATTTCCCTAAACACGGTGAGCCCGCCGTAGCCGGAATCAAAAATGCCAATGGGTGCGGGAGGTATCATGGCAAGGGGTTATTTCGAGACAATATGCGGGGGGCAATACAGCGGGCGGCGCCGAAAATTCGACACCGCCCGCGGCTGTTTTACAGTCCAAAAATTGACCTTCCCAAGTACGTAGCGGCTTCGCCAAGTTCTTCTTCTATGCGGAGCAACTGGTTGTACTTGGCCACCCTGTCGGAGCGGCTGGCAGAACCTGTTTTGATTTGGCCGGTGTTGAGTGCTACTGCGAGGTCGGCGATGGTGGTATCTTCTGTTTCACCGGAGCGGTGGCTGATGATAGACGTGTAAGCGTGGCGGGTTGCCAAGTTTACGGCGTTGATGGTTTCGGTGAGGGTACCGATTTGGTTTACCTTGATCAGGATGGAGTTGGCGATTTTTTCATCAATGCCGCGTTGCAGACGGTCCACATTGGTCACGAAAAGATCATCGCCTACGAGCTGGATTCGGTGGCCCAGGGTTTCCGTTTGGAGTTTCCAGCCGGCCCAATCGTCCTCTGCGAATCCGTCTTCGATGGAGTAGATAGGGTAGCGGTTCGACCAATCTTTCCAGAATGCCACCATGTCTTTGGAGGAGTAGCGATCGCCGGTTGATTTTTTGAACACATATTCGCCTTTTTCAGCATCGTAGTACTCGGAAGAGGCGGCATCCAGCGCAATGACCATGTCGTCAAGCGGGCGGAAGCCGGCAGCCTCAATGGCAGTCATCACCATTTGGATGGCTTCTTCGTTGTTTTTTATCCCTGGCGCGAAACCGCCTTCGTCGCCAACGTTGGTGGCATACCCCTTGTTTTTCAACACTTTTTTGAGGTGGTGAAATACCTCTACGCCCATGCGTAAGCCCTCCCGGAAGGACTCTGCGCCGACTGGCATGATCATAAACTCTTGAAAATCAATGCCATTGTCTGCGTGAGCACCACCATTGAGGATATTCATCATGGGGACTGGCAGCACGTGTGCATTCACGCCACCGAGGTAGCGGTAGAGGGGTTGTCCGAGTTCTTCGGCAGCGGCACGGGCCACGGCAAGGCTCACGGCAAGGATGGCATTGGCGCCCACCTTGCTTTTGTTGCGTGTGCCATCGCGGTCAATCATCAATTTGTCAATGCGAATCTGATCGGTTACTTCCTGTCCGATTAGTTCCTCACGAAGCATTTTCTCTATGTTTTTTACCGCTTTTTGTACGCCTTTACCCAGATAACGGTCTTCGTCATCGCGGAGTTCAACGGCTTCATGGATGCCCGTGCTGGCGCCACTGGGCACAGCTGCACGGCCAATAAAACCAGTTTCGGTCCATACTTCTGCTTCAACGGTTGGATTGCCGCGTGAGTCGAGGATTTCACGGGCCAGCACTTCTCGGATAGCACTCATAGTATAAGTCGATTGTTAAAATGAAAAAATGATAAATAAAGGCCGAATCATCAACCTAAAACTACTATTTTGCCTGATTGTCGCAACAAACTACGGGCGAAGACAGGAGCTGAATTGCGGGCATCCTGTTTTTTCGTTCCATAGTATTTTTGTAACTTGCTGGGTGGCATGCTGTCTGGCCCAAAAAATAGCCTCTTTTTTGTCTCAGACGCGACCACGCTAACCAGTTACTTTTTTTCGTAACTGGTTAGGTGGCACGCTGTCTGGCCAAACAAGGCCCATTTTCCGCCATACTTCGCAGATTTTTTTGACCGTAGCGCTGCTACGGCCTACAAAAATCCGCTTCGTCTGGCAAAAAATGGCCTCTTTTTT
>CAIZLM010000258.1 GCA_903933805.1 uncultured Bacteroidota bacterium | reverse complement strand
GATCGCACCAATGGCACAAGTTCATTGATGCCGCCATCGGGAAAAATGAGCGCTTGCAACATCGCCATTATTGCTGCTTGGGTAAGCCAAGGTTCGCTCAACAATTAACACAACACTTGATTTCAAACGTAACTGGCTAGTTGTTCGCGTCTTAGACAAAAAATGGACCTTTTTGGGCCAAACGGCGTGCCACCCAATCAGTTACTTTCAAACTATTTAAGCTATGAAACGAATCCTGCTCCTATTATTGGCGTTGATCGGTATTGGAGGCGCAGATGCCTATTACCAATGGAACAAGCCCCGACAGAACATGTCAACGGCCAAGACCGATGTGGCCATTGATGCAGCCGCACTGTTTGCGGAGTACAACGGCGATGAAGGCGCCGGTAACGCCAAATACCTCGACAAGGTAATGGCAGTCACCGGAAAGGTAAAAGAAGTAACCAACGATGAAGGTTCCGTAAAAGTAAGCCTGGATGCAGGGGGAGATTTCGGGGTTCGTTGCGAGCTTTCATCCACCAACCCAAATGTTCGCACCCAGTTTTCCCCTGGGGAAAATGTGACTTTCAAGGGTACCTGTAGTGGCCTCAACTTTGATGTACAACTGAACAACTGCGTGGAGGTCCGCTGATGCTTCCCGCTGCAACAAAACTAACTGGTTGGCTTGCATGCTGTCTGGCCTAAAAAGGTCGATTTTTTGTCTCAGACGCGACTACGCTAACCAGTTACCAACCAAAAATAGTTCCTCTAAGCACCCTCAATTTTTACCTATCATACTGAATATGAAAAAGCAAATTTCTGTTATCCTCGTTTGTATTGCGATTGCGGCCACCGTTTCTGCGCAAAATTTCTTCACCCGGGATGGTAAAGTAAAGTTTGACGCCACGTCCCCTTCTTCTCCCGAAAAAATTGAAGCCTTGAGTAAAACGGGTTCCTGCGTCATTGACGCTGCCACGGGCAAGATGCAGTGGGCGGTACTTGTGAAGGGCTTTCAGTTTGAAAAAGCACTGATGGAAGAGCACTTCAATGAGAACTACATGGAATCCAGCAAGTTTCCCAAGGCCACCTTTTCTGGTCAAATCACCAACCTTCAGGAGGTACTGCTTGGGAAAGATGGTACGTACAATGCGGTTGTTACGGGTAAAATGACCGTCCACGGTATTACCAAGGATATCACAGCCAATGGCGCCCTCACCGTGGCTGGTGGTACGATTAAATTGAACGCAGGCTTTTCCCTGCTGCTGTCTGATTATGGGGTTGACATCCCGTCTTTGGTCAGTGATAAAATAGCCAAAGAAGCCAAAATACTCATTGATGCCACGTTGGCGCCATTGAAATAACGCAAAATAATTTACCTCCCTGCCATGTAGGCCACCACAGCGCGTCAGTAGGAAAAAAAACTACCCATGCACAACCTTTCCCGTAAGCTGTGGTGGCCTTCAAAGCGGAACATATCCACTTTTTGTATGAAAAAAATTTACATACTACTTGCCTTTTTCGCACCTTTTTGGTTGTGTGCCCAGGACGAACAGGACCTGCTTTCGTTGCTCGGCGAGGAAAAAACAACCAACTACGCCACGGCAAGTTTTAAAACGAACCGAGTCATCAACGGCCATTCCATCGAAAATACGGCTGGTGGTGTGTTGGATTTTAAAATATCGCACCGATTTACGCCACTTCGGCAAGGTATTTACGATATTTTTGGGCTGGATGGCGCCAATATCCGTTTTGGATTTGACTACGGTATCACCAACAGGTTGATGGTGGGTGTCGGTCGGTCGAACAAAGAGAAGATATATGATGGCTTTGCGAAATATAAAATACTGCGGCAGTGCAGTGGAAAAAAAAATATTCCGGTGACGGTGTCCTATCTTGTTGACAGCCAGATAAAATCTGTTGCTTTTTCGGACAAGCAACGGGACAACAAATTTTCCTCCAGGGTTTATTACACCCACCAGTTGTTGGTCGGACGAAAATTCAGCGAACGGCTGTCTCTACAATTGATGCCGACCCTCTTACACCGCAACCTCACCACCACCCCCGACGACAAAAATGACGTGGTGGCCATTGGTGCTGCCGGTCGTGTAAAACTTACGAAACGCATTGCGTTCAACGCCGAGTATTATTATGTGCCGGAGGGACAAATTGCGACTGCCTACAACAACGCATTGTCCGTAGGGGTTGATATTGAGACGGGCGGCCACGTTTTTCAGCTCCATTTTACCAACACACGCGACATGACCTACAAGGGGTTTATCACAGAAACGGATGAGTCTTGGTTTTTCAAAAACAGCGAAGGGCGCCTGCTCAGCGGCCTGTGTTTTGGCTTCAATGTCTCCCGTGTTTTTACGATAAAAAAGCCCAAGGGTTTAGAATAGCAACGAAGCCCTACCATAAACCGTTGTAGAATGAGAGGCTGCGCACCATGGTTTCTGGTGATATGTCCACGGTTTTCATAGAAAAGGGCAATTCGTCCGGCAATGCCATGCGCACATTGCCGGACGAATTTTTTTTGTCCTGCAGCATCAATTTCCAGATAGCTGGGAATGCGCTTGGTGGAATGGGGCGGTGCGGGAAATAAGATGAGAGACGTGCGGTTATTTCGTCGCGTTTGTTGGAGAGCATTGATTCGCAAATCATACCAATGGCCACGGCTTCTCCGTGTGTAAGCGGATCGGATGTTTCCAGAAAACAGCTTTCGAGGGCATGGCCGAAGGTGTGGCCAAAATTGAGGAGCATTCGGCGGCCTTTTTCGAGTGGATCATCCGTGACGATGCTGATTTTCACTGCAATGGATGCATGCAGTAGTTGGATCCATTGATCGGTTGAGTAGTTTGGGGATGGCCATTTTGGGGGCATTAGCGTCCAAAGTTCCGGATCACCAATCACGGCGTGCTTGATCACTTCTGCAAAACCGCTTTTAAGCGTTCGTTCCGGGAGTGTTTTCAGGAATACGGGGTCGGCAAATACCGCTACCGGCTCTTTAAAAACGCCGATTATATTTTTTATGCCATGAAAGTCAACACCCAATTTTCCGCCGATGGCAGCGTCTGTCATGGCGAGTAGGGTTGTGGGTACTTGGATAAAATCTACGCCACGCTTCCAGGTAGCGGCACAAAAGCCGCCCATATCGCCAATCACCCCACCACCGAGGTTCACCACCAGCGCATTTCTGTCGAGTTTTGCGTTCAACATCCATTGCCATATTGTTTCACAGGTGGCCGTGTTTTTATGGGCTTCTCCTGCGGGCACTTTGGCAATTACCGGTGCAGGTATTTTGCCGATTTGTTCAAGAAAAATGGGGAGACAAAAGGATTCCGTGTGTTCATCCACGATGACAAATACCTGGGAGTAGTGCTGACGGTTAAACCAATCGGAGAAGGTCTCTGAAAGAGACCCTACAAAAACATGGCTGTTGGGCAGTTGGAGGTGTTGTTCCATGGTGCGAAGGTAGTATCACGGGGGTCATAATTGGCGGGTAAAAAAAACGTCGGCACCTTTTGCTTGTGCAAAAAGTGCCGACGTAAAGGCTTTTACAGGGTTGAGGATTACATTTTTTCTCCCCACCATTTTTTCACTTGCCAACCTTTCAGGTACATCACCGGAAGGATGATCAAGGTAATGAAGGTAGCGAAGCCAAGGCCGAAAATAATCGTCCAGGAAAGTGGGCCCCAGAATGCCACGGAGTCGCCTCCGAAGAATATTTTAGGGTTTCCGTGGGTAAACAGGCTTTCAAAATCAATGTTTAGTCCGACGGCCAGGGGCATGAGGCCGAGTATGGTTGCCGTAGCCGTGAGGAGTACGGGCGTCATTCGAATACGTCCGGCTTCAATGACGGCTTCGCGGACAGGCAACCCCCGTTCGCGCAGGATGTCGGTGAATTCGACGAGTAGAATACCGTTTCGCACCACGATACCAGCCAAGGCAACGATGCCCACTCCCATCATGATCACGGAGAAATCCATTTCAAAAATCGCCATGCCAAGTAGTACCCCGATGATGCTGAACACGACTTCTGTGAGGATGATGAGCGGTTTGCCAAAGGAGTTGAATTGTGCGACGAGGATCAGGAGGATCAGGAACATGGAAATGATCAGGGAGTTTCCGAGGAAGCTCATGGCATCCATCATTTCGGCGTCTTCTCCTGCGAAACCTACGGTCACACCATCTTGAGCGGGCAGGGAAGCGACGGCTGCTTTTACAGCATTCACCACCTCCGTTTGTTTGGGTTGATATTCCGCAGTGATGTTGGAAGAGATCGTGACCATCCGAGTTTGATCTTTCCGTCGGATACCACCGTACGTATTGGTGTACTTGATATCGGCCAGCGCGGCGACCGGTACAGAGCGCAATACGCCTCCCATATTCATGTCTCTGAACGTGACGTTCATATTTTCGACGGCGTTGATATTGGCGCGTTGTTCAGGCATCAGGCGAATGATTACAGGAATTTCATCTTCCCCATCGCGGAATTTGGTGGCTTCCTTGCCGAGAATAGCGGTTCGGAACTCACTGCCAATTTGGGCACTGGAGATACCCTCACGGTTGGCGCGGTCGCGGTCGATTTGAACGCTGATTTCGGGTTTAGAAACGATGAGGTCACTCCGCAATTCCTCCACCCCGGGTACTGACAGCGAGTCGAGGTAGTGTTTAACTGCGGAAGAAACGGCGATGAGCTGCTTGAAGTCGTCGCCACGAATTTCCACAGAGATCGGTTTTGGCGTAGGCGGTCCGCCTTGTTCCTGATTGACACTGATTTCTGCGCCGGGGATAAGGCCTTTGGTTGCTTCGCGAATGCGGTCCATATACTTTTTCGTGTCTTCGCCATGCCGTTCGCCATATTCCACGAAGGCGACACCAACTTTTCCTTTGTTGGAAGCGGCGGTGCGGTCTGTGTTGTCTTCGGATGCTCCGAGGGCGATGTTGGTCAGGACAGATTCCACGATGGGGTTGTCTTTACCCAAAACTTCCACCACTTTTTGTTGTACGATACCCGTCAACGAATCGGTTACTGCCACGTCGGTTCCGACTGGTAAGTTGACAAAAACGTAGATAAAATTCGGGTCTGCTTTGGGGAACAAGACCATGTTTGCCTGGCGCGAAAAGGTCATGGCGAGGGAAAGCATCAGCAAGACGACCATTCCTGTGATCATTTTCCAGGCGTGGGTGAGTGCCATGGAAAGAAACCCTGCGTAGGCATTTTGAACGGCGGGCCAACCTTTCAATTGAAACCAATTGACCGCTTTTTCGAGGGCAAATTTGTACAGCACAACGAACAAAGCGCTTGCTACCGCAAAATTACCCAGTCCTGAGTTGCCGTTGACATAAAAGCCGATGGTGGCCAGGATGAACAGTGCGTATCCAATATAGATCCTCCGTTTTCGTTTTGTTTCGTTTACGACCACGCCTTCACGCTTGTTGTCGCCCATAAACCACACGGCAAAAACAGGGTTGACGATGTAGGCCACCAAGAGGGAAGCGGTGAGGGTAATGATGATGGTTACCGGGAGGAAGTGCATGAATTTACCAAAAATACCACCCCAAAAAACAAGGGGAAAAAATGGCGCAAGGGTGGTGACCGTACCTGTCAACACGGGGAGAAACACCTCGCCGGTTGCTTTTTTGGCAGCCTGAATGATGGTTAGGTCGGGCTCGTCGTGGTAAATTCGGTGGGTGTTTTCGATCACCACGATGGCATCATCCACCACAATACCGAGGCCGAGGAGGAACGCAAACAGTACGATCATGTTGAGTGTAAAGCCAAGGCTTGGCAACACCATGAAAGCGATGCACATAGAAAGTGGCACGGCCATGGCCACGAAAATGGCGTTCGTGGCCCCCATGAAAAACATGAGAATCAGGGCTACCAAGATAAACCCGATGATGATGGTATTGATCAGGTCGTGCAAGGTGACGCGGGTAGCGCGACTCTGGTCGCCCGTGACCGTAACATTCAGATTGGTCGGAAAATCATTGGCCTTCATCTCTGCGACAATGGCCTTGATTTTGTCAGAGGCATTGATGAGGTTTTCACCTGATTTTTTGATGACGTTGAGGCCAATCACATTTTTGCCATTGAGGCGGCTGTAGCTTTCCTGCTCTTTGTGCCCGAGTTTTACCTCAGCGACATCTTTCAGGTAAAGCATAGCGCCCGACTGCGATGCGATGAGGATATTTTTTATTTGTTCGACATCTTTAAAATCGCCACGGATAGAAACCGAACGGGTCATGCCACCAATGTCAACGTTGCCCGCTGAAATGGTCATGTTTTCGTACGCCAGCGCATTTTCTATGTCGCGGAATGTGAGACTGGCCGCCGCCATTTTATATTTGTCCACATTGACCTGCACTTCTTTTTCCAAAGCGCCAACGAGGTCCACGCGGGTAATTTCCCGCATATCTTCGATGCGATCTTTGAGGCGGTCGGCGTAGTCTTTCAGTTTGTCGAGGCTAAAATCGCCTGAAATATTGACATTCATGATGGGCACGTCTGAAATGTCAAATTCCGTCACCGTTGGATCTTGTAGCAAGTCGTTTGGCAGGTCACGTTTGGCTTTGTCCACCGCATCCTTCACCTTTTGCTTACAAATGGGGACATCCAAGTTGGTGTTGAATTCTACCACCACGCTGGAGAAATCCTGAATGGAGGAAGAGGTAACTTTTTTAACACCACTGATGCCCTTCAACTGTTTCTCGATGGGCTTGGTGCAGAGCTGCTCCATGTCGGAAGGAGAAGCCCCCGGGTAAATGGTGGACACCACAATGGTAGGAACCACCACATCGGGGAACTGCTCTTTTGGCAGCGCATTGTACGACATGATACCGGCCAGTGTAATGATCACCGTAATGACGAAAATGGCCGTTCGGTTGTCAATAGACCAGGAAGTTGGTTTAAATTCTTTCATTATTGAGGAGTGAATGAGGATTGTAGAAAAGGAGAAAGGGCTTTGGTGTGCATGCAGGAGGGCTATAAAAAAGTGTCACGCACTAAAACGCGACTGTTTCACCCGAATTCACATCTTGAAAACCTGTTGTGATGATCAAGTCGCCTTTTTTCAATCCGCTCAGTACTTCTACATTTCCGCCGTAGTTCTGCCCTTGTTTGATGCTTGCTTTTTTCACCAGGGCCTGTTTGTCGGAAGATTTTTCTGCGACGAGCACAAAATCTCCGTCATCGGCGGTTTGGATCAGGTTGACCGGCACGGTTACGGCATAGAGGTTTTGGTAGTCAATAATTTTCATGACAGCGACCTGATTGGCGCGGTATCCAGATCCAGAGAGGGCACATTCTACGGTGAACGTCCGAGTCATGGGGTTGATGGTGTTGCCGACAAAGGTGACGCGGGTTGTGATTTCTTTGTTGGTATCGGGGAACAGGACCTGGACAGCATCCCCTTTGTGGACTTGAGCGGCATAGGCCTCGGTCACCTCCCCTTTTACTTTCAAATTGCTGAGGTTGAGGATATTGCAGAGTGGCATACCGGGCGCGATGGCTTGTCCTTGTTTGAGCATCACCAGGTCCACACTGCCGCTGGTGGGCGCGTAAATTTTGGTCATACCCAACTGTTCTTTCACCGTTGCGATGCTGCGTTCCAGGGATTCTTTGCCGTTTTTAGCCTGAATGAAGGCCACTTCTGTGCCGATTTTTTGATCCCAAAGCCCTTTTTGTCTGTTGTAGATATCGGTGGCGGTGGCGAGTTGTCCTTCGATTTCCGCTAGGCTTTTGAGCATCACATTGTCGTCAATTTCTGCGAGCAATTGGCCTTGGCGCACATTATCACCGTTTTTGACGTACACTTTTTTCAGGGCACCGGGCATTTTGGCTGTTGCCATCACACTTTCATTGGCATCAACTTTTCCTTGAAGATCAATGTAGTGTCGGAAGGGTGCGATGCTGACTTCGCTGAGGGCGACGGTGTGAATTTTAGGGGTTGGCTTCTCGATTTGTTTTTCGAGTTCCGTAATTTTAAGTTCAATTTTCGATTTTTGCTCCTTCAATTTGGCCAGTTCTTTTGCGGGGTCATTGTTTCTATCGCCGCAGGAAGTGATCAGGATGAATGCCAGAAGGAGTGTAGGAATGGTGAAGATGTTTCTAAGTATCATTGTTGTTGCTGTTAGTCTTTGTTGTGAATTGGGTGCCAATAGCGCTTGGGGATACCGGTAATACCATTGGCGCCAGGATGCAGAGGATGAATTTTTCCAGTCATAAACACCACCATTCGGCTGTCAAATTTTTTTTCAGGTTTGGGACTTGGCAATAAAGTCCATCTTTTCGTCCTTTTCCAATTTGGAAGAAGAAAAGTAACTGGTTAGGTGGCACGCTGTCCGGCCCAAAAAGGTCCACTTTTTTGTCTCAGACACGACCATGCTAACCAGTTACGAAGAAAAATTGTTTTGAGCGCAATAGCAGTGCAATGGTGCGAATTATTGGTTGCCGAGGGCTTTTTTTATGGCCACCCGTGCGCCCAGCAAATCGTATCGGGCAGACATGAGCGACTGTTGAGCGGCGTAAAGGCCCTGTTCCGCTTGCGTTACTTCGAAGCTACTGCCTACGCCGGATTTATACTTTGTTTGGGTTGTGTTGAAAATACGTTGAGCCAGGTCAAGGTTTTTTTGTTGGTTGGCGACGCGTTCAGTGGCGTTTTGGAACTGTTTGCGTGCTGTTTCCAGTTCGAGTGTCATGGCATTTTCGAGCATTTGTTTCTGTACATCCACACTTTGCAGTGCAATCAGGGCCCGTTGTTTTTGTGCTTTTGAGTAGCCGCCATCATAGATAGGGATACCGATGGAAACACCGGCCACGGCGGAAGGAATGTAATACCAGTTGCTGTGGCCGGGGTTACTTTTTGAGCCAAAGCCTCCCTGAAAGCCCGGTGACCACTGTGCGAACCCGGCTACGGAGGGCATCCACGGTTTGGAGTATAGGTCCACTTGTACCACATTGAGGTCGCGAGCTTTCAGCAGGGTCACGTATTCAGGGCGGTTCATGGGATTGAGTTGGCTGGAGAGGTCGGCTGAAGCGTATAGGACCAACAGCTTTTCCACGTTGTCGGAAGGCGTAATGGACTCGCCGACGGGCATTCCCATGGAAAATTTGAGGGCATTGACCACCATTTCTTGTTGACGCGCCAGGTTGTCGCGTTCGCTGCGGAGGGTGGACAGCGAGAGTTCAAGCCTATCTACATCCAATTGTTCGGCAAATCCGGCTTGGTTGATGGCCTTGGTATCGGTCAGCAGTTTGTTTAGATTGCCGATATTTTTGTCCAGGGTAGCCAGGTTATCAGACATCAGCAGGGCAGGCAGGTAAGCATCTGTGACCTGGTTGCGCAGGGAGTAGCGCGCAACAGCCAATTGATCTTCCACGTATTGTTTGTAATACTTGGCTGCTCTGATGGCGGTGATGTAGGAATTGTTGAAGATTAGTTGTGTTAGTTTCAACTCGCCGGCCAGGCTGTGAACAGAGCTGAACACAATTTTTTCTGTACCGGTGCCGAAGCCAAGGGCACTGGCAGGAACACCAGCGCGCTGTAAGAAGCCCGTGTACGTTACGCCGGCAGTTACTTGTGGTAATCCGCTGGACAAGCTTTGTTTGATGCTCCAGTCGGCATCAATGACCTGGAGTTGGGCTGTTTTGATGGTTGGGCTGTTGGTGAGCGCATACTGCACACAATCCTCCAAACTGAGCGTTTGTTGTGCGGAAGCGAGTTGTGTGATGAAAAGAATGGAAAGTACCAAGGGAAGTCTGTGCATAGGAGAGTTTTGGATCGTAATGTGATTGGTAACTGGATTTGTGGCAAGTTGTCTGGTTTCAAAAGGCCCATTTTCTGCCATACTTCCGGATTTTCTTGAGCGTAGTGCTGCTACGGTCTACAAAAACCCGCTTCATCAGGCAAAAAATACGCGCTTTCTTGTCTCAAACGCGGCCCACTAACCAGTTACTGTGATTGTATTATGGAATGAGAGTTCTGCCTTTTTCTGATAGAATCCCATGCAGGTAGTGCAGGAGATACTCTTTGAATATTTCATCTCGTTTGAAGGTGTTTTGTGGGAAAATGGATTCGTCGAACAATTGAAAAGAGGAAGCGATGTGAAAACGGGTGACGATGTCGATGTCAAAATTATCGCGGTAAAGGCCTTCTCGCACCCCTCTTTCAAGGTTTGATCGAACAATTTGGTAGAGAAATCCCTGTTGGTATTCGCGCATCATTTCCCAAGAATCCCGGTGGTATTTTTGTAGGTCGTGGATTACATTCGCCTTCATTTGGGCCATCTGCTGGGTATTGTGTTCGATGACGAGGAACATTTCTTCGATGGCGTTTTTGGCTGAATGAAACATGACTTCACAGCCTCTTTTCTCTTGACCGATGTAGTGTTCCAGCATTTTTTTGACCAAGTCATCTTTGCTTTCAACGAAGGTGTAGAGCGTTTTTTTAGAAATGCCCAACTCCCGCGCCACGTCATCCATCGTGATGCTTTTGATACCAAGCCTCAAAAACAGGTCTTCCACCCGTTTTAACCATTTTTTTTCTTGTTCTGAAAACATGGCGCAAAGGTAACGGCGGAAACGATTTTATCAACAATCGTTTCCATTGTATATATTATTTTTCGACAAACGGACCAAAATTGGCGTTTATTTGGATGGGCTGCCCTACAGAATTGGGATAAACAATGATTAAGGTGATTTGAATATCTGGTTTAAATTGGCGATGTGATCAAGTTTGCTTTGGAGCACGCCCCTTTTTTTCGGTTCACCAATTGTGCTCAATACGTCAAAAAACAGTTGCTTGTTGTCTCAGAGATCCCCACCCACATCCGGTTGGTAAAAAAAATGGTTCTTGGGGGCGAAAAGCCCCCAAGAACCAACAGAAGATCCCATTACAGGGATATGATTGAAAGTAACTGGTTAGGTGGCACGCTGTATGGCCCAAAAAGGCCCATTTTCCGTCCTACTTCGCAGATTTTTTTGACCGTAGCGCTGCTACGGCCTACAAAAATCCGCGTCGTCTGGCAAAAAATGGTCACTTTTTTGTCTCAGACGCGACCACGCTAACCAGTTACGATTGAAAGCGTACAATCAATAGCGGTAGTACTCTGGTTTGAACGGGCCCTCTACCTTCACGCCGATGTATTCGGCTTGGTATTCGGCGAGTTCTTCGAGTTCCACGCCAATTTTGGCCAAGTGCAGTCGCGCCACCTTTTCGTCGAGGTGTTTTGGCAGCATATAGACATTGTTGTCGTAGTTTTTGCCATTTTGCCAGAGTTCCAACTGTGCGAGCACTTGGTTGGTAAAGGAGTTAGACATAACGAATGACGGGTGTCCTGTGCCGCAACCAAGGTTTACCAAACGGCCTTCGGCGAGCAGGATGATGTCTTTTCCATCGATATTGTAGAGGTCCACCTGCGGTTTGATGGTAATTTTGGTTTGGCCATACTGTTGATTGAGCCAAGCCATATCAATTTCATTGTCGAAGTGTCCGATGTTGCAAACGATGGTTTTATCGTTCATCATTCGGAAGTGTTTTTCTTTGACGATGTCGCAGTTGCCTGTTGCGGTGACGACGATGTTGGCGCGTGGAATAGCGTTTTCCATTCGTTTCACTTCGAAGCCATCCATAGCAGCCTGCAGTGCGCAAATTGGGTCAATTTCTGTGACAATCACGCGTGCGCCGGCGCCGCGCAGGGAGGCTGCGGAGCCTTTGCCCACATCGCCATATCCTGCAACCACGGCTACTTTACCGGCCATCATGATGTCGGTTGCGCGGCGAATAGCGTCAACGAGGCTTTCCTTACAGCCGTATTTGTTGTCAAATTTTGATTTTGTTACGGAGTCATTGATGTTGATAGCGGGCAGTGGCAGCGTACCTTTTGCGACGCGTTCATACAAGCGGTGTACGCCGGTGGTGGTTTCCTCGGAGATGCCGCCGATACCGGCTGCGAGTTCGGGAAACTGGTCCAACACCATGTTGGTAAGGTCACCGCCATCGTCCAAAATCATATTCAGCGGTTGGCCATCTTTAAATGCGAACAAGGTTTGCTCGATGCACCAATCAAATTCCTCTGCGTTCATGCCTTTCCAAGCGTACACGGGAATGCCAACGGCAGCCATGGCGGCGGCGGCATGGTCTTGTGTTGAGAAAATGTTGCAGGAAGACCAAGAAACCTCTGCGCCCAACTCGACGAGTGTTTCGATCAACACGGCGGTTTGGATGGTCATGTGCAGGCAGCCGGCGACCCGTGCGCCTTGGAGAGGTTTGGTTGCGCCAAACTCTTCGCGGAGGGCCATCAGGCCGGGCATTTCAGCTTCTGCGAGTTGAATTTCCTTGCGGCCCCATTCTGCTAGGGCAATATCTTTTACTTTGTATGGGGGGCGTGATTCTGATGCAGCGGACATGCGTGATAGGATGTGAAAAGGTGAGAGAGAAGGTAAGAAATGTTTTGTTTTGAGGTAACAGGTTGGTTGACAGGCTATTTGAGACAAAAAAGGAGCATTTTTCGGATTTTTTTGACTGTAGCGGCGCGACGGTCAAACAAATCGATTCTTCTGGCAAAACAAAGCCACTTTTTTGTCTCAGTTGCGACTACTTAACCAGTTAAATTTTGAAAATCGAAATTTAAGTACATTGAAACAAAACAACATTCGGTATTGTTTCCAAAAAAGCAGCACAAAGGTAGGGAAGATAATTGAATGGTAAATGGTGAATACTGATTTTGGCAACTGCTTGGGTGGTTGTGGTTGAGACCATAAAATCGGATTTTTTTTACCATTTGAAGCGATTTTATTTCAGAATACGGTAAAGTTTCCACGAAATAAGGGGTAAACGGGCACTTTAGGCCTATACTGAATATCGCTGCCGTTGGTTGTTATTTTGGAATTATCGCCCAACGGGCATTGGATGGCATAAAATTCCCCGATATTTCGCCTTGCAATCAACGACACATGCCCACACCTGATTTTTCAACCATTTCTTTTGATCCCACGCTTCGCCCTGCTGCGGGTTCGTCGCAGGTTGTTCGTCCGTTCCCATTTACGGCTGGCTTACCACCCTACCTCGGTGGTCCGTATTCTACCATGTACCTCACACAGCCTTGGACGATTCGGCAATACGCTGGTTTTTCGACGGCGGAGGCGAGCAATGCTTTTTACCGCAGAAACTTGGCTGCTGGGCAAAAAGGCCTTTCTGTGGCGTTTGATTTGGCCACACACCGGGGCTATGACTCTGATCATCCGCGGGTGGTGGGCGATGTGGGGAAGGCTGGCGTTGCCATTGATTCCGTGGAAGACATGAAAATCCTGTTTGATCAGATTCCGCTCGGGGAGATGTCTGTCTCCATGACCATGAATGGTGCGGTAATTCCGATCATGGCATTTTATATTGTTGCAGCGGAAGAGCAGGGCGTTACACCGGATAAATTGTCCGGAACGATTCAGAACGACATATTGAAAGAGTTCATGGTGCGCAACACCTATATTTATCCGCCCAATCCGAGTATGCGCATCATCAGTGATATTTTCGCGTATTGCGCTCGAAGTATGCCCAAATTTAATTCAATTTCTATTTCCGGTTACCACATGCACGAGGCGGGGGCTCCTGCCGAAATGGAACTTGCCTACACCCTTTCCGATGGTCTTGCGTATATTCGTTCAGGGTTGGCAGCTGGCTTGGATATTGATAATTTTGCTCCGCGCCTTTCCTTTTTTTGGGGCATCGGCATGGACCATTTCACGGAAATTGCCAAGCTCCGCGCCGGGCGATTGCTGTGGGCTACCTTGGTGAAACAGTTTAATCCCAAAAGCAACAAATCACTCATGCTGCGCACCCATTGCCAGACTTCCGGGTGGAGCCTAACGGAGCAAGATCCATTCAACAACGTTGCCCGCACCACCATGGAAGCCATGTCGGCGGTGCTTGGCGGCACACAGAGCCTGCACACCAACTCTTTCGACGAGGCGATGGCTCTGCCCACTGATTTTTCTGCCAAAATTGCCCGTGACACGCAGCTGTATATTCAAAAAGAAACAGCGGTTACCCGTTCCATTGACCCTTGGGCGGGTTCATACTTTGTTGAAAGGCGCACGGAGGAATTGGTGGAGCAGGCTTGGGCGTTGATGCAGGAAGTAGAGTCGCTCGGCGGCATGGCCAAGGCCATTGAGCAGGGTTTGCCGAAATTGCGCATCGAAGAGGCTGCAGCCCGCAAACAAGCGCAGATTGATTCAGGAACAGCAAAAGTAGTGGGTGTCAATGTTTTTCAGGTGGTGGACAGCGAGCGGTTTGAAATATTGGACGTGGACAACTCGGTTGTTCGGGAGCGTCAGTTGGCGAGACTGCAACAGGTGAAAGAAGGCCGACAAGAAACGGCCGTACAAGCAGCCTTGGCGGCCTTGGAACAAGCGGCAAGGGATGGTGGTGACAACCTGCTTTCATGTGCCATTGTTGCTGCCCGCGCCCGCGCTACCCTGGGGGAAATCTCAACCGCTTTGGAACAAGTTTTTGGGCGGTACACCGCTACCATACAATCTATTTCAGGTGTTTATGCCGCCAATATGCGTACCAACGAAGATTTTGAAAGTGCTCGTACCATGGTCGATACTTTTGCCCAACAGGAGGGTCGTCGCCCGCGCATCATGGTTGCCAAACTGGGTCAGGACGGCCACGACCGCGGTGCTAAAATCATTGCTACCGCTTTTGCTGATCTGGGATTTGATGTGGACATTGGGCCGCTGTTCCAGACACCTGCGGAGGCGGCACGTCAAGCTGCGGAAAACGATGTGCACATCCTCGGTATTTCCAGTTTGGCTGCAGGCCACAAAACCCTGGTGCCACAAACGATCGCTGAATTAAAGTCGATCGGTCGTGACGATATCCTTGTCGTGGTAGGTGGGGTCATACCCCAGCAGGACTATGAATTTCTTCGAGAAGCCGGTGCAGCGGCTATTTTTGGTCCCGGCACCGTGGTGGCCAAAGCGGCTGTGGAATTGCTGGAAAAGCTGGATGCCAACTAACCTGTTACCTTGTAACTGGTTAGTTGACACGCTGTCTGGCCCAAAAAGACCCATTTTTTTGTCTCAGACGCGACCATGCTAACCAGTTGCGTTACCTTTTAAACACATTCACACCATTCATCATGCTCATTCGCCCGACGACAGAAGCCGATATTCCGTATGTTCACGCCCTCATGTATGAGTTGGCGGTGTATGAAAAAGAGCCGGAAGCGGTATTGACCACCCCGGAAGAGTACCTGCGTGATTTTTTAGCCGGGCGATTTGAGAGTATGGTGGCCGAAATTGATGGAAAAGTAGTGGGTATGACGTTGTTTTTCGAAGCCTATTCCTCTTGGAAAGGGCGTATGCTATACTTGGATGATTTTGTGGTGAGTGAATCATATCGCCGTTTTGGTGTTGGTCAAAAATTATTTGATGCCTTCATGGCGGAAGGCCACCGACGGGGTTGCCGAATGGTGAAATGGCAGGTGTTGGATTGGAATGAACCGGCGCTACAATTCTATGAAAAAAATCACGCCATTGTCGAAAAGGGCTGGTGGAACGTGAAGGTATTTTTCCCAGGCCATTTGGGCGATACCACTGTGGTATCACCGTAGTCACAACATTCAACTCAACACATCAACCAAGCATTAAGATGTATTATCCGCTGCCCACTGTATTTACAGCCATCTTTTTAATGGCACTCCATGTTTCTGCTCAGCGCCCCGTTCCGGCTGCGCCACAGAAAAATGCCATCCTCATACTAGGCGCCACGGCGCACCTCGGGAATGGCCAAACCATTGAGAACAGCGCCATTGCCTTTGAGAATGGCAAAATTACCCTCGTGGCCGCCGCCGCTACCCTCCGTTTAGACCGCAGTCAATACGGGAAGGTGTACGATGCGACGGGCAAACAGGTGTACCCGGGATTTATAGCCCCAGATACCCGTATTGGTCTGGTAGAAATTGAAGCGGCGCGGGCGACCGTTGATTTTTCCGATGTTGGCGGGTTTATGCCCAACCTGCGCACCCTTGTGTCTTACAACACAGATTCCGAGATTATTCCAACCGTGCGGTCCAACGGAGTGTTGCTTGCCCAAGTTGCGCCCGAGGGAGGGAGTATTTCAGGCACCTCTTCCGTCATGCAACTTGACGCCTGGAACTGGGAAGATGCGGCCTACCGTGCGGACGATGGTATTTGGCTAAACTGGCCCACCGTTAGGAGCAATGGTGCCTATGGGACAGGTGCTTCGGAAAACAAGAAAAACGAACAATACGACAAAGATATACAGGTCCTTCGCAGCTATTTCGAAGAAGCCCAGGCGTATGCACAGCGCACCAACCCGGAGGTGGTAAACTTGAAATTTGAATCAATGCGTGGACTTTTTGACAGAAGGCAGACGTTGTACGTGCGTACAGACAACGCAAAAACCATACAAGAATCGGTTCTTTTTGCTGAAAGCTGGGGCATTCGATTGGTGATAGTTGGTGGGGAAGACAGCTGGATGGTGGCAGATTTTTTAAAAAGCCACGCAGTTCCGGTGGTACTGGGCATCACGCAGAGCCTACCAACCCGCGACGATGCAGCGGTGGATCAAAAATTTAAGACGGCTGCGCAACTGTACGAAAAAGGCGTTCTTTTCGCCTTCACGGGAAACGGTAGTTGGCGCCAGCGCAACCTTCCTTTTCAGGCAGGTCAAGCCTGTGGATTTGGCTTGCCTCGCGAGGCGGCGGTCAGTGCGCTTACCTTAAACACGGCCAAAATTATGGGTATTGATCAACGTTGTGGTTCACTGGAAAGCGGTAAAGACGCCACGTTGTTCATCAGCGAAGGCGATGCTTTGGACATGCGCGGTTGCGTTGTCACGGCGGCATTTATAGCGGGTCGGGCGCTGGATCTAGACAACAAGCACAAGCAATTGGCCCGGCGTTTTGCAGAAAAATACCGAAAGTAGTCCTAACAATCAATCATAATACTGATGTAGGTCATTCTTTATGGGGGGTATAATCTTCACTTTTGCAAAGGGTAAAAACCAATCCCATTGCAATTGTTATGAAAAAGATACTTGTTCCCATTGATTTTTCCCAAAACGCCAAGAATGCCTTTTGGGTGGCTGCGGAGGTTGCACACCGCAGTGGTGCTGTGTTGGAGCTGTTACACGTCAATTTGGCCTCCATTTATTCTGCACCCTTGTCTGAGTATGTTGCTGTGACCAGCTATGCCGTGGACGATGAGAAGTACGATGAATCTGCGACCATTCAGTTGGAAAAACTTAAAATGGAACTGTTGGCTGATCCTAGGTACGCTTCATTGGCGGTGAATATTCGTGTTGAGGACGGGTATCTGCACCGTTCGGTTCGGAAAGTGGTCAATGAAGACAATGTTGATTTGGTGGTGATGGGCACGAAGGGGTCTTCCGGCATCAGCGAGTTTTTGGTCGGCTCCAACACAGAGAAAGTGATTCGCACCGCGCCGTGTCCTGTGTTGGCAGTTCCTGAAAATATTGGAAAGTTCTCGCCCAAGATTGTATTACTGCCATCCACCTTAAAAAACGACCAGAAGGGTGTGTTTTTTTACCTTGCCAAATGGGAGAAAATGTTTGGTTTTTTGGTAAAGGTTTTGTACCTCAACAACCCTTCTAGTTTGCCCACAGACGGTTCTGCCGAATCCCGAAAAAATCGACTGGCCGAGGCCGCTGGTCTGGAAAAGACGGATGTGATCATGACCACAGAATCGTTTTTTGAGGACACCAGCATTTTATCTACTTCCGATCAGTGCAACGCAGACATGATTGTGATGGCTACCCACCAACGCCAAGGGCTTTCGCACTTGTTGTTTGGCAGTATTACCGAAGATACCGTCAATCATACCCATATTCCGGTGTTGGCGGTGCCGGTGGGTTGGCAGGAGTAGAGGAAGACCGGTTGGCGTGGTGGTATTGTTATACTGGTATGCTGTTTATTACCCTGCAGGCGAAACGAATTTCATCCTCCGTGATGGTGAGAGGTGGGGCTACGCGCAGGCTTCGGTCGTTGAATAGGAACCAATCGGTGATGACACCGTGGTGGAGGCAGTGTTGGATGGCCTTTTGGACCAGTTGAGCGTCTCCTAGGTCAACGGCCATCCATAGGCCTGCGCTTCTAATTTCTTTGATTGCGGGGTGTGCCAGCAGGCTTCTGAACAGGGCCTCTTTTGCAGGCACTTGTGTCAACAAATCGGTTTCTAACAGGATTTGTAGGGTTGCCAGTCCGGCGGCTGTGCATACAGGATGTCCGCCGAATGTGGTAATGTGTCCCAAAACAGGATCATGTGACAGGAGTTCCATCAATTCTCTGCGCGCCACGAATGCGCCCAGTGGCATTCCGCCGCCAAATCCTTTGGCAAGCAGCAAAATATCCGGTGTTACACCGAAGTGTTCGAAGGCGAACAACTTTCCTGTACGGCCCATGCCGGCTTGAATTTCGTCGAGGATCAGCAAAGTCCCAGTTTCTGTACACCTTTGTCGCAGTGCCTGAAGCCAGGCGGTGCGTGGTTGATAGAGGCCGGCTTCGCCTTGAATGGTTTCAACGACAACAGCAGCTACGCGATCATCAATCAGTTTTAGGTCATCTTCTCGGTTAAATTCAATGTGTTGGATGCCTGGGAGTAGGGGTTGAAAAGCCTGCGTAAAGTAGTCAGGAGACATGAGGCTTGCGGCGCCTTGTGTACTGCCGTGGTAGGCATTGTAGCAGGCGATGAATTTTTGGCGTCCGGTTGCGCGTTTGGCGAGTTTCATGGCGCCTTCCGTGGCTTCAGCCCCGGAGTTGACGAAGAATACCGAGTCCAGACCGGGCAGGTTTTCTGCGAGTAGTTTGGCGAATTGTACCTGTGGCGCGAGCACATATTCACCATACACGAGGGTGTGCCAGTATGCTTTGACTTGTTGTTCGACGGCTGCTTGTACTTTTGGGTGCCTATGACCAAGCACACTCGGGCCAATACCCGCGATGAGATCCAGGTAGCGCTTACCGCTGTTGTCGATCAGCCAGCAGCCCTCAGCGGAGACAATTTCGAGGGCCATTGGCGCCGGGGAGGTTTGGGCCACGTGTTGGAGGAAGAGTGCGCGTTGAGAAATATTTTTCATAGCAACAATTGGGACAAACGAACTGTTTTCCTTGCAAAAGTCCTGAACTGTCGGCCTAATTGCGTCAGGTTTACTGTTTTAACAATAATTTTTTTGTGTAAACAACTATTTCAGTCCATATTTGCCGCATAGTGTGTTGTTTTGAACCAACCGGGCAAAGGGTTCGAGGAGGTTTGACCGAAAAAATGGCCGAAGAAAGTTGTTCTGAAAAGTATCCTATATGACTGCGAAAACACTTATTGAACACGATATTCCAGCGCTTTCACCGCAACAGACGGGTCGCGATGCCCTACAGATGCTCGGCGAGTACCATGTGAAGCATCTTCCTGTGGTACACGAAGGGAAGTTGGTGGGAATTCTATCGGAGGAAGATATTTTCAACCACAAGTTATTCGAGCCCATCAATGAATATGATTTTTCCTTGATGCGCCGTGCGGCGATATTGGAAGACGAGCACATTTTTGAGGTTATGCGGATGATGGGCGAGTTGCGGCTCACGATATTACCGGTTATTGATACGGATGGCAATTATCGCGGATTGATTTCCCAGCAGGATCTTTTGCGTTATTTTGCACAAACAGCGTCTTTTTCTGAGCAGGGCGCCGTTTTGGTGCTCCAAATGCCCCGTCGAGATTACTCCTTAAGCAACATTTCGCATCTTGTAGAAGATGAAAATGTGAAGATATTGAGTGCATTTGTAACCTCGGCGCCAAATCCGGAGTACCTGGAACTAACGTTAAAACTGGATGGAACAGACCTTTCCCGGGTTATAGCCTCTTTGGAAAGACATGATTACGAGGTAAAAGAAACCTTTGGAGCGCTTGAACGCAGCGATTTTATCCGTGATCGTTACGATGCACTGATGCATTATTTAAATTTGTAGGCATCGGTAACACCATAAGAGACTGATTTTCAGCGCCATTTTTTAATAAAAACTGCAATAAAACGTCAAATGTCAAAATTCCGATGGCAAAGCCCTGTCGGTACGGATTCTTTTTTGGAATTTTGGCAGTACAAAATCGTATCATATACTGTTAACCAAATTTCATTTCTTATGACAAAAATGCTGACTTTCAGGGGTTTACTGCTTGCGATTCTTTTTGCTGCGGCCTCCCCCATGTCTTTTGCACAAACGCCGTTTTGGACCGAGACCTTTTCGGATGAGACGACCTCCCTTACGAATTGGGAACAGGGCGGAGACAATTCCGGTCCTTCCATTTGGGCATGGACCGATGTATTAAATGCCGGCGGTTTTCTACCGGGAGATTTTGTATCTCCAACTTCTTCAACGGGCTATATGTGGTTTGACTCTGATGCCAATGGCCAGGGTTTTCCGTATGATGTTACGCTGACGGGCATAGCGGTTCCTGCCAACTGTGTTGGAAAGTCCAACCTTCACCTGAAATTCAACACGTATTTCCGCACCTACACGGGTACGGACATTGCAAGTGTTGGCATCAGCACCGATGGTACCAACTTTACGTACCACGATGTGCCGCAGTTTGACGCCTTGGTACAAGAGACCACTGGTAATCCACAGGTTTATCAGGGTGAAATTGACCTTGAAATTCCGGAGGCAGACAACAAGGCCCAGGTGTGGGTTCAGTTCCGTTATTCCGGTGAATTTGAGTACTATTGGAAGGTGGACGATGTCAGTATGTATGAAGGCGCTCCGGCGGCTCCGGTCAATGTGACTTTTCGTGTGAATATGGCCCTTCAAACCATTGACCCTGCGGGTGCTTTTTTAGCAGGTTCGTTCAACAATTGGAACGGCGAGGCGATGACCAACGAAGGCAATGGTATTTGGAGTCTTACCAAAGCGCTCACAGAAGGTGAGACGTATCAGTACAAGTATAAAAATGGCCCGAATGGCTGGGAGCAGGCACCTGCCGCTTGTGGCGTAAACGATGGTAATGGTGGTTTCAACCGCTTTATCACGCCCACGGTAGATGTTGCTTTGCCCGCCGTATGCTTCGCTTCCTGTGTGGCCTGCGCTTTGCCTTGCAACCTGAATCCAAATTCCATTATTTGTGATAATTTTGACACCTACAGTACGACCATGAAACTGGGGCCACAAGCTACTTGGTGGTCTACTTGGAGTGGTACGGAAGGTACGACCGAAGATGGTATTGTAACAACGGAACAAAAGCATACAGCGCCCAATTCTGTTAAGATCAACAGTACTGCTACCGCAGGAGGTCCACAAGATGTCGTGTTGAAGCTTGGCAACAAAACCAGCGGCAATTATGAGCTCAAGTGGCAGATGTTTATTCCCGTTGGCAAAAACGGTTATTACAACATTCAGAATGTCGTGCCCATTGTTGCTGGTGATTGGAACTTGGATGTTTTCTTTGAAAACGCCGGAGCCGGCCGCATTCAGATTGGTGCAGGAGCAGTTTTGGCTAATTTTTCCTATCCCAATGGCCAGTGGTTTGAGGTGAGACAGAAAATTGATTTGGACAACAACTTCCTCACCCTTTGGATTAATGACAACTACGTGGCAAAAATCCCGTACGCCAAAAATTTGGGTGGTATTGACTTTTACGGTACCAACAACATCAGTACCTACTACATTGATGATGTAGAATACATTGGACTGCCACCGGTGGTGTACAATGTGGATGTGTGTGATTCTGCGGTGGATCTTACCTCTTATTTTGGCGCGGCGCCAGGTGTTGCCCAGACCACGGGTCTTTACAACAACACAACGGCTACAGCAGCTGCTACTGATCCGGATGTTACGTGCTGGGGAGAGACCACCGGTGCTGACATTGTGGACGGATCCATGTGGTACACGTTTACCGGAGACGGCAATTTGTACCATATAGAAACGGTGCCCTGCAATGCTACGAATTATATTGGTACGGCACAGCAAGATCCAGGCGACACTCAAATGTTGGTTTATGCAGGGGATAACTGTGATGATCTTACAGAAGTTATTTGCAATGATGATTTGTACGCAGACGGTATGCCGGACTGGCGTGCAGGTTTGGATGTTCAAACCATTGCTGGTCAGAATTATTTCATGTTGGTGGATGGCTTTAACTTCGCAGGCACTGTTGCGTTGGGTCAGTTTTGTGTAGAGATCAAACAAGTGGCCAGTGTTACATGTGCTGATGCTGCGGTTGGAACCTTCGAGGTGCCCAATCCGTTCTTGTGCTTTGAGGCTCAGTTGGCTGATCTTATTCAACTTGACGAAGCAAGTTTCATTTTGCCCAATGAGGGTCCGATAGCGGGTCTTGCGTGGGCGATTTCTTCAGCGCCGGTACCAGCGGGTACATGGCCTTCTGATGTTTCCGGTTATTTGGGTAGCACGGGCTTCTTGGATGCGCCTTTTGCTGTTGGCTACCAAAATATTGGGCCTGACGCACAAGGTTTTCCTTTTGGTGTTTACTACGCAACACCAGTTGTGCTCGGCGGCGGTACCATCATCGATCCAGCCTTGGCCGTGTCCATTGGCAATGTGGATCCTTCTGCAGGCTGTTATTTCGTTGGCCAGTCTGCGCAGGTATTTTTCCTGCCATTGTTGGACGATATTTCAGCAACTGTCGTAACGAGCAGCGGAGCGGTTAACCTAACCCCTGCGGGTGGTTTGGGCGCTTTGTTGGCCGATGATTCCTACTATACCTATCAGTGGAGCAATGGTGCTGTTACCCAGGATCTTACGGGTGTAGCAGCGGGTACGTACACTTGTGTAGTTTCTGATCAAAGCGGATGTGCCCTGGAAGCAGTGGTAACTGCGCAGGTGACGGTTGGTACAAAAGACCCGTCAACCGTTCAGGCGCTCACGGTGAGCCCGAACCCAACTTCCGGTACAGTGATGTTGAAACTTGCGTTGGCTTCTGCCTCTGATGTACGCATCGAGGTATTGAACACCCTTGGCCAGACCATTCAAAACATCAACGCCGGGAAGGTAACCTCGCTGCATCAGGCGGTAGAACTTGGCAATCTTGCACAGGGTTCCTACTTCCTACGGGTTACGGTGGACGGTGAAACGGCCATTCGTCGCGTCGTGCTGCAACACTAAACACCTGTGTGACAGCGCACTGCTGTCGCTTTTGTTGTGATAAAAAGATGAGCCGCTCCGGAATTATCCGAGGCGGCTCATTTGTTTTATGGTATGGGGAGAAGACCTAAAAAAACGTAACTGGACGCTAACCAGTTACAAATCCATCAACAGCGTGATGGGGTCTTCGATCAGGTTTTTTACTTTCACGAGGAAGGTCACGGAAGTACTACCGTCGATGACCCGGTGGTCATAGCTGAGTGCGAGGTACATCATCGGGCGTATTTCAACTTTACCATCCACGGCGATGGGTCTTTCCTTGATGGCGTGCATCCCCAGAATGGCACTTTGCGGTTCGTTGATGATGGGCGTGCTCATCAGGCTGCCAAAGACACCGCCATTGGTGATGGTAAAGGTGCCGCCAGTCATTTCCTCCAGGGATAGTTTTCCATCGCGTGCTTTGACGGCCAGTTCTTTGATTTTTATTTCAATATCGCTGAAATGAAGGCTTTCAATGTTGCGAATAGGAGGCACCACGAGGCCTGTTGGCGTGCTGATTGCAAAACTGATGTCTGCATAATCATGGTAAACAATATCATCGCCATCGATGCGGGCGTTAACATCGGGCATTTCGATCAATGCTTTTGCACAAGCCTTGGCGAACACAGACATAAAGCCCAGTTTAACGCCAAATTTTTTCACGAAAGCATCCTGATATTTTTCCCGGAAAGCCATTAGGGCAGTCATATCCACCTCATTGAAAGTGGTGAGCATGGCAGTGTTGTTTTTTGCGCTTACCAATCGTTTGGCGATGGTTCGGCGCATACGGCTCATGCGTTCACGACGGTCGTTGCGGGAAAAACTGACACTTGTTTGTGGTTTGATGTTGGCTGCAGGGGCGCTGGTTGTTGCTGGTTTTGCCGGAGCCGGTGTTGTTGCCGGTGTTGTTGCAGGCGTGGCGCCGCTTACCGCCTTTTGAGCATCCTCTTTGGTAATTCTGCCGTCTCTTCCAGTACCGGACACGTCGCTTGTGGGGATACCGCCTTCTGTCAGGATTTTTGCAGCGGCTGGGGAGGGTGTTCCGGAGGCGTAGGAGACTGATTTTTTGTCGGCGCTGTCGCTGGTTTCGGGTTGGATTTCAGTAGCAGCGGTCGGTGAGGCAGCGGTGGGTGTCTGTATGCTGGCGCTTGAATCAATTGTTGCGAAAAGAGCGCCGACGGGGAGGTCTTCTCCCTCCTGCGCTACCCAAGTCAATTGTCCTGTGGAGTCTGCAGACAACTCCTGATTGGCTTTTTCAGTTTCGATTTCACACAGTGGCTCGTCCATGGAGACCATCGAGCCATTGGGCTTGAGCCACTTGGAAAAGGTAACACTGGATATGGATTCGCCCAGATTGGGAATTTTAAGTTCAACGACTGGCATTGTATGGTTGATAAGTGAAAAATTATGTACAAAAGAAAGGTCCAAAACCCATGTTTGCTACCACCGAATATCGGCAATCCCAGTGGGTAAAAGAAATATGGTTGGCAAAGGTACGATGCTGACAAATGATTTTTGATTGGCTTCGCACATTTAGCCGGTTAGGCGTGCTACTGTAATTACTTGTAACTGGTTAGGTGGCACGCTGTCTGGCCCAAAAAGGCCCATTTTCCACCATAATTCGCATATTTTTTTGACCGTAGCGCTGCTACGGCCTGCAAAAATCTGCTTCTTCTGACAAAAAATGGCCACTTTTTCGCCTCAGATACGACCACGCTAACCAGTTACAAGTAATTAAATTTCATCAGGATCCCGGCGCCTTTTTTCCCTTCGCTGCTGATGTACAAATTACCTTGCTTGTCAAAGGCGATGCCTTCCGGTTGCGGGAGCAAAGTTTTATCCAGGCGATTGGCGTATCGGATTTTTCCGCTGTTTTTTTCTAGGACGACAAGTCGTTTCAGGGCCGCGGAGACAACAAACACATCGCCGGTCAGGGGGTGTACGGCAACGCCGGATGGGCTAAAAAAATCGTGTTTTTCTGTTTCGTTGTAGGGCACCAGGGTATTGACTTCCTTGGGATCAATGGTGTAAATCGGGTTAGCGTCGAGCAGTTTTGTTTTCAGGTTAAAGGCAAAAACAGGTCTCAGATAAGCGCTGTCGGGGTCGCCTTTACAGGCAATCAGGAGTGCTTGTCTGCCGGCATCATAGCCCAGGCCTTCCGCGTCATCTTTTTTTTCAATGGGTGTTGGATATTCGGCAACGGTGGGCGGGTTGTTGTTCCAATCGCTTACTGCGAACAGTTTTCCGTCACTTTTTAAGGCCCAGAGCGTGTTTTCTACCATTTCGGCGCCTTCAAAATCACCTTTTTCCCGAAAAAGTACCCGCAGGGTAATAGCGCCACCATTGGCAGCATCCACGAAGAAAAATTCCCCTCGTTCGTCAGCGATGGCGAGGTATTGCCCGGCCACCGCAGTAGGTCCTATCCCAGAAATTTCTTTCAAATCGTCGTTGTCAAACAGGATGGTGAGGGATGGATTTTGGAGGTCATACGGGAGTCCGTTTGTGCCAGTGGTTGTATTCAGTTGGGCTGGTTTTTGGGAACAGCAAAAACACATACAAAGTGCGGGCAGTATGGACGATATTGAAAAATAGCGCATTGTGGTGGGTGCTTGGTGGAAATTATGGAGAAGTTACGACACAAGTGTTACGCCGTGGAGCATGGGTTTTTGGGTGGTGATACTACGCGAATATTTTATTCTGAAAACACCTCAATGGTGTGATTTTTTGTCACGAGGTCGGTAAATTTTCCTTTAAAGCGGGTGGCTCTGACGATGTGGTTGTCGATCCAGTGGTAGTTTCCGCCCCTTGGTTTACCGAAAACGATGCCGTGGTACTTAAACCCAACTGTTTTGAGCCAGTCCTCCGTGACAGGCCTGTGTTCTTCTGTTCTGCTGGTGAAGAAAAAAATAATGTGGCCTTCTTCGTACCATCGGTTGAGTGTTTCCAGGGCATCTGGGTATGGCTGTGCTGTGGCCATGCGCTCCGGTTCTTCGTTGGGTATATCTTCGCAAATCGTACCATCGATGTCAATCAGGTAGTTTTTGAGGTGTGGCAGCAGTTTTGGGCTGATTCGTTGTCCATCTTCTCCAAATGCATCCTGTAGGGCCTCTGAGTTTGTCGTTGATGACGTCATGACGGTTAAATTTATGGGTTTTGCGTGCGCTTATGCGTTGACTGACCGCGTAGCGTCTATTGCAAAGGTATAGGCTCTGAAAGGCAAATTGCGATACAATGCTGTTTCAAATAAAATTATTGTTTTAAAAAGCATGGGTGTATCGTATCTTTCAGCCCTATCTTTATCCACGGGTATGCGCATATTATTAGTTGAAGATGAAATTAAGACCCTTTTTTTTCTCCGGCAGGGCATGGAGGAGCAGGGTTGGACGGTCAATACGGCCATGGAGGGCGACACAGGTTTTCGGCTTGCGTCAAACGATGACTACGACGTCATTGTTTCTGATATCACCTTGCCGGGTATGAGTGGCCTCGAATTGTGCGCGCAATTGCGCAATCGCGGCATACGCACACCCATTTTGATGCTCACAGCACTGTCGGATACGGACGACAAGGTGGCAGGGTTGGAGGCTGGCGCCGACGATTACCTTGCAAAGCCATTTGAGTTCAGAGAGTTGTTGGCCCGGGTCAAGGCATTGGCTCGTCGGCCGACCACGTCGGTTCGGCCGGAAAAAATACTTCAGTTTTCGGATGTAATCATTGATTTGAACGCAAAAAAAGTGACACGCAGCGGGAAGGAAATTTCGCTTACTCCCCGGGAGTATGCTTTGCTTGAATTTTTTCTTCGCAATCCTGGCGTAGTGTTGTCTAAAGTAGCAATTGCCGAAAAGGTGTGGGACTTGAATTTTGATACGGGCACCAATTTGATCGAAGTGTACGTCAATTACTTGCGCAACAAGTTGGAAAAGGGGTTTGACAAAAAAATAGTGCACACGCTTTTTGGGCAGGGTTATGTGCTTCGGGAGGAGTGATATATGGCGCTGCTGATCTTGTAGGCTGATTTCAGATTGTCCTGTTGGCCGCCCTTTTTCAGATCAATTCCGCTCTTATTTGCTATTTTTATTTTAGAATCAAATTTTCTTTCTTTATTTGCCTGCACAACAGGGTTGTTCTAATGGGCCCCTTTGGCGTAGTATTGTTTGAAAGTAACTGGTTAGGTGGCACATTGTCTGGCCCAAAAAGGCTAATTTTCCGCCATACGTCGCAGATTTTTTTGACCATAGCGCTGCTACGGCCTACAAAAATCCGCTATGTATGACAAAAAACAGCCACTTTTTTGTCTCAGACACGACCGCCTAACCGGTTACATTTGAAAGTAACTACTTCGGTGGCACGCTGTCTATCCAAAAAATGCCCATTATTTTGCTCATACGCCCCACTTAAGTTTTTACGAAATAAATAAGCTGTCAGTATGAAGTATCGGTACAAAATTATCTTTTTCAGTCTATTGTTTCTGGGCATTCTGCCCACGTTTTTGGCTGCCCAAGTGACCATCAAAGGCAGGGTACGCGATGCTGAATCGGGAGAAGATTTGGTAGGGGCTACCATCGTTGCAAAAGGCGTTGCCGGAGGTACGCTCACCAATTATGAAGGGGCTTTTGTTATGAAGGTGGAAGCGTTACCGGTTACCATCAAGATTTCATACACTGGTTACGAAGTAAAGGAATTGGAGGTCTCCAACGTTTCCCAGCGCATTGATATTCGCTTGGCATCCAGTAGTATTGTCATGGGCGAGGCCATTGTAGTGGGTCAGCGGATAGATGACAAGCAAAAATCGGCGCCTCTTACGGTGGAAAACTTGGATGCTATTGCGATGAAACAAACGGCGGCGGTGAATTTTTACAACAGTTTGGGCAATCTGAAGGGTGTAGATCTCACGACAGCATCACTTGGTTTCACGATCATCAACACCCGCGGCTTCAATTCTACCAGTCCGGTGCGGTCGTTGCAAATTATAGATGGTGTTGACAATCAGGCGCCGGGGCTCAATTTTTCGTTGGGTAATTTTTTGGGCTCCAGTGATCTTGATGTCATCAAAGTAGACATCATTCAAGGGGCTAGTTCTTCTTTTTATGGTCCGAATGCTTTCAACGGGGTCATTTCTATGGAGACAAAAAATCCGTTTGTTCACCAAGGGCTGTCAGCCAGTGTTAAATATGGCAGTCGCGACATGGCCGAATCGGCGATCCGTTGGGGGCAGGCTTTCAAAAATAAAAAAGGGCAACTGGCGTCTGCGTTGAAAGTTAACCTGTTTTATTTGCGCGCCAATGACTGGGTCGCCAATAATTATAGTCCGGCGTTTGACACCAAAGCTGGCGCCAGCAATCCCGGCCGCTTTGATGCGGTCAATATTTATGGGGACGAGTATTTTTCCCTCAGCGACCTTTCCGATCCCGCCAATTTGGGTCTTACAACAGCTGGGCTGGGTGTTTTTCACCGCACGGGCTACCGGGAAGAGGATTTGGTGGACTACAACACCAAAAACCTTAAAGCGGGTATTGCGTACCATATTCGAACCAACCCTGGCAAGGAGTTTGAGTCTCCGGAGTTGATCATTGCGTCGAATTTTGGAACGGGCACCACGGTTTATCAAGGGGACAATCGTTTTAGTTTGCGGGGCATTCGGTTCTTTCAAAACAGGATTGAGTTCAGAAAAAAAGACAAATTCTTTATTCGTGCATACGCTACGAATGAAGATGCTGGGAAGTCATACGATCCGTATTTTACGGCACTTCGTTTACAGCAGTACGCTAAAAACGATGAGACATGGTCATTGAACTATGGTAATTTTTGGAGCAATGAGATTTTTCTTAAAAAAATGAAACCGGGGGGATACCCCCAGAAACTGGTGTTTCTGCCAGAGCCACCGTACGTGACATTCGACACCAGTGGTTCCAACCAGTGGTTGCGTGAACACGTGGTTGACTTGGCGGCGTGGCATCAATTGGCGGAAGCGTATGCCAATCAGCAGGATCCACAACAACTGGACGAAACGCATCCGTTTTTGGTGCCGGGCACACCGGAGTTTAAGCGCGAATTTGACCGAATCACGTCTCTGAAATCAACGGAAGGAGGCACGCGTTTTTACGATAAATCTGCCCTTTACCATGTGCACGGAGAATACCGATTTGAGCCAAAGTGGACGGATGAAATACGGGTTGGCGCGAATGCGAGGTTGTACACCCCCAACTCAGATGGCACGATATTCAAAGATACAACCGACGAAAAGATCCGGAATTTTGAGTTTGGTGTTTACGGCGGTCTCGAGAAAAAATTCTTGGACGATCGTTTGATTGCCAATGTGACTGTTCGTTTGGATAAAAACCAAAATTTCAACCTGGTGCCTACCCCAGCAGCCTCGCTGGTGTGGAAACCGGCCATGAACAATTATGTGCGATTTTCCTTCTCTTCAGCCGTGCGCAACCCGACCCTGACGGATCAGTACTTGAACTTCAACGTGGGCAGGGCAACGCTGCTGGGCAACCTCGATGGCTTTGACAGCTTGATCACGGTTTCGTCTTTTAAAAGATACCTGGATACCCGCGACAGCGTTGTGTACTTTAATGCACCACCCATTCAGCCCGAGCAGGTAAGAACAGTTGAAATTGGGTACCGCACCACGTTGTTTGAAAATCTTTATATTGATGCAGGCTACTACTACAGTTTTTACAAGGATTTCATTGGCTATAATATTGGTATTTACTCGGATTTCGACCCCAGTACAGGGTTTCCACTCAACACCCGTGCATACCGCGTAGCGGCCAATTCCATCAACGAGGTTACCACGCAGGGATTGGCGGTCGGGTTCAATTATTATTTTGGAAAATTCTATCAAGTTGCCGGCAATTATTCTTGGAACAAACTCAACAAGGCTTTTCCCGATGACCCAATCATTCCAGCTTTTAATACCCCGGAAAACAAGTACAACATCAGTATTTCAGGTCGGGACGTTCCCCTAAACCTTGGTTTTTGTCGTTTGAAAAAAATGGGCTTCAACGTTACGTACAAATGGATAGAAGGCTTTACATTTGAAGGGTCGCCACAATTTACGGGCCCTGTACCCACGTATGATATGCTGGATGCGCAGGTAAGCGCTACCTTTGAGAAAATTCATTCCACCATCAAAATTGGTGCGTCCAACATATTGAACAACCAGGTATCACAGACGTATGGTGGGCCGCGTATTGGTACGATGGCGTATGCCTCTGTGGTGTATGATTTTGTAAAAAAATGATCTTTTGACGCAGAAGTTGAGGCGAAAGCAAGTCACTTTGGCGTTGATTTTCTTCGAATATTATAAACCAATCACTTTCATTATGAAGCATTTAAAATTACTCTTATTGTTGACCGTCGCTGTAACGGCGTCGCTCTCAGCACAGCGTCGGTATTTCGACGAGGTGTTCTCCAATGTCAGTGTGAGTCCAGATATTGCGTACGCAATAAACGCGACCGTACTGTATTTGGCTGCGCCACCGAATGGTTATGGTCAGGCTATTCCTGAGACACTGCGTTTTGATTTGTATTCGCCGGAAGGTGATGTTGAAACCGCACGTCCTTTGGTGATTATTTTGCACACCGGCAACTTCCTTCCACCGCAAGTCAATGGCGGTTGTACTGGGACAAGGAAAGACGCTGACGATGTTGCCATTGCAACCCGTCTTGCCAAAATGGGTTATGTAGCCGCAGTTGCCGACTACCGTCTTGGTTGGAACCCCATCGCCAGTACCCAAACCGAGCGTGTTTACACCCTCATCAATGCCGCTTACCGCGGTGTGCAGGATTCACGTGCTTGTATTCGGTACTTTAAAAAAGATGCAGCCAACGGCAACAGCTATAAAATTGACCCAAGTAAAATCACCCTTTGGGGTATTGGTACGGGCGGTTACATTTCCACGGCTTCCGCTACATTGGACACCATCACCGATACGTACATTCCTAAATTTGTGACGCCACTGGGACCAATGGTCTTAGAGTTTTTGAGTGGCAACATCAATGGTACTTCTTATGGTGTAAATCCGGGTGTTCCCGGGCTTCCTTACCCAGCCGGCGATACCCTTTGCTACCCCAATCACGTTGGATACAGCTCCGATTTTGCCCTTGCTGTAAATCTTGGCGGTGCATTGGGTGATACCAGTTGGGTTGAGGCGGGTGAAACCCCCATCATCTCTTTTCACAATCCAACCGATCCTTATGCCCCTTGCGGCAACGGTATCGTATTGGTGCCACCACCCGTCAATCTTCCTGTAGTAGAAGTGTCTGGTAGCTGCTCTTTTCAGCAGATTATCAACGACTATGGCAATCAAAACGTCATGGTTAATGCCAATTTGACGGATGCTCTTTCCACGAAAGCCAGATCACTCAATGGAAACATTGAAGGTTTCTATCCTTTCTTGGGCAACGACTCCAGTCCTTGGGCGTTCTCTTCCAGCGCTAACCCATACAACTTGAGTACCAGCCCGAACTGCGAAACCTTGGCTGCCACACACACAGCGTACATGGACACCATCATGCGTTACTTTGCGCCACGTGCCTGTGCCGTGTTGGGACTGACGAGTGACTGCCAATTGGTGAACACCAAAGAGCTCAGTACTGGTGAAGTGGGTATGACCGCTGTTCCAAACCCGACTGCCGGTGACTTTACGCTCAGAACGGCAGACCGTTTTGAGATGCAAAACATTGAAATTGTTGACCTTGCCGGTCGTCGTTGTGCAACATACCTGCACGTAAACGCCAACCAGTTTGAGGTGAAACGCAACAACCTTGCTGCGGGTGTTTATTTTGCCCGTGTAACGTTTAAAGAAGGCGTTGTCACGCAAAAAATAATTTTGAACTAATTTAGTAACTGGTTGGGAGGCACGCTGTCGGGCCCAAAAAGGCCCGCTTTTTTGTCTCAGACGCGACCGTCAGAAGCCGCTCCGTTTTCGGGGTGGCTTCTGTTTTTTGGGTGGAAAGGTGAAATGCCTGCACACCAATCATCCTTTTTGAGCGCCTTATTCAATATTCCTCCCTCCATTCCCACTACCTTTGTTTTTTAGTAACTGGTTAGGTGGCACGCTGTCTGGCCAAAAAAGGCCCATTTTTTGTCTCAGGCTCGACCACCCAACCAGTTGCGTTTTTTGTTTCAACCCATTCGCGTTTCGAAAACACCATGAAAGTCATCATCCCCGTTGCAGGGGCGGGCATGCGCCTCCGCCCACATACGTACACCCAACCCAAGCCACTGATGCCGGTGGCCGGCAAACCCATTATTTGTTTCATTGTGGACAAGCTCAGGGAGGCAGGATTGAATGATTTTGTGTTTGTGCTGGGCTATTTGGGGGAAAAAATTCGTCATTTCATCGAAGAAACCTACCCCGATTTGAAGGTTGAGTTTGTGTACCAGGAACACCGCGAGGGTTCGGCACATGCCATTGCTACGGCGCGAGAGACCATTGAAGACGAAGACGAAATTTTTATTGCATTTGGAGACACCATTTTCGAAATGGACCTTCGTCAGATGCTGGATTGTCCGCACTCGTGTCTGGGCGTAAAAAAAGTCGCAGATCCACGAGATTTTGGCGTCGCAGAATTTGGAGAGGATGGCAGGGTGCTGCGCATGGTTGAGAAACCCCGTATTCCAAAATCAAATATGGCCCTGGTAGGCCTGTATAAGGTAAAAGAAGTGCCGGCACTGTTGCGTGCGATTGATTACCTCATACTGCATGATATGCGCACCGTTGGTGAATTTCAGTTGACGGATGCTTTGCAATACATGACGGAACAAGGCGTGTATTTTCAGGCGCTTACCGTAAACAACTGGTTTGACTGCGGCCGCAAAGAAGTATTGTTGGAAACCAACGCTGTGTTGCTGGATCAGCGCGATCGGAAATTTACCACCCCGCCAATTTTGCCGGATTTTGACAATACCATCTTTATTCATCCTGTGGCAGTGGGCGACAATTGCCAAATCAGCAACAGCATTATTGGTCCACACGTTACGATTGGTGACAATGCCAGTATTCAGCGTTCGATCATACAAGACAGTATTGTTGGTAATTTTGCCGCCTTAGAAGAGGTGGTGTTGAAACATTCGGTCATTGGCAGCGACGCCAGTATTCGTGGGATGAACCTGAGCCTTAACATCGGGGACAACACCGAGATTGATTTTGACTGAGTGAAAGTAACTGGTTAGGCTACACGCTGTCTGGACGAAAGAAAGGCCACTTTTTTGTCTCAGACGCGACCACGCTAACCAGTTACGTTTGGTCAAATTGTTGTCAAATTGTTGTTCTTTGGAACCTGCTCCTGCCAACACTGTGTTACCTTTGTAATTACTATGGAAAAAGTCAAGTGTCTCATCGTGGGCTCCGGCCCGGCTGGCTATGCCGCTGCTATTTATGCTGCCCGCGCCGGGTTGAACCCGGTGCTTTATACTGGTCCTCAACCGGGAGGCCAGTTGATCATCACCAATGAAGTAGAAAACTATCCAGGTTATCCGGAAGGTCGAAATGGCCCGGAGATGATGGAAGATTTTCGCAAACAAGCCGAACGCTTTGAAACGGTCATTCGGAATGAGATGATCGTGAAAGTGGATTTCACAGGCCCCAAGCACAAGCTCTGGGCTGAAAGTGGCCAAGAGATAGAGGCGTCAACGGTCATCATTGCCACCGGAGCCAGTGCCAAGTGGCTTGGTATCCCCGGTGAGCATGAGTTGGAGAACAAGGGCGTTTCCGCTTGTGCTGTTTGCGACGGTTTTTTCTTCCGAAAGCAAAAAGTAGCCATTGTGGGTGGCGGTGACACCGCAGCCGAAGAAAGCACCTATTTGGCAAAAATTTGTTCAGAGGTACACCTATTGGTGCGCAGATCAGAAATGCGCGCCTCAAAAATTATGCAGGAACGCGTGCTCAATACCCCCAATTTGATCGTCCATTGGAATACGTCACCGGAGGAAGTGTTGGGGGAAGACGGTGTTACGGGCGTTCGCATTCGAAACAATGTAACGCAGGAGGTGAGTACATTGGAAATAACCGGTTTTTTTGTTGCAATTGGTCACCAGCCCAATACCGGTATTTTTAAGGATTGGCTCAAATTGGACGACAGCGGTTATATCATTGCCCAACCCGGTCGCACGTTTACCAACATACCGGGCGTGTTTGCTTGTGGCGATGCACAGGATAAAATATATCGTCAGGCCGTTACGGCTGCTGGAACCGGCTGTATGGCTGCGCTCGATGCTGAGCGATACCTTGTGGAGCAAGGGTATTAAATTGATGCACGGTTGGGTCGCTTTTTATCTTAGGGTATGGGTATCCGACCAGTGCCTTGGGCGGGTATTTGTCACGAACTATCTGCGATGGTGGTATTTAAACAGGACATCACCACTTTCTGCGTCTGTAAATGATGCATTCGACAGTTGCCATCCGACATTGAACCAATGTGTACGAAAAACGGCAACCAACTCCACTGTGAATTGGTTGCCGTTTTGTAACTGGTTAGCGTGCCACCCAACCAGTTACGCCGTTTTTAGCATACTGTGTTTGAGTGTTCTGACGCGGTTATTTTCCTTTGTCAAAAGTTGATTCTATCCTGCTGAGGCAATCTTGGAGGTGATAGCGGCTCATGGTATCATTGGTCGTGGCTGCGGCCTGGCCAATTTCCGCTTGTAATTTCAGCAGCGTAGCCCTGGCAACCGATGTAATGTCAGACTTTTTGAGGTCGAAGGAAGCAGCTGTTGATGGCGTGCTTGGTTTGTACAGCGCGATCATTTTTTCCAAAAATATTTTTTGAAGGTTTCTACGGTGTACGCTGATTGGTTCATCGCCCTTCATTTCTGACCAGATCCCGGACCGCAGGTCGTCGAACAGGTTTGCTACGGAGTAGGTGTTGGGGTCTGCTGCTTCGTTTTCGATCATGCGTTGTAGTCGGTCTGAAGAGAACAGGCTGTTCAAGGAATTTTCTTGAATTCGGTTGATCGCCACCACCCCGTTTTCGGGCTTGATAAGTTTCAGGATTGAGGGGTTTAGGAGCCACAGCGGTGTTTGGAAGAGCTGGTTGTTGAGAAAGGCGACGGCATCGCGTTGCATGGCTGTTGGCGCCGTCTCATACACCACGCCGACTTGGTCTGAGCTCTTGGGAGTTTCAAATACACCACCGACCCATTTGGTGACATGGCCCATATAACGGCGGTATTGTCCGACCACGTTGTTGTATATTTCTGCCACTTCTTCGTAGTCTTCAGCCTCCTCTTTGCTCCATGCCGCGATGTTTGGCAGGATTCTCTGGAGGTTTTTGATGCCGTAGTCAGAAGCCGTCATGGCATTGTCTCCGAGGTCTTCGCTTTGTGCGCGAGGGTCGTATGGGCTGCTTTCCGTCAGGAAGTGCAGGCGGTTATTGCCGGCCGCTTTGTCGAGGTACAGCCTGTTGAGCACTTTTTTGTCTTCTTCGGCACTTTTTGTGTTGTAAATAGCCTTGTATCCCCATTCGATGGCCCAGCGGTCGTAATCGCCTACCCGTGGGAAAAGGTCGGTGATACCATCTTCTGGTTGAGCTACGTAGTTGAAGCGGGCGTAGTCCATGATGGAGGACGTGTGGCCATTTTGTTCTAGGAATTTTTTATCGCGGAGTTTTGCTACGGGTGTAGCGCTGCTTGCCCCGAAATTGTGTCTTAGGCCGAGGGTGTGCCCCACTTCATGGGCTGCTACAAATTGAACCAGGCTACCCATGAGGTTGTCGTCCAGTTCTTTTTTATGCGATCTTGGGTCTGTGGCGCCAGTTTGAATGGTGTACCACATTTTGAGCAGTCGCATCACATTGTGAAACCAACCGATGTGGCTTTCAATAATTTCTCCGGATCGCGGGTCGCTCACATTGGGGCCGTAAGCATTTTGGGTTTCGGAGGCGAAGTAGCGGATGACAGAAAACCGAGCGTCTTCCAGGCTCATGGTGGTATCGTTTTCCGGCCAATCACGTGCTTGGATGGCATTTTTCCAGCCAGCTTGTTCGAAAGCGGGCTGCCAATCTTCGATGCCTTTTTTCAAAAAGGCGCGCCATTTCTGGGGGGTTGCGGGGTCGATGTAGTAAACGATGGGTTTGGCTGGCTCAATTTTCTCGCCTTTTTGCTGACGGGCGGCGTCTGCGGCGTTTCGTGCTTCCAAGCGCCAGCGAACGGCGATGGTTTCATCGGCAGCTTTTTGAGAATTATCGTCAAAGACAGTGTATCCAGTTGCAAAATAGCCCACTCTTTGGTCAAATAGTCGCTTGCGCATGGGTGTTTTTGGCAACAGAATCAGGGACGTATTGAGTTCGAAGGTGACGGCGCCTGCGGCGATGCCACCGGGCAGGTTAACGGGCTCGAAGGGATCGCCACCACCGGAAGGTTTCAGAGAAGGCGGAGAAACGCTGAAGGTTTTAACGCTGCGAATTTCCACATTAATGGGGTAAGATCGGATACTGGTGATGTAACTCCGGTCTTTTTGCAGCTCATTGATTTTGTACGATTGTTTCATCAATGGCGGCAGAGAGAATACCTGATTTGATTCTTTAAAAAAATCGGTCACCTCTATCAAAATGGAAGTGTCTTTTCGGATAGACTTGATGTCAAAAGCGGCAGCGATGGGGTCCACATTGGAATTTCGGACGGCCTTGTAGATGGGTTGGAGAGAGTCTGTGCTCACATTTCGATAGTCAATGGCTCGGATGAAGACTTTATCGGCTGGGCCGCGTTCGAAGCGAATGACCTGTTCGTTGGCTTCCTCCCCGCCGTAACCAGCGCCCGTGGGCGATTTGGCAACACGCGTTATGGCCATGATGTCGCGTCCAAAGATAGAATCCGGGATTTCGAGGTAGTATTTTTCTTCCACGCGGTGTACGGTTACCAGGCCGTACATGGAACTTGCTTTGGCGGTGATGATATCCGAGAACAGCTTGGGGCCTTTTTTCTTTTCTTTTCCGGTGCTGTCGGCAGCGGCTGGCGCGGTTTTCACCACTATTTTGGCAGAATCGGTTTTGGTTGGCGTGGTTTGGGCCGAAACGTGTTGGCTGGAGAACAGTACCAGCGACACCAAGGCGGAAAACAGGTAGGAATTTTTGCTCATGCAGGTAGCGATTTAGGACGCAATAATAGCCAAAGTTGCGCTTTATTCGTCTAATAAAATAAAAGTAACTGGCTAGGTGGCACGCTGTCTGGTCAAAAAAGGTCCATTTTCCGACCTACTTCGCCCATTTTTTTGACCGTAGCGCTGCTACGGCCTGCAAAAAGCCGCTTCGTCTGGCATAAAATGGCCATTTTTTGTCTCAGCGCGGCCACCTACTTTTTTCCCAAAAAGGGCATTACCCAAAATTTTCTTTTTGGTTGTTTCGCTGTAACTCCCCTAACTTTCGGGCGTGGAAATACAAACGACCAACGGCATCACCATTACGGTGGAAACCCAATACTTACCCAACCACTCCGACCCAAGGGGTGGCCGGTTTGTCTTTGGGTATCAAATTACGATAAAAAATGGCAATGATTATGCCGTGCAACTGCTTCGGCGTCATTGGTTTATCCATGATGCCTGCGGCACTGTCCGAGAAGTGGAAGGCGAGGGCGTTGTCGGGCTACAGCCTGTTTTGCAGCCTGGTGGATACCACCGATACGCCTCTTTTTGCGACTTAAAAACCGATTTGGGTAAAATGCTGGGCACTTTTCTCCTAACCCGTCTCGATGAAGATACTAATTTTGATGTACCCGTCCCGCAGTTTAGGTTGTGTATGCCCGCTAAATTGAATTAAATTTTCGTAACCGGTTAGGGGTGGCACGCTGTCTGGCCCAAAAAGGCCCATTTTCCGCCACAATTCACAGATTTTTTTGACCACAGCGCTGCTATGGCCTATAAAAATCCGCTTCGTCTGGCAAAACAAGGCTACTTTTTGTCTCAGACGCGACCACCGATTTTTTATTGAGCCTTTGCTTGCTATTGGGCATGATCCAAATCATCCTTGATCGCGACGCCTGTCATTATTTTTTGCACGGCTGATGCTGAAAATTGACCGTACAAAGTTGGGTAAAATTAACATTGTGCAGGTGGCACGCTGTGTTCTTCTAATGCCATTTTTTATCAGACACGGCTACCCTATCCGTTGAAAAAAACCACAGAAATGATGCATCAACTTGACCAACATGCGGAACAAATGCGCAGGCGCGTGTATCAGCACATGTTGGAGAAGCGGGGTTGGAAGTTTCAATCATTTATCCGGTACCTCCGGTTGTTCAAATACGCGGCACTGGCCCCTACGAGGGGTGCATTGCTAGAGTCTTATTACACCTTGATGCGTTATTTGGACGATGTGGTCGATGGTGATGCGCCGTTGCCGGACGTGCATCAGGATGCGAGTGCCTACATCACTGAAAAGCTTAGGTTTTCTAGATTTCCGGACCACCCGCAGGATGATGTGGATTATTTGATGCGCTATTGTTTTGAATTGGCATCTAAAATTGGAACAGATTTCAGCGCGGAAACAACCGATATTTTAACGTCACTACTTTTTGATGCCAAGCGGAGGGGGCGGTTGATGATTTTTTCAGAAGAGGCGCTGATCCATCATTTTCATTTGTTGGATATACGGGGTACCATCCGGGCAACCCTCAAAATTTTCAAGGAAGATCCGGAGAAATACCCTTTGCTGGAACCGTTGGGCACTGCGTCCCGCTATCAATTTGATTTGGAGGATTTTGAATCAGATATAGCTGCCGGATATGTGAATATTTCCCAAGAGGAGTGTGCTCGTTTGGGCATTCGTCGCGAAGACTTGCACAACCCACGTGCTTTGGGGATACAAAAATGGTTTCGTCTTCGGGCAGAGGCGGGACTCGCTTTGTTGGAGGAGCATCACCGCAGGATGCCGGAGGGTAAATTCTCGTTGCTTTCCAGGGTCACCTTCTACTTGGTATATGAATTGCCTGCCAGAAAAGTATTTCGAAAAATTCTGTCCGAGTCAACAAAGACGCCATGAAACCAGAAAACGGCCACACAAACACACCACAGGGCGATTTTTACCTCGACAAATGGTTTCTTGATGTCGTCGGGGAGCATGGAGAGGCCATGATTTTTTATTCGGCCAAGCTCGGATGGAAAGGGTGGACAGTTTCGTACGCCAGTTGGTTGAGGTACGATCCGGCGACCGGTGTGCGGGAAACTTCCGGGTTTAGGGCTGTGCAGGCCCCTGTTTGCAAGGGTAATACGATCACGTGGCAGGATGAAAAATATGGGGTATCAGGGCGTTGGGTATCACAGGCCCCGCCGCTTCAGGCCAGGTTGTTTGATGATGGTGCTGGGCATCTCGATTGGCATTGTCATCAACCATCGTCCAAGGTAACCCTTCAATTTGACGATGGCACCATCATCCAGGGGACCGGGTACGTCGAGCAACTGATGCTCACGGTGTTTCCTTGGAAAATACCGATGCGGGAACTGCGTTGGGGGCGGTTCTCTTCGGAGGAACACTACTGGGTGTGGATAGAACTTAGGTCGCAAGTAAGGCAACAATGGCTGTGGGTGAATGGAGAAAAAATACAAAACGGCGTCATCGAAGACGACCGAATTGTTGTTTCCGAAAAAGACTTAGAACTGCAACTAGACCGGCAGGTGGTGTTGGAATCGGAGAAAAAAATTTTCTCAGTGGTCAAAAAGCTATTGCCCTTTATGCCGGGATTTAAGCGTGGGGTACCCCTCCCCTTTCTGCTGGCAGCGGAGCACAAATGGCTCAGTGGGGGTGCGTTGTTGCGTCATGGGGCGGTGATTGGTCGTGGAAAAGCCATACACGAATTGGTTGAATTCAATGGAAAACAACAAAATACCTCGCTAAAAAACACCTAACCAGTTGCAAAACAACGCAACTGGTTAGGTGGCACGCTGTCTGGCCCAAAAAGGCCCATTTTCCGCTATCCTTCGCAGATTTTTTTGACCGTAGCGCTGCTACGGTCAAAAAAATCCGCTTCGTCTGGCAAAAAATGGCCACTTTTTTGTCTCAGACGCGACCACGCTAACCAGTTACAAAACAACAACAATAGAACCGATCCAGACCATGCAAACACTTGGTAAAATTCTGTACGCTTTTCTCTTTTTGGTGTTGGTGCCGGCGGGGCTGTGGTATTGGGCTGTGTTTACCGAATCGATCGTTCGATTTCCGGCCATTGCGTCGAAGACTTCCGGTTTGTTGCTGGTTGTTGTCGGGATATTCCTGCTGTTGTGGGGGATGTTTGCTTTGCGAAAATACGGCAAAGGTTTGCCGATGAACTCCTTTCCGCCGCCTGAATTTGTTGCGGCAGGCCCTTACCGACTTTTCAGGCATCCTATTTACTGGGGTTTTGGCTTCTTGGTGGTTGGGGTTGCGGTCGTGACGGGTTCTGCCAGTGGTTTGTGGCTGGTAGCGCCTACAACGATATTGGGAATGGTCGCCCTCGTGTGGGGGTACGAAAAAATTGACTTGGAGGAGCGATTCCCCGGGTCTGTTCTTCGCACGGTGTTGGATCTTCCGACAGACAGCCCCGCGTTGACAACGTGGAGAGATCGGCTTGCGTCTGTGTTTTGGGTAGCGAGTTTGTTGGTGGTGGGGAATTATCTGGTATTGAAACTGTGTGAAAACACCCCACCGTTGTTAGGCAACACGGTGCTTGTGCACCCATTTTTTGAAAATACGGCGTTGCGTGTGCTGGTCTTCATACTGGTCATGGCGGTTCCAATTTTTATCAACAGAAAAAATGATTTATTGGACTGGTCAATTTCTGCGATCATAGGGTTGGCGTGTTCCATTTTTTCAGCGATCATACATCCAACGGTGGGCGCGCAATACCTGCCGGGGGGTTATTTCAGCGCTGGTGCTGGATGGAATTTGGTGAGAATGTTAACCGCTGTTCCGCTTTTCATGGTTTTCATGGGATACAGCGCCGTTGTTCGACAATCGCGTCGGTATTTCCTGTTGTTCAGCCTTTTGGCGATCCTGCTCAGTTTGGTGTCGCTTTCCAACAGTCAATCCTCCTTGTTGCACCTGCTTACTTCCCTGGTCATATTTGCATTGTCGTCCCATTACGGCGCTATTTGGATATTCCTGAAAAGCACGGCTGAAGAGATCGCGAATTCCTGGCGGGAGTGGATTTTTGGCAAGGTCAGGGTGATCAACCACGGTTTTTACATTGGGCTTGGCGCTTTTTTGGGTATTTTGTTGGCAGGGTATCTATCTGGTCCGGTCTATGCATGGTCTATTCTGGTATTTGCGGTCATTGTCATTGTATTTTCTGCGATTTGGGCCCAGGTAGTAGAGGGGTCGGAGAAGTTAAAAAGGCCATTTGGGTATTATGGGGCTTTGGTGGGCATACCCTTTGGCAGCCTTGCTGTTTGGGCGATGGGTGTCCATGTCTGGGTGATCATAGCGGTGATTTCGGTGGTCATGCCATGGGTACAGGCAATTGGCCGGTTAAGGTGTTTGGTCAACGGTTGTTGTCATGGGCGGCCTGTGGACAATCCGACAATCGGGATACGTTTTTTTCACAGTCGATCGAGGGTGGTCAATGTTTCAGGGTTAAAAGGTCGGTTGCTGCATCCGACACAGCTTTACGCGATGTTGTGGTTGTTGTTGGTTGGTTTGGTGTTGTGGTCACTTTGGGGGCATCATTTTTCGGCGCCGTTTATTTTTGGGCAATATTTGATATTGACCGGTTTGGGTCGTTTTGTGGAGGAGGCTTATCGTGGAGAGGCACAAACGCTCGTTGTAAGGGGCCTTCGGTTGTACCAGTGGACAGCCATTTTGTCGGTAATGGTTGGCATATTGATGACCGTCATACCGGCGGAGGCGCTTTCAGTAGCGCCTGGTTTGGGTTGGGAGACGGTGGTGGCGGCGGTTGTAGGAGGCCTGTTTGCCTTTTTTGCGATGGGCATTGATTTTCCGTATTCCAACGTTCGGTTTTCGAGGTTGGTGTAGTTGTTTGTTTGGCAAACACCAATTTGCAACTGGTTCGGAGGCGCGTTGTCTGGCCCAAAAGTGGCTGTAAAGGGTGAATAAAAAAGACGTTACACCTGTTGGTTGGATACGTATGGAGATAGTTTTATGGCATAAAGTAACCGAAAGCACCTAAAAAAGACATCTTATGAAAGAGCAAATGGCGTCGTTGCAACTGGAAGTTGACACGGCATACCTGTATGAACGTCTGGCTGGTATCCAAGAGGACGCATCCACAGCAGCGGTACTGCGGAGTTTAGCGGAGATTGAAAAAAGCCATGCGGATCACATTTTGGGCAAAATTCGGGTTTTGGCGCCTGCTGTCCAGTTGCCTGCGCCGAGTTCGAAGGCCCGGCTTCAATTTAAAATGGGGGGCGTATTTGGGTATGATTTCATCATCGCCAATTTATCGTCAGTGGAGCGTCAGATTGCGCGTTCGGCCATTGAGCACAAATTGGGTAAAGGAGAAGTGCCCAGTGGTTTTGAGCACAACCACCTCAAGATACTGGAAGCTTTGTCCCAGCGAACGACGGCGAACGTCAGTGGTGGATTTTTATCCAAGATGGAGGGGCGGCACAAATCTGTTGGCGGGAATGCATTGCGTGCGGCTGTTTTGGGCGCCAACGATGGCTTGGTGTCCAACATGAGTCTTGTGATGGGTATAGCTGGGGCGGCGGCAGAGAACAACATGATTTTATTGACTGGTTTGGCGGGTTTGTTGGCAGGGGCTATTTCGATGGCATTGGGAGAGTGGTTGTCGGTACAGAGTTCCAGGGAGTTGTTTTTGAAGCAAATTGCCTTGGAAGCGGAGGAATTGGCGTCTTCTCCGGAGCATGAGGAGCAGGAACTTGCCCTTATTTATCAAGCGAAAGGCATAGACAAAGCGAAGGCACAAGAGATGGCCAAAAAAATCATGGTTGACAAGGACATGGCCTTGGACACCTTGGTGCGGGAGGAGTTGGGGATAGACAAGGCGGAGTTGGGTGGGTCGTCATGGGAGGCAGCCATTACATCATTTTTGTTGTTTGCCCTTGGAGCCATCATTCCGGTTATGCCATTTTTTTTCACCCAAGGTCGTATGGCCATATACGTCAGTATTTCCTTGAGTGTTGTGGGGTTGTTTGGTATAGGAAGCGCGACGTCTCTTTTTACAGGGCGGTCGGTATGGTTTTCCGGGTTACGGCAGGTGTTTTTTGGGTTGACGGCGGCGGCGGTTACGTATGGTGTTGGTCATATTATAGGTGTTTCGCTGGCGGGCTAACAGGAGAATAGACAAAAAAAGGGCCGATTCTTGGTTGGAATGTCCCCAAGAATCGGCCTTATCGTGTGCACAAAAGCTGTGTAACGGATCCCGTCCATTGTTACGTGTCTGTTCCTTTTGCCGGCACAGGTACATCTTCTACCACCACTTCTTTGTCTGGGTTTTGGTCTGCTTTTCTGCGTTCTTTTCGGGCGCGCTCTTCGTTTTCAGTTTTTTCGTAAGCCTTGATGATTTCTTTGACCAGTCTGTGGCGCACCACATCTTCTGTGGTGAGGTGAATGGCCGTGATACCTTCTACGCCGTGCAGGATATCCACCGCTTGTTTCAGTCCTGATTTCTGGTGGTACGGCAGGTCCACTTGACTTAGGTCACCGGTGATGATACATTTGGCGGAAGGACCCAGACGGGTGAGAAACATTTTGAGTTGGAGGGACGAAGCATTTTGCGCTTCATCCAGGATGATGTAGGCATTGTCGAGGGTACGGCCGCGCATGAATGCGAGGGGTGCGATTTCGATGACACGGGTTTCCATGAAAAAATTAAGTTTGTCCATGGGTAGCATATCGTCGAGTGCATCGTAGAGGGGCCTCAGGTACGGGTCCACCTTGTCTTTGAGGTCACCGGGAAGGAATCCGAGGTTTTCGCCGGCTTCTACGGCGGGCCTTGTAAGAACGATTTTTTTAACGAGTTTGTTTTTCAGGGCGCGTACCGCGATGGCGACAGCGGTGTAGGTTTTGCCGGTACCTGCTGGTCCGAGTGCGAAAACGATGTCGCTTGTTTCGCAAATTTCCACCATTTTGCGTTGGTTTCGTGTCTTTGCTTTGATGGGCCGTCCTTCGCGTCCGTGTAAGATTACGTTGCCGCCCGAGCCATCACCGGCCACGGGGATGCGCACTTCGAAGGGGTTTTCACCGCCCAGGAGATCTTCTACGGTTTGAATAGACAGTTCGTGGTGTTCTCGCAGGTAGCGGACCATCATTTCAAATT
>CAIZLM010000257.1 GCA_903933805.1 uncultured Bacteroidota bacterium | reverse complement strand
TGTTCCACGTGGAACATTAAGGGGTTTCACACAAAGCCCCGTAAAATTTCATTTCATGGCCGTGCTTTAGGGATTTATCCCTAAAGCACTAGATTGGGCCCATATAAAGCCCTAGTGTTTTTACATACGGGTAATGATAACGGCAACTCTTCTATTTAAAGAACGAAGCGCGTCTGTGGAATTGTCATTCAGTGGAAAATTAGGTCCTAATCCCAAAACATCAATTCTGGAGCCAGCAATCCCCCTTGAAACTAAAAAGGACTTTACTGCCTCCGCACGTGATTCTGACAACCTGATAAGATCATCTTCTTTGCCCTGATTGTCTGTATAACCCTCAATTCGAATGGTTGTGGACGGATTCTTGGCAAGTGTCAAAAATAAATAATCCAACACGGAAAAAGAACCTTCCAATATGGTTGCGGTCGATTGCTTAAAGTATATTGGCTGAAGGTCAATTTGTGTATTGACGCTGAGCGGGTCAAGGTACAAATTGATGTACTGCGCTTGAAAATAGTAATAGTCCCTTCTATACAATATTTGTTCAACCTCCCCAGCATAACCTGGGAAATTCGCGACCATTTCAACGCCAACTCCTTTGGGTATTTTAAGGTGAAATGTCCCGTCATACGCAGAAAAGTGGTTGGTCACTCCATTCGCCATAGCATAGTTGACCGTGGCACTTCGTATCAATTCATGCGTATTTCTATTGATCACACGCCCAAAAACTTCTATTTCTGTGGCTTGTGGCGGCGCTATTCTTACCCGATATATATCACTGTTGCCATCCCGTTTGGAGGAAAAATACAGGTATCCCGATGTCATGTTAAAATACGGTTGACTTTCGTCATACAGGGAGTTAATGGGGTCTCGTACTGGGGTGGGGGATGACCAATTTGTCCAAGTACTGTCCAGTCGTTGGGATATAAAAATATCATTTCCACCAATACTCTCTTCACGGTTGGAAGAAAAATAAAGGGTGGTATTGTCCTCTGAAAGAAACGGCGTGGTCTCACGACGAGCAGAATTTAGGATATGACCCATGTGCCGCGGTGCACCCCAACGGTCGTTACCTTCTCTAAAACAAACATACAAATCCATGTCCTTCGAATCATATCGCACCGCAGAAAGTATGAGGATCTCACCATCAAAACTCATCGTAAGACTTACATCAGAGGTAATGGTATAGTAGTCTCTAATTTCAATCGGCGTGGGAAAACTCCAACCCGTGCTGTCAACAGCACGCATAACCCTGGAAAAACCCTTCTTCATATCACCATTGGGCAAAAACTGATTGAGCACATAAAACGCATTGGGATCAGGGGTAATGGTCACCAAACTATTGGGCAAAGCATTGTTCAGAGGATACCCAGGGTGGTACACCGCCGTAAACCCCAACGAATCACCTGAAGCAACCCATATTTCCTGATTGAAGGCCGACGTTTCTGGTTTCTTTATTGTAGTACCAGCAATCTGAGAATACACCTCCCCCAGCAACACCTCGTATTGATCAGGGTGAAGTTTCAATGCCATGTCAACGCTATCAATAAACAAGGTGCGGTCAAAATCAGGGTGCCCAACCCGCGTGAAATACAAGGTCCGGCCATCACGGCTCGGAACCGGCGTTATCTCCGGTTGAGTAGAGTTGATAAATGCTGGCAATTTTTCCAACACAAAATATTCCTGGGTCAACCCTGTTTTCGCCCAAAATAACATCAACACCGCAAATAAAAACAATGACTTCTTCATGGTTGCAAAAGTAAAAACCTTATACGTGTTATACTTGATATTGTATTAATTCAAGCGCAATCTGATTTACCTTCGCGGTATGAAAAAATATGTATTCTTCATACTCGCGCTCCTACCCATGGCAATACAAGCCCAATCAGGTAATACCTCTGTCAGACAGTTGTTGCAAACAACCACCTGGGAATTCCGTCAGGCAAATACACCCGATTGGAAACCAACGAAAATACCCGTTAGTGTTCATACCGCCCTTCTCCAAAATGGCATGATTGATGACCCATTCTACAGGGACAACGAAGAAAAATTACAGTGGATTGAAAAAGAAGATTGGGAATTTCAAACCACTTTCGATGTTGACCCCATTGTACTATCCAAAAAACACATCGAACTTGTTTTTAAAGGCATTGATACCTATGCCCAAATATACCTCAATGACACTTTAATTCTTCAGACAGACAATATGTTCCGGAGCTGGAATGTGGATGTAAAAAAATTATTACTAACCACCGGAAACAAACTTCACGTCTATTTTGAAAGCCCCCTGAACAAAACAGATGCCGCTTGGAAAGCACTGGGATATGAACTCCCGGGTGGCCAACGTACGATGACACGAAAAGCGCAGTATCATTATGGCTGGGATTGGGGACCTAAATTTGTCGGATGTGGTATTTTAAAAACCCCAGAATTCCTGGCTTGGGATAATTTACTCATTGAAAATATCTTTGTCACAACCCAGAGTATTACACCAGAAGTCGCAAAAATGGTCGCGCGATTTCGGTACCGTGCCGACTTCACAGGCCCTGTGTCTATCGCCACAAGAGAAGGCAAAAAGAAATCTGTAGAAGATCGAAAGTTTTGGGAAGGTGTTCACGAAGACTCCGTTACGTTTGAGGTCGAAAATCCAAAACTCTGGTGGTGCGCCGGAATGGGGGAGCCCTATCTTTACGATTTCTCTATTGAAATAAAAAAAGGATATGTATTGGCTGACAAAGCTGCGGTACGAATGGGCATACGCACCATACAACTGGTGACAGAAAAAGATGAAAAAGGATCGTCATTCTATTTCAAACTCAATGGAAAACCAGTTTTTGCCAAAGGTGCAAACTATATCCCACAGGATATGTTCCAAGACCGCGTCACCCCTTATCATTACAAAAAACTACTCGATGATGTTGTTGCCTCTAACATGAACATGCTCCGTATTTGGGGCGGCGGAATCTATGAAGATGATACCTTTTATCAACTTTGCGATACACGTGGTATTTTGGTCTGGCAAGATTTCATGTATGCCTGTGCCCTATATCCAGGAAACGGCTCCTTTTTAACAACCGCGGCAAAAGAAGCACTTCAACAGATAGAACGGTTGCGCCAGCACCCCTGTATCGCGCTGTGGTGCGGAAACAACGAAAACAACGAAGCCTGGAACAACTGGGGGTGGCAAATGCAATTCAATGAAGCACAAAGAACCCAACTTTGGCACGACTACCAAATCCTATTCAACGATCTCTTGAAAACCTATGTAGATCGTAATTCAGGCAATGTACCATACTGGGAAAGCTCTCCTAAATACGGACGAGGAAATCCAAAGTCACTGACAGAAGGCGATGCCCACTACTGGGGAGTGTGGCACGATGAAGAACCATTTGATGTCTTTAACAAAAAAGTGCCGCGCTTTATGAGTGAATACGGGTTCCAGAGTTTTCCAGAATGGCGTACCATACAGTCCTTCACATTGCCCGAAGACCAAAAACTCGACAGCAAAGTTATGCTGCTCCACCAAAAACATCCGCGCGGCAACGCCCTGATTGCTGAGTATATGAAACGTGATTATAAAAACCCTAAAACGTTTGAAGACTTTGTTTATGTGAGCCAACTCCTTCAGGCCGAAGGAATACGCACGGGAATAGAAGCTCACCGCCGGAATAAACCATATTGTATGGGTACGCTTTACTGGCAACTCAATGACGTATGGCAAGTAGCATCTTGGTCGAGTATCGACTATTTTGGACGTTGGAAAGCGCTACAATACTATGCCAAAGAAGCTTATAGTCCGCTGGCCGCGCTTCCAATAGTAGAAGATGACATCCTGAAAATATATGGTGTCAATGATTTTCCCGAAGAAAAAACGGTCGAACTTCAGGTACGAGCCTTAACCTTCGAAGGAAAAGTGTTGAGTGATGTGACGCAAATTGATACACACCTAAAAACGGACTCTAGTACAATGATCTGGCAAGGGACCACAAAAGCAATACTCAACAAGCACAAACAGGAAGACTGCGTGGTAGAAATTTTACTGAAAGGAACGGACGGACAAATTGTTTACCGCAGGTTGTTTTACCTCGTCGCACCCAAAAAACTATCCCTGTCCAATACCTCCGTCAACATTAAAACAGAACAAATCACTGCGGGATATCAACTGACCCTTTCCTGCGAACGACTCGCTAAAAACGTGGTTATCAGTACTGCCGTTGATGGGCTTTTCAGTGAAAACTATTTTGACTTGTTACCCGGAGAACGAAAGACCGTTGTATTTAAAACAGAAAAAATATTGGATGATCCCAACAAGGCTTTCAAAGCAAAAAGTCTGGTGGATACTTGGTAAGAAAACAAGTAGGGATTTTCAGTAATACGGGGAGATATAGGAATAGTTCCTGTATCTCCCCGTTTATTGAAAACCCTTTTTTTGCAACAACTACAGCCAAAAAAACACTGTTTCGAAGGTCAAAGGTTTATTGTATTATCATAACTGGCTGGGTATTATCAAACTTAAATCAACGCAATTATTGGTTTGACCAAGGTGTTTTCCCGCGTTTTTTTCCACTCAAGAATGTGTACATAGCCGGAATAACAAACAGGGTAAGGAGCAGCGAGAACAACAATCCGCCAACCACCACGACACCCAAGCCTATACGACTCGTACTGGCAGCGCCCAACGAAAGCGCAATGGGCAATGCCCCCAATACCGTTGCCAAGGTCGTCATCAAAATTGGACGAAGTCTCGCTTGAGATGCCTCCCGGACAGCCAAGCCTTTCTCCATACCCGCGTCTCGTTTTTGATTGGCAAACTCAACAATCAAAATCCCGTTTTTCGTCACCAAACCAATGAGCATGATCATCCCAATCTGAGAAAAAATATTCATGGTATTGCCTGTAACCCAAAGGCTGAAAAAGGCACCTGCGATTGCCAAGGGTACGGTGAGCATAATGATGAATGGATCTCTAAAACTTTCAAACTGCGCTGCCAGAATAAGATAGATAAGGCCCAGTGCCAACAAAAATGCAAAAGAAGTATTGCCACTTGATTCCCGAAAATCACGGGATGGTCCGCTCAGATCCGTATCAAAAGACTCGTCTAACACACTTGTAGCAATTTTTTCCATCGCTTCAATACCCTCACCCAACGTATAACCGGGTGCCATCGCAGCGCTGATGGTAGCTGACTTATAGCGGTTGTAGTGGAAAAGTTGTGGCGGATTACTTGTCTCGTTGAAAGTAACAACATTGTCAAGCTGAACCATTGCCCCACGGTTGTTGCGCACATACAGCGCAGCCAAGTCCAATGGCTCATCGCGATTGGCACGATCTACCTGGCCAATCACTTGGTATTGACGACCATTTTGAAGAAAATATCCAAACCGACGGCCAGAAAGTGCCAATTGGAGCGACTGACTGACATCCAAGACATTCACCCCTAATTCTGCTGCCTTCAGTCGATCAATGGTAACCTGTAATTCTGGTTTATTGAATTTTAGATTGACATCCACATTGGCGAAAATGGGGTTTTTTCGAGCTTCTTCTAAGAATTTGGGGATAACATCCTTAATTTTGTTGAAATTCAGGTTTTGCAGAATAAATTGAACCGGCAACCCCTGTCCAAAACCTATGGTAATGGTCTGTTCCTGATTGGGGAACATCCTGGCGGTTGGCATTTTTCGGGTCATGGCCAGCAATTGATTGTAAATCTGCATTTGGCTTCGATCCCGCTCCTCCGGGTCCGTGAGCAACAAACTAACAAAGCCGGAATTAGAACTGGCATTTCCAAAACCGGGGGCCGTAATCCCAAACACCATTTTGCGCTCCGGCACCGAGTCCATTAATTTCTCAGAAAGATCGTAAATGATGCGCTCCATACGGTCGTAATCGGTGCCCTCAGGAGCCGTTACGCTGGTACGAATGATACTCCTATCTTCCAAGGGGGCCAATTCGCTCTTGAGCTGTCCTTGAAAAAACCAGATCATTCCAAAACAAGCAACCAACATCACCAAACTAAGCCAACGCCAACGCATAAAAGAACGCAACGCATTGCCGTAAACGCGATCCAGTCCCACGAAAAATGGTTCTGTAAAATGATAAAAACGTCCGTGATTTTTAATGTTACCACCCAATTTGACATTCAAAACCGGCGTCAAGGTGAGCGAAACAAAAGCTGAGATCAATACTGCACCAGCCACCACAATGCCAAATTCCCGAAACAAGCGCCCGGTAAAACCCTGCAGAAACACAACCGGAATAAACACAACCGCCAACGTAATAGACGTGCTGATAACAGCAAAGAATATCTCCTTGGTTCCTTCTCGGGCAGCCGTCCACTTGTCCATTCCAGACTCTATTTTCTTGAATATGTTTTCGGTGACGACAATGCCATCATCCACCACAAGGCCAGTCGCCAATACAATCGCCAACAAGGTTAGTACATTGATACTAAACCCAAAAACATACATAATAAAAAAAGCACCTATGAGAGAAACCGGAATATCAATCAACGGACGCAAGGCAATGATCCAATTTCGAAAAAAGAGAAAAATAATCAACACCACCAATCCCACAGATATAAAAAGTGTATCCGTTACCTCACTGATGGCCCTGCGCACAAACCGCGTTTTATCAATTCCAACACTCATCACAATATCAGGGGGAAGGTCTTTCTGAATCTGTTCGAAACGCCGATAAAATTCATCCGTAATTTCAACCCAGTTGGAACCAGGTTGCGGAATAACAGCCATAGAAACCCCTTGCACCAAATTGCGCCGGGCGCCAGTTTCTTCATTGTCTGGCCCCAACACAGCCTCACCGATATCCCTGAATCGGATTGTACTGCTACCGGATTGACGAACAATCATGTTGTTAAACTCCTCTTCTGTCTGAAGCCGTCCAAAAGTTTTTACGGTCAACTCTGTAACATCTCCGCGTACCTTTCCTCCTGGGAGTTCTACGTTTTCGCGGGTCAATGCAAGTTGTATGTCTTGGGGCGTTAATCCGTAGGCAGTCATTTTTTGCGGGTCCATCCACAAACGCATGGCAGGAAGCTTGGATCCAAAAACATTCACTGCGGATACACCCGGTATGGTTTGGATTTTTTCCCTGATGACATTCTCTGCGTAATCCGACAATTCAATAATACTGCGAGAGCTGCTCTGGATGGGAATAAAGAGGATGGGGTCTCCACTGGCATCGGCTTTCGTGACCACCGGCGGCGCGTCAATATCTTGGGGCAGGTTGCGCAACGATTGACTTACTTTGTCGCGCACGTCGTTGGCCGCTTGCTCGAGTTCGACACCCAAATCAAACTCCACCGTGATGTTGCTGTTGCCGAGCGAAGACGAACTCGAAATACTTCGAATACCCGCAATACCGTTGATGGCGCGTTCAAGCGGTTCAGTTATTTGGCTCTCAATGACTTCCGCGTTGGCTCCAGTGTAATTGGTACGAACCGTTATGTTGGGCGGATCAATGGCCGGGTACTCCCTGACACCCAAGTAGAAATAGCCAATGCCGCCAAAAACGACAATGAGGATGCTAAAAACGGTGGCCATCACCGGACGGCTAAGCGAAAGTTCAGGTAGATTCATGAGACGAAAAGGCAATTAGCCAATGTGCGAAGTTCCATATTTTTTTTTGCTTTTCAGTATTTTATGGCACCAACAGAAATTAGTCTTGAAAATCAATGTTTTATAGTAACTATTTACTTCTAATAGTGTAACTGGTTAGCGTGGTC
>CAIZLM010000256.1 GCA_903933805.1 uncultured Bacteroidota bacterium | reverse complement strand
ATCCCCTCGGTTACGCAACCCTCCAAAACAGTATGCTTCAGGTACCATCACTCTACGCAGCAGGACACCGTGGACGTGGTATCTGGATAGCGGTGATGGACGGCGGTTTTACGAATGCCGACACCATTCCGTTGTTTGACAGTGTGGCCATGCAAGGCCGACTTCATCCGGGATGGGACTTTGTGGAGCGTGATGGTGGATTGTATGAAGGAGCGGCACATGGCACCTCGGTATTGTCGGTAATGGCTACCAATCTGCCGGGTTATTTTGTAGGAACAGCGCCGGATGCAACATATTTTTTGTTGAAAACAGAGGATACCGGGGGAGAATATCCCATAGAAGAAGCCAACTGGATAGCTGGGGCGGAGTGGGCTGACAGCGTGGGGATAGACATCATCAACGCCTCGCTGGGCTATACCAGTTTCAACGATACCACCCTAAGCCACCGATATGCTGATCTGAATGGGCACACTGCCATCGGATCCAGGGGGGCTGCCATTGCTGCGACGAAAGGCATGATAATATGCAACAGCGCAGGGAACGAGGGTGATGGTCCGTGGCACTATATTGGGGTGCCGGCCGACGCCGAAGGCATCATTGCCGTGGGCGCTTTGACCGGTGAGGGCGCCCATGCTTCCTTTAGTTCTTATGGCCCAACACCAGATGGACGGATAAAACCCGACTTGTCTGCGCCTGGCGAAGATTTAGTCGTGGCCGGAAATATTGGTACCGACTTGGGTATTTCCAGTGGCACCTCACTGGCATCCCCCTTATTGGCGGGCGCTATAGCAGCTTTTTGGAGCGCATTTCCGGAAAAAAACCGGGATGAAATATTGGCCGCCGTGTTTGCGTCTGCCGACCAACATCTGCAACCAGACAACGCTCGCGGTTGGGGATTGCCCGACTTGACCAAGGCCTGGCTGAATATGGGTGACTTTTCAGGTGGCAACGCGCCATTTTCCTTTGATCGTGACAAAGGTGTGTTGACCCTGCTTTTTGCCCTCGATGACTTCAACAACGGGGATTCCGTTATCCTTCGCGATGCTGTTGGGAAGGAAGTAGCCTACGTCGGCGCAAAAATCTGTGCGCATCAGATTTCAACGCTCAAGATCGGCGGGCTTGAGCAACTACCTGCGGGAACATATACCATCCAATTGTGCAACGCCCACGCCACGGAATCTTTTGTTGTAGCAGTTTGGCGGTAACCACCATCAATGTGCGTCTTCCATAGCAGCTTTGGCTGCTTCGTCCGGTTTTTCGCGCTTTTTAATCCTAATGAGAAAAATTAGGGGAAAAACGACTAGAAAGAACATGGAGATAAAGCGGAAAGTATCCAGATAGGTCAGCAAATAGGCCTGCTTGTCCACCATCATGGTCATCTGTTTATAAGCGACCGTCGTTGCCTCATCAACAGCCAGTCCGGTACGGTTCATTACACCTTGAATCATTGCACTGAGTCGTTCATCAAAAGCAGGGTTACCGGGAACGGTATTGGACACCAGATCATTTTTGTGTTGGGCAAAATGTCGGGCAATATAGTTGTTGGCCATCGCAATACCGAAGGCGCCGCCCAGTTGTCGAATCATATTGTTGAGCGCAATTCCAGAAGGATAATCTTTCTGTTGGAGGCCCGCAACGGCTTGGTTGATCAGCGGCAACTGCACCATACTGATGCCCACCGCCCGCATCGCCAGCGGCCAGAAAAAATCCCATTTCCCGGCTTGGGCATTGACACCGCCGCTCATCCATCCAAAAACAATAAACAAAATAAACCCTGTGATGACAAAAGGAATAGGAGAAGTGCCCGAAGCCATCCGCTTGCCGATAATGGGCATCATAATGACACCAATGGCTGTGGCTGGCAACAAAGAGAGACCTGTTTCGAGTGGACTCATCCCAAGCACGCGCTGCGCGAGAATTGGGTACACAAAAACCGAGGTAAAGAGGCCGAAACCGACTACAAAAGTAAAAATAGTGGTCAAGGCAAGGGTCCGGTTACTCAAGACCCGGAGGTTTACGACGGGGTGCGGAGTCGTCAACTGACGCCATACAAACCCAATGACACCTATTGTAGCAAGAAAACTACAAATTCGGATGCTTTCACTCGTCAGCCAATCTTCGGATTCGCCGCGTTCAAGCACATATTGCAAACAGCCAATACCGACTGCCAACAGTCCAATACCCAAATAATCGACCACAAAACCCTGTTTTTGCTTGCCCTCCCCTTCTTTCTTGTCCACAAAGACAATCGCTAAAATGGTCGCAATGATACCAATGGGAATATTAACCGTAAAAATGAGCGGCCATTGTGCTGTGTCGAGGATATAGCCGCCCACTGTTGGTCCTAGGGTTGGTCCTAGAATAATCCCCATACCAAAAAGGCCGCTGGCCATTGGCCGATCTTTGGTTTCAAACGCATCAAAAAGTATGCTTTGAGAAGTAGAAAGCAATGCGCCGCCGCCGATTCCCTGGATAAACCGCCAGAACACCAGCTCCCAAAGCCCTGTTGAAGTTCCACAAAGCCAAGAAGCCACCGTAAAAAGGATCATGGAAAAAACATAATAGTTTTTTCGCCCAAAATAAGACGCCAAGAAGCCCGTCATCGGAATAATGATCACGTTTGCGATGGCGTACGAGGTAATGACCCAAGCAATGTCTTCAATGGTTACCCCAAGGCTACCCGACATTTGTGACAATGCAACGTTGACGATGCTGGTATCCACCAATTCCATCACCGCGGCGGATACCGTGGTGAGCACAATGATAAAGCGAGCAAAACCTTTTGGAGTAGCCATTGAAGAGGTTGGAATACGTGAATGATGATAGAAGGACCGCTGCGAACAACTACTTTGTTGGTACAATCACCAGGGCACTCATGCCGGCCCGAAGGGGTTTGTTGGCATCAGGAGCATCGGTGAGCGCAATGCGCACAGGGATCCGTTGAACAACCTTCACAAAATTACCAGATGCATTTTCCGCAGGCAGCAAACTAAATTTTGCGCCCGTTGCAGGTGCGATACTCTCGATTTTACCGTTGAAAGTTGTTCCTTCATAGGCATCCACCTTTACTGAAACGGCTTGTCCAACGATCATCTCCCCCACCTGTGTTTCCTTAAAATTGGCCGTTACCCACATTTTATCGTTGTTGACAATACTACACAACGGACTTCCGACATTGGCGAGCTGACCAATTTGTGCTGCCTTTTTAGCGACAAAACCACCCACAGGGGCAACAATAACGGTGTAAGACAAATTTAACCGTGCATTGTCCAGATCAAGTTGTCGTTGTTCCACAAGGGTACGGGCTACTGCGACACCCTTTCCTGCTGCGTCTGCCTGAGACTGGACAGCAGACTGTTGGCTTTTACCAGCGTCGGATTGGCGACGGCTTGCCTCTACTTGACGGTTGGCTGTTTGAAGTTGCGCTTGTGCTGCTTGTACCTGCGCTTCAGCGCTTTCTTTGTTGGCTTTTGCTGCGTCGAACTGTTGTTGTGTGATGGCACGTTGCGGTAGCAAGGCGGCATATCGTGTAAAATCCTGTGTCGCCTGACGTGCCTTGGCCTGTGTTGCGTCCAAATTCGCTTGGGCAGCGGGAACACTACTCATGGATGTTTCAACACCGGCATTGGCCGTGCGGACATTGGCAGCGGCCGTCACGACATTGGCCCCGGCGGAGGAGGCATTGGCAGCAGTAAAACCAACATTGGCTTCCGCGTTGTGCAGCGCAGCTTCTGCCTGCCGTACACGCAACAAGAAGTCGCGGTTGTCGAGGACAAACAAGGTGTCACCCGCCTTAACCAATTGGTTTTCCTGCACACGGATCTGGGTAATATAACCCTGCACTTTTGGCGCGATGGTGATGATATCTGTTTCCAGATAAGCATTTTCAGTATCCTCGTGTGTCATGGCATAACGGACCTTGTTGAATCCGATAATACCTCCCAGCAACAGTATGCCGCCAAGAATGAAAGGAAGTGCGCGGTTCTTCTTCTTTGACATTGTATTGATAATATGTTAGTGTTGAAAGAATAGTTGGTTGATATTACAAACGACCTGCACTTTTTTGCAAGCGATACCAGGCTGAGCGTGCATCAACTCGAGCGGTTAAAGCGTTGATCTGCGCTTGAATAAGCATCGAATCTGCCTCCAGCAGGTCTGTGGCAGTAGCCACTTGCTGACTCTGGCGGAGCTGGGTGATGCGCTGATTTTCAGCAGCCGACAGGACAGATTTGTCGGCAACTGCAATTTTTTGAAGGGCTGATTGCAGGGAATAGTACTGCGAGGCAATATCAATCCGGGCAGCATCGGTGAGTTGATTGGCAACCGCTTCATACTGAATTTGATTGGCGCGGCTCTCTTCCACCGTGTGGCGGCTGGTGTATAAACTACCGAGGTTCCATGTAACCCCCATACCCGCGTCCCAAGTGCCTATGAATTTGTCGGTGGCGGGGAATTGGCGCAGGTTGGGGTTGTTGTAGTAGTAATTTGCCCCAACACTGACCGTCGGCAACACGGCGCCACGGCTGACATCCACTTGTTTACCAGCAGCGTTGCTTCGCTCCCGTGCAGCACGTACACCGGCAGTATTGGCAGCGCCTGTCAGATAATCCTCTAGGCTACCGGCACGCTCGATGGCAGTTAATACGGAAGCACTGTCTAAGCGAATACTGGTATCTTCCGGCAGGTTACAAAGCAGCGAAAGCGAAAATTGAGCCGCACGGATAGCGTTGTCACTTTCAGACAAGGCCGCTACAAGTTGTTCAACCGCCAGTTCAGATTTAAACACATCATTGTCCACCGCAATTCCCTGGGCACGAAGATTGTTGAGATCAGCCTGTCGTGTGCGTGCTGTTGAAAGATTTCGTTCAAACACCCTGCTTGCCTCCTGCAATTTATAGAGGTTTAAGGCCGCTGCAATAAGGTTTAATTTCACATCAGCTTGGTCGCGAGCAGCATCATAACGGGCGGCATTGGCAAGAAAAACACCTGATTCAATGGTATTTTTGGCGCGAAATCCGGTAAAAATAGTCTCTGAAAGGGCTATACGGTGTTGAGACTGGTTGAGCAACACCGGCACTGAAAACAACGGTGTCTCAAAGGGGGTAATATTGTCGCTCAGCCGGTAGTAAGACCCCGTGTAATTGATTGCGGGAATCAATTGATCGCGGTACTGGGCTATTTTTGCCTGTGCCGCAAGCACTTTGGCACCCGACACTTGCAACTGACGGCTATTGGTAACCCCCAATTGAACGACTTCTTCAAGCGACATGATACGCGTTTGTGCAGAAGCACCTTGGGGCAATACAGCTGCGGCAAACAAGATGACCGGCGCAATGTTTTTAAAAAAGAAAGGAATTACCATACTATTGGGTTAAAATAAATCTATTGTTTGATCGTAACTGGATAGGTGTCACGCTGTCTGGCCCAAAAAGGTCTATTTTTTTGTCTCAGACAGGGCCACCCAACCCCTTACGTTTGATTTGTCGTTGGTGCGGCTACCGTTCAGCAGAAACACGAACGAGATGCGCATGAAACATGTTTTTTAGTTCACATTTAAAGCGTGCCTTGTTAGCATCTGAAAAAATTTGGGCATCATCGGTTTCATTGAGCATCTTTCCAACCATGGTACTGTTGTTGATATAAGCAGCAATAGCACCTAACAACATCACAATCGTAAAATCAGCATCCACCTGGTTAAATTGACCTTTCTCCTGCCCTTCCACGATGAAACCCCGGATCAGCAACATGTTTTTACCCATGAGATCCGTGATGATTTTGACCAATGCTGGGCGTTGTTGAAGACTCATTTCTCGCATGATCACCCGGTGAAAAGACCTGCCACCAAAAAACTTGTCAACGTATAAATCAATTGTTTGTGACATTTTTTCCCACGCGGTCAACGTGGTGTCGGCTGCCAATGATTCCAAAACGCCCCGTGCATACGGAAACCTGGATGCAATCAACTCCTCAAACAGCCCCTCTTTCGATCCAAAATAATAACTCACCATGGATAAGTTGGCGCCCGCTGCTGTAGCCAAATGACGCACTGAAACAGCTTCAAACCCATGCTGCGCAAACAACTGCTCTGCTGCTTCCAACAAGGCTTTGCGCGTGTCTGTTTTGTCACATGGTATGTTGCCCATCATATTACGCAGGATAAACACTGTTTTTTGAAGGCGCAAAGGTATTTATGTCATACATATAAATCAAACAAACGTTTGATTTATTGCAAAATTAACAAACACCCCTCAGTTGCCCAGGAGGACCAATGGCTTGACGATCCCTACCGCACTAATGTTCCACCAAATGCGTCCCATCTGCGAGGCGCACCGGATATATTTTCAAGTCGATACCCCAGGTAATTTTGTAGGCGGTTGAAACGGCCGCTTCAAAAACAGGTATTTCAGCTGTTTTTACCAAGTTGAGCGTACATCCACCGAACCCCCCACCCATCATCCGGGATCCCGTGGCATGGTGTTGTCTGGCCGTTTCCACCAAGAAATTGATTTCAGGAATACTCACCTCGTACAATGCATCAAGCCCGTCGTGGGTCTGGTACATCAACCGACCAAGTGTTTCAAACTCGTTGTTTTGAAGCGCGGAGCCCGCGATTTCCACCCGTTTCATTTCAGATACCACGTATTTACAGCGTTTGTAAACGGCATCGGAGAGTTCGGTTTTGTGTTGCTCCAAGCGTTCTAAAGTGACATCACGAAGCGAGGCAATGGTTGGAAGATACTTTTTCAACACAGAAACACCCGACGCACATTCCATGCGTCGGGTGTTGTAGGCGCTGTCGACCAGCGCGTGTTTCACCCCTGAATCAAACAAAACAAGGCTAAAATCAGGCGATTCGAAGGGGAAATACTGGTAAGAAAGATCGCTGCAGTCGAGCCTGACAACCGCGTTTGCTCGCCCCATCACCGAGGCAAACATATCCATGATACCACATTTCATACCCACAAAATTATTTTCGGCGCGTTGAGCCAACCGCACAATGTCCATTTTTGTAAGTCCGAGACAGTACAATGTGTTCAGGGCAAATAAGGCGCCAGTTTCCAGTGCAGCGGACGATGACAATCCTGCACCCAAGGGCACATTGCCTCCGAAGGCCAGGTTAAAGCCCCCGAATACGAGGCCTTCTTGACGGGCTTCGCTGACCACGCCGAGCAGATAGTTTACCCAAGCGTGCTGCTCTTGAAACAGCACCTGCTCATTTTCCGTGATAAAAAACGCATCCAGGTCTTGGGCCCAAAAAGCAAAACGCCCATCGGTGCGACGACCTGCAGCCAACCAAATAGACTGTTCAATGGCGGCAGGAAGCACGAAGCCGCCGTTGTAATCTGTGTGTTCGCCAATAAGATTGATGCGGCCCGGAGCCCTTACGGTGCATTCAGGCGGCGCGGAAAACTGTTGCAGAAAAGCCTTGCGTACGATTTCAGCGTTCATGTTCTGGAATGCAGGCCTTTGTTTGACGGTTCACATTAACTGTTGATGGCATGGATACCCGGAAGTTCTTTTCCTTCCATAAATTCCAGCATAGCGCCACCGCCAGTACTCACAAAACCCACTTTTTTGGCGAGTTTGAGTTGGTTGACGGCTGCCACGGAATCGCCGCCACCGACCATGGTAAAAGCGCCTTTTTTGGTAGCGGAAGCGCAAGCTTTGGCCACTATTTTTGTCCCTTCGGCAAAAGCTGGCATTTCAAATACGCCCATCGGACCGTTCCAGATGACGGTTTTACTTTTTCGGATCACCGAAGCGAAAGATTTGGCAGCTGAAGGCCCGATATCCAGACCCATCCAGCCTTCGGGGATTTGATTGCTGGGGCAAACTTGGATCGCAGCATCGGTGGCGAATTTATCGGCACAGACGGAATCTTTGGGCAGCATGACTTTCACCCCTGCTGCTTTGGCTTTTTTCAGGAATTCTTTGGCAGTTTTCAGTTTGTCTGATTCCACCAGTGAATTGCCCACCGCGCCTTTTTTTGCTAGGAAGAACGTATAAGCCATGGCTCCTCCGATCAGAATATTGTCTGCGTAGTCGAGAAATTTTTCCAGCAGCATGATCTTGTCGCTGACTTTTGATCCTCCGGTGACACAGGTGACCGGTTTTTCCGGATTTTTCATGGCACGGGTGGCATTTTCGATTTCGCGTTCCATGAGGAAACCGAATGTCTTGTGGTTTTTATCGAAAAACCCGGCTACGATGGTGGTACTGGCGTGTGCACGGTGGGCGGTGCCAAAGGCATCGTTGACGTAAATATCGCCAAGTGCCGCGAGTTTTTTTGCGAAAACGGCATCTCCTTGTTCCTCTTCGGGATGGAACCTTGTGTTTTCAAGCAACAACACTCCACCGGGTTGAAGGGCTGCGGCTTTTTTCACAGCCATTTTACCCACGCAATCATCGGCGAACTGAATTTTAACTTTCAGTTTTTTCCGAAGGTGTTTCACCAAGTGTTGGAGGGTAAATTTTTGACGGTTGATAGTACCGTCGGTATTTAGTTTTTCCAAGGGGCGGCCGAGGTGCGACATCAAAATGACTGCACCACCCTGCTCTAGGATATGTTTGATGGTCGGAATAGCCTCACGGATACGCGTATCATCGGTGATGTTGAACGTCTTATCGAGTGGCACGTTGAAATCCACCCTGACGAGGGCTTTTTTATCTTTGAAATTGATGTTCATGGTGTTGTAGGAGATACGTAAAAATTTAGTGGGCACGCGGTCTGGCAAAAAATGGCCACTTTTTTTGTGTCAGACGCGACTACCTAAATTTTTATGAATGGACAAAGATATAACCAATAAAATCGGGCCTTCCTGTAGCCGCGTTCAGTAAATAAGCTGTGAACGATATAGTCGATTTTCAAGCAAAAAAACTGGATAAACGCAAATAAAACAACAGAAAGGCCCGCACGAATGAAATATGTTAGTCGGTCTGACCGGGAGGCAAAGCAGTAAAAATTGTTGGCAGTCGGCCTGCCCCCAACGATTGTCCAATTTTTAAACCATGGCGCACAATTCCGCCAAGCGGGCTGAGTAGCCAGCTTCATTGTCATACCAACCTACGATGCGGCAAGTATTGCCATTCACTTGGGTAAGCGGTGCGTCAAAAATACAGGAGTGCGTATTTCTTACGATATCACCCGACACAATTTCATCGGTGTTGTATTCCATGATACCCTTGAGGTGGCTGTCAGCGGCAGCTTTAAAAGCGGCGTTGATTTCCTCCACAGTTGCGGCGTTTTTGATGGTACAAACGCAATCCGTGATTGAACCGGTTGCGACGGGTACCCGCAGCGAATGCGCTGCAATTTTACCTTTCAGGTGGGGAAGCACCACGGTTACAGCCTTTGCGGCGCCGGTGCTGGTGGGCACGATATTCATAGCGGCAGCGCGGGCACGACGCAGATCCTTGTGTGGGGCGTCCTGAAGATTTTGATCAGACGTATATGCGTGAATGGTATTCATGAAGAACTGTTCCACCCCAAAAGCTTTGTCGAGGGTCATGATCATGGGCACGAGACAGTTGGTGGTGCAGCTTGCATTGGAAATGATGGTGTCTGTGTCTTTAATGTCATGGTGGTTTGCACCGATCACAAACGTTGGCACATCATCCGCTTTGGGAGGCGCAGATAGAATGACGCGTTTTGCGCCAGCTTGGAGGTGTAGTCCAGCTTTATCTTTGTCGAGGAAGATACCCGTACATTCGAGCACCACATCGACACCCATGGCAGACCACGGGAGTTCTGCGGGGTTTCTCACGGCCAGACCAGCGATTTTGACGCCGTTGACGGTAATACTGTCTTCGTCGGCAGACACCGTACCGTCGAATCGGCCGTGCATCGTATCGTATTTGAGGAGGTGGGCCAATGTGGCGTTGTCGGTGAGGTCATTGATCGCGACAACTTCAACATTGGGGTTTTTAAGCAGGTTGCGAAAGGTGAGGCGACCGATACGGCCGAAGCCGTTGATGGCAATGCGTTTTTTAGCCATTGTTATGGTAGAGAAAGTTTGTTAAAAATGCTTTTTCAGGTGCAAAAGTAGGAAATTAATGCCGGTTTTATACGTTTAGAGCCTGTTTTATCGGCCGTGAGAAAGCGCCAAAACGTTGCTATTTGCAAATCCAAACAATTAAAAGAAAAATTCTGTTTTTAGCACATCAAAAATTGAGGTTATGGGTTTTAACCAAATTTTTTTGATTATTAAAAAACGAGTAACTGGTTAGCGTGGTCGCGTCTGAGACAAAAAAGTGGCCATTTTTTGCCAGACGAAGCGGATTTTTGTAGGCCGTAGCCTCGCTATGGTCAAAAAAATGGGCGAAGTATGGCGGAAAATGGGCCTTTTTGGGCCAGACAGCGTGCCACCTAAACAGTTACAATTATACGCAACTGGTTAGCGTGGTCGCGTCTGAGACAAAAAAGTGGCCATTTTTTGCCAGACGAAGCGGATTTTTGTAGGCCGTAGCCTCGCTACGGTCAAAAAAATGGACGAAGTAGGACGGAAAATGGGCCTTTTTGGGCCAGACAGTGTGCCATCCAACCAGTTACTTTTTTTTATTACTACCCCTGCGTCTGATTTCCCCAGAGACAGGGGTTTTCTTTATATATTTGCCAGATAACGCACCAACCTCATCATCACCTTCAAATCCGAAAAGTACCACCTCAATGTTCGAGCAAACCTTTAAAAACATAGACGATATCCTCCACAAAGACGCAGGTTGTGGAAGCGAGTTGGATTACGTCGAACAGACCTCGTGGGTGCTGTTCCTGAAATATCTGGACGACTTAGAAAAGGACAAAGCCACCGCAGCAGAACTAACAGGTAAGCCCTACACCAACATCATTGCCCCTGAATATCAATGGAATAGGTGGGCTGCACCCAAAGGCGCTGATGGCAAACTGGATCACCACAAAGCCCTGACAGGCGACGATCTTGCCGACTTCGTGAACGTAGAACTTTTCCCCTACCTCAAAAAATTCAAGACCTCTGCCGAAAGTGCCGACACCATCGAGTACAAGATCGGAGAGATTTTCAGCGAACTCAAAAACAGGATTCAAAGCGGATACAACCTCCGGGAAGTCATCAACCGCATCGACGAACTCCGTTTTCGTACCCATGCCGAGAAGCATGAGATGAGCCACTTGTACGAAGACAAAATCAAGAATATGGGCAATGCAGGTCGCAACGGGGGAGAATACTACACTCCGCGACCGCTGATTAAAACCATCGTTAAAGTGGTTGCGCCCGAAATTGGCAACAAGATTTATGACGGCGCAGTGGGCAGCGCAGGATTCTTGGTGGAAGCGTTTGAATACTTGAAGCACAGCCGGAAACTGTCCACCTCCGATATTGAAACCTTGCAGAAAAAAACTTTCTATGGCAAGGAGAAAAAGTCGCTGGCGTACATCATCGGCATCATGAACATGATATTGCATGGTGTGGAAGCCCCCAATATCATCCACACCAACACCCTTGCCGAAAACCTTGCCGACATACAGGAAAAAGACCGCTACGATGTGGTGTTGGCGAATCCTCCTTTTGGTGGAAAAGAACGCGCAGAAGTGCAGCAAAACTTCCCCATCAAAACGGGCGAAACCGCTTCCCTCTTTTTACAACACTTCATCAAAATCCTAAAAGCGGGCGGCAAAGCAGGGGTGGTCATCAAAAACACTTTCCTGAGCAATACCGACAATGCTTCTGTGAGCCTGCGAAAGTTACTCTTGGAATCCTGCAACCTGCACACCGTCTTGGACTTGCCGGGTGGTACGTTCACCGGAGCAGGCGTTAAAACCGTGGTCTTGTTCTTTGAAAAAGGTTCTTCCACTAAAAAGGTCTGGTTCTATCAACTGAATCTGGGTAGAAACTTGGGGAAGGGAAATCCGCTAAACGAAAAAGATTTGGCAGACTTTGTAGAACTGCAAAAGCTTGCCCTGAGCGGAGCCGAAGGGACTGCGGACAGTGCAAATTCTTGGACGGTGGAGGTCAAAAACATTGACCCGAACACTTTTGACCTGAGTACTAAAAACCCCAACAAGAAGGAAGAAACAGCCCTACGTTCACCTCAGGCCATCCTGGAAGAAATGAAGGCATTGGATGCGGAAAGTGCGGAGATTTTAAACTCAATTTTGGAACTGATATGAAGCAGGAATCGCAAATTATCATTTATCAAACGCAGGATGGTAAGACCAAATTAGAGGTTCGCTTAGAAAGCGAGACCGTGTGGCTTACCCAGAAACTAATGGCCGAACTGTTTCAAACCTCTATTCCTAATATCAATATGCACCTAAAAAGCATATTTGACGAAGGGGAATTAGCGGAAGGGCCAACTATTAAGGATTACTTAATAGTTCAAATAGAAGGTGCGCGGCAAGTAGAACGATTGCAGAAATTTTACAACCTGGATGCCATTATTTCGGTAGGCTATCGCATCAAAAGCCATGTAGCCACACAGTTTAGGATATGGGCAACCCAAAGGTTAAGAGAATTCATTGTAAAAGGTTTTGTTCTGGATGATGAGCGCCTCAAAAACCCTGATTTGCCGTTTGATTATTTTGATGAATTGCTGCGCAGGATTCAAGACATCCGCACCAGCGAAAAGCGCTTCTATCAAAAAATAACCGACATATATGCCACCAGTGTAGATTATGACCCCACCTTGGAAACCAGTATCAACTTCTTCAAAACCGTACAAAACAAAATGCACTGGGCCATAACAGGCCAAACAGCCGCCGAAATAATCGCCCAAAGAGCCAATAGCGAGCTGCCCAACATGGGCTTAACCAATTTTAGGGGTGCAAAAGTTAGAAAACAGGACGTGGGCATCGCTAAAAACTATTTGAACGAGGAAGAACTGGCAGCACTCAACAACCTGGTGGAACAATACCTGGTTTTTGCCGAAGGACAGGCCATGCGCCGTGTTCCAATGCACATGGTGGATTGGATTGAGAAACTGCACGGGTTTTTAAACCTCAACGATAGAGCCATACTGACACATGCGGGCAAAATAAGCCACGAACTCGCCTTGCAAAAAGCAGAAACACACTATGCCCAATTTGATAAAAAACGCATCGCCCAAAACGATGCAGCAGAGGGCGAATTTGAAAAAGCAATTAAAAACTTGCCAAGCCCTAAAAAGAAGTGATTATGAAACAAGGTTGGGAAATAAAACGGCTTTCCGAAATAGGCAAAGTTTATAACGGAAATAGTATTAACGAAAAAGTTAAGAAGGATAACTATTCAGACCTTGAAGATGGAATTCCATTCATTGCAACAAAAGATATTAGTT
>CAIZLM010000255.1 GCA_903933805.1 uncultured Bacteroidota bacterium | reverse complement strand
CTAAGTCGGGAACGAACTGATTTCCTGGAAATTTTGAATGATGCCAGACATTTATGGAATAATCGGGCAGCATTCAGCAATGAATTTTCGAAGTAGTTCCGACGTACCGGAGCGCAAATGTTTTTCAAAAATGAATTCAGATATCTTCATTACAGACAGAGTTATATTGTTACGTCATTGTGCACAATTTCTGACCAATACTGTATCTTTCAACACACTATCTGAAAGACACTTACACGAAACTCTTGTAAAGGAGGGTAGTACGTACCTGACAAAAATAACCCCTGATGCCCGTTTATCGTCCGGACAACTCAGATCCAAAAATGCCAATTATCTTTACAACAGAGCATTGGTTTCCGTAATTACAGCGCGCCTGAAAAATACCGGTGGCCCCTTCACACAATTTTACAATCTTGCGGAAATTGAATCACTGGAATCCTTATTGCTTGAAAGTTAATCAACCACCACTGCTGAAATGTCGGAAATCAGACTCAAACCTTCATTCCTTATTATTGGCGCCCAAAAGGCAGGCACAACCTCGCTGTTTCACTATCTGGGCCAACATCCCGACTTCATTTTAACACGAGGAAAGGAAATACACTTTTTTGACCTCCAATATGACAAAGGAATCGACTGGTATGAACAACTGTTTCCCGAAAACATTGGCTCCGGACATCAGATTACAGGGGAAGCGTCCCCCTACTATCTGTTTCATCCAATCGTCCAGGAACGCGTCCACCGCCATTACCGCGGAATGAAATTGATTGTTCTGCTCAGGGATCCTGTTGACAGGGCCTACGCACACTTTCAGATGGAAAGAAAAAGAAAAAGGGATGCAGAACCGGTGCCTTCTTTTATGCAAGCCGTTGAAATGGAAGCAGCGCGTATAGGCGAGGAAGAACAAAAGATTCTGAGAGGCGAAATTCAATCCGGAACAAGATTCCGGAATTGCAGTTATATGAAACGGGGTCTTTACGGACAGCAACTACAGCGTTGGCGCTCTTTTTTCCCGGCAAATCAATTCCTCCTCCTCAAGAGTGAAGATTTTTTTTCGTCAACCCTGACATGTATGGAAAATGTTCATGCCTTCCTGGGTATCCGTAATATTCCACCAGCCAATATTTCGCCCCAAAATACCAATGAATACCCGGCACTCTCCGTTGCAGACCGAAATAAACTGAAGGATTACTTCTCTGAAGATGGCCTTTTGCTGCAAAAACTGGCAGGGACTCACTTCTCCTGGTGGTAAGCCTACTACGATCTCCCTATTGCGTATCCATTCGTTCTTGCTATTTTTATGGCCGTAAAGATCGGGCAGCTAGCAATAGAAGTCGATATGGGGTTTGCGGGAGGTTTAAGTTCGAAACATACCGTTATTTTTTTCAAATTATACCACTTTGTCACAATCTTGAATGCTTGCTCGTACGTTTGTAATTAATTGGACGTGCTCATAATTTTATACGCGCCGCTTTCGTTTCCAATTTTTTAATGTATTTTTATAGCACCCGCAAATCACCAAAATCACTACAATCACATTCTGACAACACAAAGTGATTTCGAAACAAGCGTGATTGCAAACCATCAAACCATCAAAATCACTTTAATCACAGTCCATTATGAAAACCCACCATCTGAACATGTTATTGTGCTTTTTACTCTTCGCTTCCTGTAAGTGGCTGGGTACAAACGAGCACCCATCCACCGCCAGTCATCCTAAACCTGCTCTTGAAATGCCAACTTCACCCTCGCTCCCGCCAGGAGATTACGCCGAAAGCTGGAAAATCGTGGATAGCCTCGAACAAGCGGGGTTGTTCAAAAGCGCGCTTGAACAGGTGGTTGCCATCCATGATCAAGCAAAAAAGGACAAAAACAGCCAACAAGTGGTAAAAGCCCTCCTTTTTCGCGGCAAGTACACCACCCAATTGGAAGAAGATGGTCTTGCGCTGGCCATTCAAGCCATGGAAGCAGAAGCGACGGCTGCACCGCAACCTGAAAAATCAGTCCTTCAAAGTATTCTTGGCCAATTGTACGCAGCGTATCTCCAAAGTCAAGGCTGGAATCTTCAACAAAGAACGCCCATCCCCAACGGGGAAGGTGGTGATATATTGACTTGGTCGGCAGCGCAAATCGAGCGACATGCGCTTGAACTGTACGCCGCTTCCGTTGAACAGCATACACGCCTGCAATCAATTTCAGTCGATCAGTTTCGAGACATCACCATTCCAGGATCACTCGACACGGTTGACCGGAACGCGCTCCGGCCATCCTTGTTTGACCTGCTCGCACACCGCGCGTTGGAACACTTTACCAACGAACGCAATTACCTCACGGAGCCGGCTTATGCTTTTGAACTAAACCAAGCAGTTGCCCTGGGCAACACAGCAGATTTTGTTGCCGTATCCTTTGATACCCGTGACAGTAGCAGTGGAAAGTGGCTGGCCGTGCGTTTGTTTCAAAAAATTGTGGCGGCCCATCAGCCGGCCGCAGGTGGCTCGGGCGGCGGCGCCCTGGTGGATGCCGAATTGCTTCGGCTCCAGTTTGCACACAACAACAGTACCCTGGAAAACAAGGATGCGCTTTTTCAACAGGCGCTGGAAACACTCCAACGTGATTTCGAGGGCACTTCCAGTGCCAGTGAAATAGCCTTTTCTCTGGCCAACCACCTGTATGGACTTGAATCAGGCAACAAAGGGGACAATACCAAAGCTGCCGTTGCCCTGTTGGAAGCCGCTATCCGCCGCTACCCAAATACGTATGGCGAAACGTTGTGCCAGTCGCTGCTCCAGCAGATCCAAGCAATCAGCATTTCCACCAATGTGGAGCAGGTGAATCTGCCCAACCAAAATATACTGGTCCAACTTGGTTTTCGAAACATTCGAAAAGTATGGGTAAAAGTGGTACAGGGTAATTTTGACCGCTTGAAATGGGACGCACTCGACGGCGATCAACAATTTCAAACCATCAATGGATTGCCCCCGATACAAAATCGGACCTGGGATATTCAGGATCCCGGCGATTTCCAACCTCACCAAACGGAGATTGCCCTCGAGGGTCTGCCGTTCGGAAACTATTGGGTGCTACTTGCGGACAATCCCGATTTTCAAGCCAAAACAGGCACGGTTTCCTATACGGACTTTTCCGTTTCTGCCATTGCCGCCGTCACGTATATCGAACAGGGCCTGACGAATTTTGTGTTGGCAGACCGACGCTCCGGTGCACCGTTGGCCGACGTACACCTTGATTTCTTTCGGTATGACTACAACACGGGCCATCCCAACCTCCAAAAAGTAGGTTCGGCCCTCAGCAACCGCGATGGATTTGCCAAGTGCGCTATTGCACCCAATACGCCCGGGGTGCAGGTGCTGGCCACCATGGGGAAAGATACCCAGTGGATCGGTACAGCCTACAATTACCACTACGAAGGATCACACGACAGAAGGGCCCAAGTGCAATTTTTTACAGACCGTTCCATCTATCGTCCGGGCCAGACGGTTTACTTCAAAGGGTTGGTTACACGCCAAACACAGACCGGCAGCGATAAACGACTGTTGCCTCAAATTGTTGCCAATCAACTGGTTACAGTGAAGTTTTACGATGCAAATGGTCAGGTGAAAAACCAATTGAAATGTAAAACCAACGAATTCGGCACCTTCAACGCCTCCTTCGCAGCCCCCGCAACGGGATTGTTTGGACAAATGAGCATCCAGGCGGACGAAGGCGCGTGGGGACAAACGTATTTCAGCGTCGAAGAATACAAACGCCCCCGATTTGAAGTGACCATGAAACCTGTGGAAGGTGCTTTCCGCGTCAATGATAAGATTACCGTACGGGGTGAAGCAAAAAATTACGCCGGAAACGCAGTCGATGGCGCACAGGTCCGCTACCGCGTGGTACGCGTCGCAAGACTTCCTTATTGGGGGTTTGCCGGTTTTTGGAAACGCCCAAACTACAACTCACAAACGGAAATGGAGATATTGAATGGAAAGACGACCAGTGCCTCCGACGGTAGTTTTTCCATTGATTTTACGGCGCTGCCTGATTTGTCCATAGCCAAAAAAGAGAACCCAATTTTCGATTTTCAAATCTGGGTAGATGTGACCGATATCACCGGCGAAACACGCAGTAATTCCAGTGCCGTCAGTGCCGGTTATTTGGCGCTGCAGGTCGATTGGGATCTGCCAGTCGAGGTAAACCTCGACAGTTTGTACCGTGTGGGCGTTCACACCACCAACATGGCGGGTCAAAAGCAACCCGCAGCAGGTAAAATAACCATGCAGCGCCTCCTGGCCCCCAAGCAATTTTACAAAGACAGGCTCTGGGAACGCCCGGATGTTACCACCCTGGCCAAAATTGACTTCGATCGCATGTTTCCCGACTTAGCCTGGAAAGCGGAAGACAATCCCGAAAAATGGGGTAGGGCAGACGGCGTACGCACCACGGCTTTCAACACGTCCACAACTGAAATGGTGGACCTACACCAAGGGCAAGCACAGCCAGGTTGGTACCTCGCCAAGTTGACCACCCAAGATGCTTTTGGAGAAAAAATTGAAATAGAACGCTTTGTACGAGTCTGGGACAAAAATACACGCTTTGAAAAGCCGTCAGCAGTCGTTGAAAACGCTGTTTGCGCACCGGGAGAAACAGCCCACCTGATCTTTGGGGGAAAACCGGATGGCCTACACTTTTTCTGTGCCCAAGAACGCGATGGTGACCTTCAAAAGCCAGCCTGGATCAGCAGCCAATTGCAGGGCTTATCCACCATTGATATACAGGTGGGCGAACGGGACCGTGGTGGGATTGCCGCCCATTGGTTTGCTATCAAAAACAACAGGCTCTACGGCGTTGAACAGGTATTTGTCCACGTTCCATGGAGCAACAAAGACCTGGTCATTACCTATGAATCCTTCAGAGATAAACTTGCTCCCGGACAACAGGAAGAATGGCGCATCAACATCAGTGGTCCAAAAAAAGATAAAGTTGCAGCAGAAATGGTGGCTGCCCTGTACGATGCATCCCTCGATCAATTTAGGACGCACGATTGGCCTTTGCTGGATTTCCCAGCAAACAACGTGCTGGTCAACTTTGGCCAAACCCAAAATTTTGGCATCAGCAGCGGCAATGTGCGCTACGTAGCGCAACAAGTTGAAAGTCTCCCCATGCGCACTTACCGGATGTTGAACTTATTCGATTTCCCGTTGTGGGAACACCAACGGTTCAGGATGATGCAAGATCGCAACCGCGTGTTAGATCTTGGTGGCATGGAAAAAGCTCAAATGGCCATGTCAGCAGCACCAGCGGGTGCTGGACAAGGGGCATCAGATTCCGTGAAATTTATGCCGCCCAATCCAACACTGAAAAATGACGAGCAAAAGGCGTCTCCGGCAGCCCCACCCGCCCAAATTCGTCGAAACCTGAACGAAACCGTCTTTTTCTTTCCGGAACTGCGCACCAATGCCGATGGTGATATTACCCTCAAATTCACCATGAATGAGGCACTTACCCGCTGGAAACTGCTCACTTTTGCGCATACCAAGGATTTGCAAAGGGCGGTCTCCGTCAAAGAGGTGGTCACCCAAAAGGAACTCATGATCATCGCCAATCCACCGCGTTTCCTGCGGGAAGGAGATGAAATCGAATTTGCCGCCAAAGTAAGCAACCTCTCTGCCGAATTGCTTTCCGGAACAGCCACACTTAATTTGCTGGACGCCAATACATTGCAACCGGTAGAACGCGAATTTGGCCTGGCTCCCAACAACAGAATTGCACGATTTGGCATCCTGCCCGGGCAGTCAGGAGCGGTCTCCTGGCGGTTGAAAGTCCCGGATAATTTTTCCGGTGCCGTTACGTGGCAAATTTACGCCGACGCTAAATCGTTTCGCGATGGCGAAGAAAACACCATTCCGGTTGTCAGCAATCGCATGCTGGTCACAGAAACATTGCCCATCTCCGTTCGGGGCAACCAGACCAAGTCATTTGTTTTTGAAAACCTGAAAAATTCCAAGGAACACACCTCCCTGGAAACCCACCAATACACGCTCGAGTTTTCCTCCAATCCCGCCTGGTATGCCGTGCAGGCACTGCCGTACTTGATGGAATTCCCGCACGAATGTTCGGAGCAGATCTTCAGCCGCTTTTATGCCAATACACTGGCATCGAGTGTCGTATCAAAAATGCCACAGATTAAGCGGGTGTATGATCGCTGGAAGGGAACAGCCGCCATGAAATCAAACTTGAGCAAAAACCAAGAATTGAAGTATGCGCTCCTCGAGGAAACACCCTGGGTCATGGATGCCCAAAACGAGGAACAACAAAAACAAAACATTGCCCTGTTGTTCGACCTGAACCGTATGGCCGATGAACGGGGAAGAGCCATCAATACCCTGGCCGAAAGGCAGTTGGACAGCGGTGGTTGGCCATGGTTTCCAGGCGGCCCAGACAGCTGGTACATCACCCAACACATCGTCAGTGGCATGATGCACCTCCAAAAACTGGGCGCCTTCGACCCCGTCAAAGATCAGGTGGCTGCCAAAATGTTGTCCCGGGCTATCGGTTACTGTGATCAACAAATACGCAATCAGTACGCCAAACTGGCCGAAGAAGTGCGCTTGGGTCGCGCAAAATTTGAAGACGACCACCTCGACGGATTGGCCATTCAATACTTGTATGCGCGCTCTTTTACCGAAGGTGACCAACCCAAAGAAGTGGGATACTACCTCAGCCAAGCTTCAACCTACTGGCTTGGAAAAGGGATTTATCAGGAGGGAATGCTCGCGCTCGCACTACACCGCATGGGAGACAAACAAGCGGCCCAAAAAATCGTCGCCAGTCTGCGCGAACGCGCAACCGTAAAAGAAGAACTCGGCATGTACTGGCCGGTTGATTGGGGGTACTATTGGTATCAATTACCGGTTGAGACCCAAGCCCTCATGGTGGAAGTTTTTGGCGAGGTCGCGGGTGATACCAAAGCCGTGGAAGAACTGCGTATTTGGCTGTTGAAAAACAAACAAACAAACCGATGGGAAAGCACCAAAGCCACCGCGGAGGCCGTGTATGCACTCTTGCTGTTTGGTGACAACTGGTTGGAAAACACCAAACCCGTCCAGGTTTATCTGGGGGGGAAACCGCTGAAAGTGAACGAATATGAGCCGGGAACAGGTTATTTAAAACAACAATGGCAGGGATCGGCTGTCAAAAATACCTGGGCTGACATCAAGGTGGAAAACCCCAATGCCAACATTGTTTGGGGCGCGGCTTACTGGCAGTATTTTGAAGATTTGGATAAAATACAAGATTTCAAAAAGACGCCACTGACCATTTCAAAGCAGCTTTTTACAGAAGAAAATTCACCAACAGGACCCATCCTGAAGCCCATTGCAGAAGGGCAAACCTTGAAACGCGGCGATAAAATCAAGGTCCGTATTGAAATCAGGGTTGACCGCGCCATGGAGTTTGTACACCTGAAAGACATGCGCGCATCGGGATTCGAACCAGTGAATGTGCTCAGTGGGTACCGCTGGCAAGGCGGACTTGGATACTATGAAAGTACACAAGACCTGGCCACGCACTTCTTCATGGACTACCTGCCTAGGGGGACTTTCGTGTTTGAATACCCCCTTGTCGTGTCGCTGCGGGGTGATATGAGCAACGGTATCACCACCATGCAATGTATGTACGCACCTGAATTTACAAGCCACTCAAAAGGTCTGCGGGTAAAAGTAGAGTAGGGGTAGGTGGTGTATTTCGCAACAACGTGGGTGGTCGCGTCTGAGACAAAAAGTGAGCTTTTTTGGGGTGGACGCGACCACTGATGATAGAAAAGACTTTACGATTTCAGAGTGTAATGTACCTTCTAGGGTTTTAAAGATTGGTGTTGTGCAGCGTTTTCAAAAAAACGCTGCATTGTTGTAGCCAAACTCACGGGTTGCAAAACTCGAACACCGTCACCAAAGGAGGCCAATTTTCGGACCAATTCAGTATTCACGATGATATTCATCTGAACAACCACATATTCAGGGTTAGTTTCCTGGATATTGAAAGGTTCGAAGAAAGGACTTGTTAAAAAATACTGCCCCTGAAGCCATGTAAATGCTAGTACTACTTTTTCAATTTTTCCATCTTTCGGCACAGAAATACCATAAATGTGTCTCCAGTATGTTTCTGCGTTGTAATCTCGGGGTTTGTCGTGGCAATACCCAAAATTTTCCGGTACGCCTTCGATACGTTCCAACGGAAACACCCGCACAAATTGCTCGGAAGGGTCATGAGAATAACCACCTACATACCACCTGTGGTCATAATGCCGCAAGAACCAAGGATCAAACACGACAGTTTTGGCTTGCTCGGCGTGAAAAGCTCGATATCCAAATGCTACTCGCCGAGACTCTTCGATGGCCTTCAGGAAAAAAGTGAGGTGTGTAGAACCGTCATACTTAGGAGGTGGATCGAAGTATATGGTTTTTTTATAAGAATCAGGCTGAGTCCAATTTCTAGAGGCGGTGTATATTTTACGAAATACTTCTGGTAGGTCGCCCAATGCTTTGTCATGAATGTTGATCCGATTGAGAGTCTCTAAAGCTATTCTCAGGATTGATAGATCTTTACCATTTAAGAATTGGCCTTCAAGAATTACAAAGTCTTCGCCTTCTTTATAACGCCAGGCACGGAGTGCAGGGACGTACTCTAAAGGCGCCCCATGATCCTGCATATATCTAATGTCTTTACTCAATTGCCGCAGACTTATGTCGAGTTCTTCGGCCAAATCAATTAATTTCACCCCATTCGTGTTACTGCCTCTCCGTCGGGAGAAAATATCATGGATGCGACGGTAGCGCTGATCAACTTTGCTTGTTTTTGGCATAGTTCAAGAGTAGAAGATAACTCAAGGTGCGAAGGTGGGAAAATTAATTTTTAATCGGAAGTAAAAGTGCAGAGATAAGGGGGCATCTTTGAGACGAGAAACATAACAAAATTTATTATACCTATGAT
>CAIZLM010000254.1 GCA_903933805.1 uncultured Bacteroidota bacterium | reverse complement strand
ATAGAGCAGTGGATCCCGCCACTTGTTGCTGCCTACGCCGTAAATACCGTAGTCGCGGCGTTGCCATTGGGCACCACCAAGGCGGAAACTGGTTGTTAGGTTTTGCACGAGACCTGAAGGGTGAAGATTGATAAACCCTTCATTTTGAATTACCTTCTGTTTGCCCAGGCGATGTTCGTAACCAATATAATTGGAATAATACCCACCTGTTCCATCGTCGATGGTGATACCCGTTACATCAATCGGTTTACGCCGGGTTTCGATTTCATCGTTGGTGTTGTCCACGCCGATACGACCAGAGAAACTCAGCCACGCGTTGGCGTCGTATTGCAACCCGAGCGAACCAAGCCATTTGTCGCGGCGCAGCGTGGTGTTGTGATTCCAAACATTCCAGAGCAAATAGGGACTTACGTAATAATATGGCCAATGCTCCACGGCTTTGCGCGTTCCATCCGGGTTTTGGTAATCAAAGTTTTCTCCTTTGTAACTTCTGGGTTGGCTGTACACCATCGCACTTTCAAAAGAATTGGCCGCATCGTTGGAAAGTGCCGGAGAGTTTTTCCGAAAGTAGTCCATGTAAGTCATGGAAATATCGGCTTTCAAACGGCTTGAAACCTTGAGTGCTCCCCCTAAATTTACGGTGTTCTGGAAGTAATTAGAGTTGGGGGTAACCGCATCATGGTCAGTGCGGGTCAGGGAAGCGCGAATGGTACCACCCTGACTCCCCCCTGAAAAAGCAATGTTGTGCGATCGGGTCAAACCATTTTTATAAAACAACTGGAGGTTATCGGGTTGCGGGTCAAAGGCGCGCATCTCTCCATCCCACCACCGAATCACCGTACCATCCATGCGCGGTCCCCAGGATTGTGAGCCGCCATAATAGCCAAAGGACTGGTTGGTACTCACCCCACCGGGGCCATTGTCGGTATAAATGTCCGATGGGTACAGGCTTGTTCCGTCGGCAGTTTTTTCGAATGCAGGTTCGTTTTCAGAGATCGGCCCACCCGCGCCAAAGGTGTTTTGTACCGAACGAAACCGGCAGGGTTGAATACTTCTGACATTCAAATTGTACTCTACCCCGATCCCCCGACGTTCCTTGCCTTTTTTCAAAGAAATAAGGATAACGCCATTTTTTCCGCGGGCGCCGTACAAGGCAGCAGCGCTGGCGCCTTTGAGCACATCTAAACTTTCAATATCAGCGGGATTGATGTTGTTGATGGCACTGCCCCAATCGCGCCCGCCGGTTATTTCTTTCTGGTTGGGTGTTTCTGCGAACCCGGGGTCGTTTTCCAACGGCACACCATCCACGATGATGAGTGGTTGATTGTTGCCCGTTATGTTGTTGTTGCCCCGAATGACAATGCGGGTTGTACCACCTTCTACCCCGTTGGGTTGGGTCACATTGACCCCGGCCATTCTTCCGCTGATGGCATTGATTAAATTGGGGGCATTTGATCGGAGCACATCCTCCCCTTTCACTTTCTCCGTGGCGTATCCAACTTCCCGTTTTTGGCGCTGAATTCCGAACGCCGTAACGATGACCTCACCAAGTTTTGTGGCATCCTCCTGTAATACAACCTCGACGGCACTTCTATCCTGCACCAAGCGTTCTGTGGAAACAAAACCAACATAGGTAAAAACCAAGGTTGTGGGGATTTTGCCAACAGACAATTGGAACGCTCCATTGGCGTCTGTCAGCGTTGCGTTGGCGTTGTTTTTTTCCTTGACGGTGACCGCAACTAGCAGTTCTGTGTCTGCAGAACGCACCACACCGGAGACAAGTATTTGGGCTTGTGTAATAGTACTAAAAAAAAATACGCAAAGAAACCCCGAAACAATCCTACAGCATTTGTGTGGCATAAAAAACTATATTGATGGGCGGCAAAGATATTTTAATAACGGTAGGTTGCAATATGCCGCAACAATAATTGTGGCCCAAATCAGTCAGCAATTTTTAACACCAATTTTCCAAACTGTCCTCCCTGTCGCATTCGGTCAAGTGCTTCATTGCCTTCCCTCAACTGATAGATGGTATCCACCATGGGGATTAGGTTGTTTTTTTGAACAAATGCAAGCATCGCCTTAAATTCCTGGGGACTTCCCATGGTAGATCCCAACAAACTGATTTGCTTCCAAAAAATGGGTTGTAAGCTCAGCCCATTCACCAGGCCAAGGGTACCGCCATAAAAACCAATTCTGGCGCCTGGGTTGCATATTGCCGCCAACAAAGCGAAGCCCTCTCCGCCAGCAGCATCTATAATCACATCAAAGCCGCCGGATGCCTGCTTTAATCGCTTGTCCCAACCGACTTCCCGGTAACTTTCTCCGTGTTTTGCGCCCATTTCAAGCGCCTTTTCAATTTTCTCTGTT
>CAIZLM010000253.1 GCA_903933805.1 uncultured Bacteroidota bacterium | reverse complement strand
TCAGGCGCTGGTGGATGCCGGTGGAGACATCGCCATCGGCCAGGCTCCTCCCGGTGAAATCGGCTGGAAAATTCAACTGCCGGCGCAAGACGGCCATTCCACCACACAGGTGCTCACACATTGCGGTATCACCACCTCTGGGGCTACCCAACGATTTGTGGAATTGGATGGGAAACGCTATTCGCACATCATTGATCCAAAAACCGGTATGGGGCTTACCCACCATACCCTGGTTACCGTGAAAGGCCCCAATGCGACCACGGCAGATGCTTGGGCAACAGCTATATCAGTATTGGGCGAAAAAGGTAAAATAATTGCTTCAAATTCTCCCGATAAATTGGAGGTTTGGCTGACAGAATCCCCTTTCTAAAACAGTATTATCGCGCTAAACATGGTTGGGGATGACCGTGAAAAGGTGCAAATAATAGCATATATCGTGTTGCAACGCCGACAGAGGCTTGCCGTGAAATAGAAGGTTTTGGCCTGTGCATGCGTGGCACGAACGGCAGAAAGAAAATTGAGCCATAATTGATTCCCGCTTTAACTTGCATTTTGATTTCAGCACTGCGTACCTTCACGTCACATTTATGAATCTCACTGCACTATCCATTCGTCGTCCCTCACTCATCGTCGTCCTATTCGCCGTGCTGACGTTTATGGGTGTAGCGAGCTATTTTAGTTTGCCGATTGAATTGGTGCCCAAGTATAGCCCACCGGTGGTTACCATCATCACGGTATATCCTGGTGCTTCACCCAGTGAAGTAGAAAATACCGTCAGCAAACCCATCGAAGACGCCATTTCTTCGCTCGAGGGGATAGACCAGGTACAGGTGGGCTCTCAGGAAAATTCCTCTTTTATTGCAGTAGAATTTGAGCAATCGGTTGATTTAGACAAGGCTGTGCAAGAAATGCAGCGTAAAATCAACCAGTTGCAGGCCTCCTTTCCCAAGGAGGTGCGTTCTCCCATCATCAATAAATTTGCCCTGGATGAATTGCCTATTTTGAAGTTGGCAGTATCGGCCAATGTAACGGGCACTGCTTTTTTTGACCTGATAAAAAACAGGGCATTGCCCGAGATATCGCAAGTGAAGGGAGTGGCACAGGTCAGTATCCTGGGCGGCGAAGAACGGGAAATAAAAATCAACATCTCCAGTACCCGTTTGGAGCAGTACGGTTTGTCGTTGTTGCAGGTGACGCAGGCCGTTCAAACAGCCAATCTTGACTTTCCCACCGGGAAGGTCACGGGTGATGCAGGCCAATTGCGTATTCGTTTGGCGGGTAAATTTCTGGACATCAACGACATTCGGAATCTTGTTGTTGGGAAAAGCCGCTTTGGCGCGTCTATTTTTCTAAGGGATATTGCAGAGATCCAAGACGGCGTCAAGGACCTTGATATTGTTTGCCGTTACGATGGTTCGCCTGCGGTGGGTATTTCCGTTCGAAAGCAAGGAGATGCCAATGCGGTTGAAATGTCGAAACTTGTTTTGGAAAAATTGGCCAACCTACAAGGCGTTTATGCAGACAAGGGCTTAAAATTTGAGGTAGTAGCCAACAGCAGTACGTTCACCAAGAAGGCTACCAATGCGGTATTGGAAGATCTTGGTATCGCTATTTTACTAGTAGCGCTGGTGATGCTGCTTTTTTTACACAGTATCCGCAATGCAGCCATTGTATTGGTGTCAATTCCCACCTCTGTCATCAGCACTTTTGTGATGATGCGTGTATTTGATTATTCGCTCAACCTGATGTCGCTCTTGGGCCTTTCACTTGCGATTGGTATTTTGGTCGATGATGCCATTGTGGTGATCGAGAATATCTACCGGCACTTGGAGATGGGTAAGAGCCGCGTGCAGGCGAGTTACGATGGGCGAATGGAAATAGGCTATACCGCCATCAGTATTACGCTGGTGGATGTGGTCGTTTTTTTACCCATCGTTTTGAGTACAGGGCTGGTACCCAACCTGCTGCGGCAGTTTTGTATGACGGTACTGACTTCTACGTTGATGTCCTTGTTGGTGTCCTTCACGTTGGTTCCTTGGTTGACCTCGCGTTTCGGTAAGTTGCACAGGTTTGAGGGGAGAAATTTGGGCGGACGTATTGTGTTGCGATTTGAATCTTTCTTGGATTGGGTATCGGAGGGTTTTGTCCGGTTGTTGGGATTGGCATTGAAGAATCGGCGCAATAAAATTGTAACCCTTTTGATTGCTGCCGGAATGTTTGGCAGTTCCTTTCTGCTGGTCACCTCTGGTTTGATCGGCAATGCCTTCATGGAGGCTGGGGAGCGTGGCGAGTTTTTGATTGAAATAGTGATGCCACAGGATGCTTCATTGGCGCAGACCGATGCTACGGCAAAACGGGTGGAAGCTTGGCTGCGCGATCAAAAATATGTGCGACACACATTTTCTACGGTGGGTTCATCCAACAAAACCTTCGGCCAAAGCTCGCCCAATACAGCTGAAATCCAGGTTTTCTTGTCGCCTTATGGCCAGGAACGGTTGGAAACCACCCCTGTTTTTGCGAGAAAAACAAAGGTTCAACTGGAAGAAATTGTGTCAGGGGCTCGTATCAAAACCAATCCGATTGATATCCTGGGATTGTCGCTGATGCCCATTGAAATCATGATGAACGGCTCGGATCTTGACACCTTGTTGGCATTGTCTAACCGGGTACGGAAGGAAATGGAGGCCGTGCCAGGTTGTGTTGAAGTAACAGCCACGGTTGAAGGTGGTAATCCGGAGGTAAAAGTGGAGGTGAATCGCCAGCGGATGGCCGATTTTGGTTTGGCGATGGCACAGGTTGGCTTAACGCTCCAAACGGCCTTTAGTGGCAACACCGATGCGAAGTACCGCGATGGCGACTATGAATATCCCATTCGTATAGCCTTGGACGCTTTTGATCGGCGCAGTGTGGAAGATATCCGCAACCTTTCTTTCGTCAATCCCCTCGGCAGTACCGTGTACCTCAAGCAATTTGCCGATGTACATGAAGGGTCAGCGCCCACACGCCTCGAACGCCGAAATCGCATTACGTCCGTCATGCTCAACGCGCAGGTTATCGGCAGGCCCAACGGCAGTGTCACCCGCGAAATCAAAAAACGCTTGGATGTACTGCCACTACCTCCAGGGGTACAGATCACGTATGGAGGTGACCTAAAGCGCCAGCAACAGGGTATAGGCACCCTCGGTTTTGCCCTTTGGACTTCTTTGTTGTTGGTCTATCTGATCATGGTTGCACTCTACGACAATTGGATATATCCTTTGGTCGTATTGGTGTCCATCCCGCTTTCCATCATTGGCGCGTTTCTGGCAATGGCCCTTGCGGGTGAAAACCTTACTGTTTTTACGGGGATGGGGATGTTGATGCTGATAGGCTTGGTCGCTAAAAATGCTATTTTGGTGGTGGATTTTGCCAATCAATTGCGTGAGAAGGGTGTGCCATTGCGGGAAGCGTTGTTGCAGTCCACAAAATTGCGTTTTCGCCCAGTTATCATGACCAATATTGCTATGGTGATTGGTCTGTTGCCGATTGCTTTTGCCCAGGGATCGGGAGCAGACTGGAAAAACGGACTTGCCTGGGCCATCATCGGCGGGCTCAGCTCCTCCATGCTCTTGTCCCTGATTGTGGTACCGGTGGTGTACTGGCTATTTGACCGTGGATTGGAGAAACTCGGCGTTGCGCGGAAGAAAAAAGTGGATTTGGTCGAATAACAAATGCGGAGTATCCACGTATTCCTAGATTATAGCGCCTCGGTTATCCGTCGTTTCTCCCAATCACGCACGTTCATCGCTCCACCGGGCCGCCTGAACATGGTTGAAGCTATTTTTGCCGATAAAAATATTTACCTGTTGTATTCCTGCACTACTTTTGGTGCCGTGGTGATACACACCATCAACATCCAGTCAAATCAACATCAATATGATCCTTTCTATCCAAAACGTCGTCAAAACGTATGGCGATTACCAGGCTGTCAACCATGTTAGCTTGGATATTCCGAGGGGCAGTGTATTTGGAATGCTTGGTCCGAATGGTGCCGGCAAAACATCCCTCATCCGAATGATCACAACGATAACAGCCCCGGATGAGGGTGTGATTTATCTGGATGGTGAAAAACTCAATGCTCGTACCCCTGAAAAGATTGGTTACATGCCGGAAGAACGCGGGCTGTACAAAAAAATGAAGGTCGGGGAGCACCTGATGTACTTGGCCCAACTCAAGGGGCTCAGCAACCAGCAAGCCAAACAAGCCATAGACCACTGGCTGACCAAATTTGAGATCACAGATTGGTGGTCAAAGAAAATAGAGGATCTTTCCAAGGGGATGCAGCAAAAGATACAGTTCATCGTCACCATCCTCCACCGACCGATGTTGCTCATCCTCGACGAACCCTTTACCGGCCTAGATCCAATCAATACCAACCTCATCAAAGAAGAGATTCGCCAACTCAACGAGTCAGGCATCAGTATTATTTTCAGTACCCACCGCATGGAACAGGTGGAAGAAATGTGTGACCATATTGTGCTGATCAACAAGGGCAAAAATGTGCTTTGTGGAGCAGTTCAGGACATCAAAAATCAGTACAAACAAAATTTATTCCGCGTAGAAGTCCAAGGGGAACCACCGTCCGACCTGCCGGAAAATTTCGTGGTGGTCAAGCGTGAAAAAAATGCCCTTACATTTAAACTGGATGATGCGGATCAAAGCAATGAGCTGTTGAAGATATTCCTACAGAAAGAGGCTCGTATCGTTCGATATGAAGAGATTTTGCCCACTTTTAATGAGATATTCATTCGAAGGGTGGCAGAAACCGAGGAGGGGTAAACCACTTTTTTGTATCTTATTTATCGTGTTTATTCGAAAACATCTGAAAAATGTCAAAACTTACCCTCATTATAAAGCGTGAATACCTTACGCGTGTTCGCAAAAAATCGTTTATCGTGGGTACACTGCTGGCGCCGATTGGCTTGTTGGTGTACATGTTGGTCATCATTGGTTTGTCTAGTTACCAGGGCAGTGGGGAGATCAAGGTGGCCGTATTTGACGAGGCCAATATGATGCAGCAAATGCCCGACGAGAAAGGCGTGCGCTTTATCCCTTCGGGCAATAAAACCCTGGAGCAGCTCAAAACAGCGGTCGTTGAAAAACAGTTGGATGGGGTATTGCGCGTCCCCCGCTTGGGAAATTTCCAACAAAAAGACCATACGGTTTACTATTATTCTGATGAGAAATTAGCACCTGAAAAGAGTAGCCTGATCGAACGCCGGATAGCCTCAAAAATCAAAGAGTACAAAATGGACTCTTTGAAACTAGACGCAGCACAACTGCAATTATTGGACGCTGAGGTGTCTATTGATCCGGAAGGTATTCAAGGTGGAGATGAAAATGACCAAAGTAAATACACCGCTGGCGTTGGTCTTGCGGTGGGGGGTATCATGACTTTTTTGCTCTTTTTTATGGTGTTGATGTACGGTCAGATGGTGATGCGGTCTGTGATGGAAGAGAAAACCAACCGCATCGTGGAAGTCATGATGTCGTCAGTCAGGCCATTTGATTTGATGATGGGCAAGATCATCGGTGCTGGCTTGGTCGGATTGACCCAGGTTGTGGCTTGGGTAATTTTAAGTGGCGCAGTTGCGTTTATTGTACCGTTGGTGTTGGGCATTGATGCTGCCCAAATGCAGCCACCAAGTATGGGGCCCGGGGTGGAAAGTATGGACCCCGAATTGATGCAGGATACCGGCATGCGGATCATGTCGGAACTGGGCAAACAAAATTGGCCGCTCATTATTTTTTCTTTCATCCTCTTTTTCTTGGGCGGCTACTTTATTTACGCCTCGATGTTTGCTGCAGTTGGTTCTGCGATGGGCGATGATATGGGCGAGGGCCAATCCCTGACACTGCCGGCCACCATTCCCCTGATTTTAGCCTTTTACATTGTATCCATGGCCGGATGGCGCAACCCGGATAGTAGCTTGATGGTATTTGCGTCTATTTTCCCATTGTTTTCACCGATAGCCATGCCTTTCAGAATGGCATTTAATCCGCCGTGGTGGCAGGTGGCGCTTTCCTTGATACTGGTGGTGGCAACGGCTGTGCTATTTGTATGGTTGGCTGGGCGTATTTACCGCGTAGGTATTCTGTTATACGGGAAAAAAGTAACGTTTAAGGAAATTGGAAAATGGATGTTTTACAAAGGATAGCGCCAGGGGCACGTTTTTTTGTAAAAATGTAACTGGTTAGCGTGGTCGCGTCTGAGACAAAAAAGTGGTCATTTTTTTGCCAGACGAAACGGATTTTTGATTCAAACGATTTATCGCTTCGCGTTCAAATTCATCAAACGTAAAACTCTCGGGCGAAACACCATGGGGTG
>CAIZLM010000252.1 GCA_903933805.1 uncultured Bacteroidota bacterium | reverse complement strand
GGTGCGAGCAGTACATGGCTCCACAACATCTGAAAACAGGGGCGGAGGCTGGACTTTCGTGGGACCAAAACAGACCTTTGATACCGATGGTTTGCAGGAGGTTACCTGGCAAACAAATGTCTATTGTATTGACATCGCACCCTCTAATCCGAATGTGCTTTATGCCGGTGGTGAATCCGGCGGTGTGTGGAAAACGACTGATAAGGGCTTACACTGGGAATTGCTCACAAAAAATGTCGCACACAGCTCGTTTGGAGCGGTAAAGATTCACCCGACAGATCCCCTCACAGCCTACGCCGCAACGGGTGGAAAAATCATCAAAACAACCGATGGGGGTATCTCCTGGACCACTGTTTATACTGAAAACAATCTGTGGGTCAATGATTTGGCCATTAAGCCCGATCAACCTGAAATCGTGCTCGCCGCCAGCGACCAAGGCCTCCTCCGCACCACCAACGGCGGTGCCTCCTGGACCAAAATCCACACCCAGCAAACTTGGGCCGTGGAATACAAACCCGGTGACCCACTCACTGTTTTTGCTGTTCGGCAAAGTGGCACCGGCTCCGATTTTCGCATTTCCAACGATGGCGGCGCTACTTTCAACAATTCCAATACAGGTTGGTGGACGCCAGCTTCGGGCATGACAGTCTCCGGCGCCCACATCGGTGTTTGTCCATCCAATCCCGCTAAAGTGTATGTTTATCTCAGCGGCGACGGCGGTAACCTGGGCGGCTATGTCGGCGTGTTCAAAAGTACCAACAGCGGCGCCTCTTGGAGTAACACCAATCCTTTGAACGCAGTCGGTCAGCCCTACTCGATTCCCAACCACACCAACTTGATGGACGCCAACGGGGTGGATTGGTTCTACCAAGGGTTTTACGACATGGCATTGATTGTTAACCCCAACAATGAAAACCAACTCATCGCGGGCGGCTGCTCCTGGTTTAAAAGCAACAACGGCGGCCAAACGTGGGAAGCCCTGGGCTCCTACGTCGGTGGCCTGCCCTGGAGCCACCCCGATTTACAAGCCTTGGCGGTCAGCGGCAACGACCTGTGGATTGCCAGCGATGGCGGCTTGAATTATTCCAACAACTTCGGCGTGTCCATCGAGGCACGCATGAACGGTATCTCCGGATCAGATATGTGGGGCTTTGACAGCGGTTGGAACGAGGATGTGCTTGTCGGTGGACGTTACCACAACGGCAACATGGCTTGGCATGAGAGTTTTCCCGAAGGAAAATTCTTTCGCATGGGTGGTGCGGAGGCAGCCACAGGCTATGTCAACCCCGGAGATGCCCGTAAAACGCTCCATTCCGATATCGGAGGGTATCGGCTCAAAGGCGGGTTTTTGGATGGTGTCAGCTATTTTCCTGTTGGACTCTGGCCCAACGAAAGCTACGCCTATTATGCCAATTCTGAAATGGCCTGGGATCCGCGTTGCTGGAATATTGTGTACATCGGCCATGAAAATAAAATCTGGAAAAGTACCGATGGCGGCGCTTCTTACGCGACGCTGTACGCTTTCCCAGGCACAACAGACAATGCCATTTATGACCTTGAAGTGAGCCGATCCAATCCGAATGTGATTTATTGCACGCAATGGGATGGCACCGACGATGCCCTGTGGAAAACGACCAACGGCGGCCAATCTTGGTCGCAACTCACCAAATTGCCCTTGCCAAACAACAACGATCGGGCAAAAATTGCCGTCAGCGCCGAAGATGACAAGGTGCTCTGGGTGGCGGTCAGCTATGGCTCTAATGGTAAGAAAATTTATAAAACCATGGACGGCGGAACAACGTGGATCAACCTGACGACCAACACGCTCAACAATATCCGTATCACCAACATCATGGCGCAATACGGTACCGATGGCGGGGTTTATATCGGTACCAATGTGGGGGTTTTTTACCGCAACAATACCCACGCTGATTGGCAACCCTACAACCAGGACTTTCCGATTTCTGCCGAGACAAATAGGCTCAAACCTTTTTATCGGGATGGGAAAATCCGCAATGGGTGTTGGAGTTTTGGTGTTTGGGAAGCTCCACTGTTTGAATCCTCGTCTATCATTGTTCAGCCCATGGCCAGCGCCTTGGAGCCGAATTGTGGCCGCGATACGGTTTATTTCGATGACTATTCAGTGCTGAATCATGCAGGTGCTTCTTGGCAATGGTCGTTTGACCCTGCGCCTCAATGGGCCAGTCCAACCAATATCCGCAATCCAAAGGTGGTTTTTGGCGAAGGAGGCACGTACACGGCAACCCTCACACTCAACGGCGAATTCGCTAAATCGCTGTCCATAAAAGTCAACAATGGATGCCGCGCAGATACAATTCCAGGAACAGCGATTACCTTGGGGGGCAATGCCGCGGAAGATTACGTCGCCTTACCGCCCCTTAACCTGACGACCAATACCATGTCGGTAACCGCTTGGATCAAACCTGACGGTATTCAACCCGATTATTCCGCAATTTTTATGCACGATGGAGAGACTGCCGGATTCAATTTTATTCCCGGCAGCAACCACCTCGGTTACCATTGGCCGGGAGGCGCTTGGTGGTGGGACAGTGGTCTCACAGCTCCGGCGGGTCAATGGAGCCATGTGGCCATGGTGGTGGAACCCACGGGGATAACCCTGTATGTCAATGGCCGGGGCTCTAAACATGTGTTTACGGTTAATCCGGTCCTTTTTGACTCGGGCAGCCGGCTGGGGAATTACAAAGGTTGGGGCGGCCGATTTGTAAAAGGCACCTTGGAAGAAGTGTGTATTTTCAACCGGGCGCTGACACAAAGCGAGATTCGTGAATCGATGCACCTCACCAAAGACCCTGCGGCGTTTGAAAACCTGATCAGTTATTACCAGTTCAACGAAGCCTCCGGGGCAGCGCTCGACAAGGTGGGGGTTCGACATGCTTCGTTGGTAGGCCCGACCATCAAACGCGAGAAATCCACCGCCCCAGTCGGAAAGGGCGTAAGTCAGCGCCTCAATGTCGCTGCTGGTAAGAAACGATACACATTTGGCACAACAGGCATGACGCTGGTGTTTCCAACGTCGGCGACATATCCGAACGGGGAAATGGTGGTGTCGCGCCTGTATGTCTCGCCAGACACGCTGCCCAATGCAACGTATTCAGGATCAACAGACTACTGGATAGTACAAAATTATGGTACCAACACGCAGTTTACAGCGCCCAACCAGATTTGGTTTGACCGTATCGGGGCAATGCCGGCGGATTTGAGTGCCAACGCTTGTAAGTTATGGCGCAGGGAGCCGGTTGCCCACGGGCCATTGTGGCAGTACCTCGACACTGCGGATGAGCTGATCGAGGGTTCTAACGCTTCGCTGGGCTTCACAGCGTCGAATCAGTTGAAATCTGCGGGACAGTTTTGGCTAGAGTTGCCGGGACTATCGGAGTTGCGGACGGCTGGTACGACGCCGGCGTTGGTCGCGGATCCTGATTTTCGGGTGTATCCGAGCCCGGTGGCGGAAGGTGGATGGGTGGTGTTGCGGGCGGCTACACTGGAAAAGTGCACGTTTCACCTGTTTGACTTGAAGGGACAGCAGGTGCGGGCAACAACTTTTACGGGAAGCGGAGTTTTGAACACAGGGGGTCTTTCGGCGGGCGTTTATGCCTATCGGATAGAAGGCGGTGGGAGTATGCGCTTCGGTCGTTTGGTGATAGGGCGCTGATTTATTATGCTTGTAAACTGGTGCGGTGGCACGCTTCGTCTGGCAAAAAATGGCCACTTTTTTGTCTCAGACGCGACCACGCTCACCAGTTACACTTACTTTTAGGTTCAAATTGGTGTTTTCGTGAAAAAAAGACTGCTTATTGCCCTTTGTTTTTTCTCTTTGTTTGTTGGAGCACAAAATGACAGCACGTTGCTCCTGTCACCGGAGCGTTTGGAAGAAAAAGATATTGTCTTTCGCGACCTGTCGCAGCAGGAAGTAAAGGTGGTTTCTGCGACGCGTTCTCCGGAGGAAATTGACCAACAACCATTTACCGTGTGGGTAATCACGGGGGAGGAAATCCTCCGCAACGGATTTGTGACGCTTGGTGATGTGTTGCGTGCGGCCCCGGGTGTGCGGGTGTCGCAGTCCGGGAATGCCTTGGAGGGAGAGATGTTTCTTTTGCGCGGACTTTCGGGAAATCAGTATACCAAAGTGATGATCAACGATGTGCCGATAAAGCCTGGCATTGCTTTGGGAATGCCCATTGGGGCGCAATTGCCGATTCGGCAAGCCGAGCGCATAGAGGTTTTATATGGCCCGGCCGGCGCTATTTATGGCGAGGAAGCCTGTGCAGGCGTGGTGAATATTATTTTGAAAGAAACCGAACGACCGGTGTTTACCCAAGCGGATCTTTCGTTTGGCCGCTATAGTTACAATAGTTTGGACCTCATGTTTGGTGGTAAATTGGGGCGCGATAAAAATATATTTCGGTACAGCATTTACGGGAGTAGTACAGTGCGGGAGAATTCTGATTACTATTACGACCGGGCATTATTCAATACCAACAACTATTTATTGTTGGGGCTTGACTCCTCGGTGTACTTGGGCAAAGACAATTATCGCGGGGCCGCTACACCGCTTGACAGCTTTGCCCGCACGGGGGCACTGCCCCATGAAAGCCGTATGTTTGGTCTCAACATGACTTGGAGGGGGTTGCATTTTACCTACCACAGACTTGCGCGCTTTGATCGCAGTGCCTTGGGTCTTAATCCCTTGGCGGTTTCCTATGCCAACCCTTCCAACCGATTGGCAGAGCGTATCGAAATGTTTTCGGTGGGCTTTCAGCGAAAAAGAAAGCGCAGGGTTACCCAAAACAACTTCTCTTTTGAGCAGTATCAGGTGGACAATACTTCTACGACCACGTATGTCTTTGATCGGCTGAGTGCAGCAAATTATTACGTGCAGTCAAACCCCAACATGTCAGATGCTGCACGCACGGCCCTGCTGAGTACCATATACAACCGCTATGCTTCCGACGAGCGTTTTGCGGTGGCCAACGGTATAGATGCCCGGGTAGAATCACGGTTGAGTGTCTCGTTGAACAGTCGCATGTTTCTAAACGCCGGCGGTCAGGTGCATGTCGGCACCGGTGTACCCCTGACGACATATTATCCCGTGCCGGTTGGGGTGTCGCTTGATGGACTTGCTACGCCGAGGATGCTTCAATTTCTTGTGCCGGAGTCGAAGAGCAGCTTGGATGGCAATTTTTTCGCCCAATTGGAATGGCGCGGCAAGCATTTTCACTTGGTTGGCGGTGGGGCGCTGAATGCTTCTATTGACCATAACCTTACCGTGGCGCCAAGACTGGGCTTGTTGTACAAAATTGACAGTACCTGGTCTGTGCGGGCCAACGCCAGTTCGGGATTTCGCCACGCTTCCTTGTACGGTTATGCGAACACCATATTCCTTGGACCGGAGGGCATTTTACGAGATTCTACCGGTCTTCGGGATTTTGATACTGAAAAATTTTATGCAGCAGAAGGGGGAATTCGATTCCACAAGGGCGACGTTAAAGGAGAGTTGATGACCTTTATACAACAGGCCCACCAATTGTATCGTCCGGGGTATGTGGTAGAAACCCCGACTTTGGCAAATACATTTTACTACGGCTATAAGAATGCGCCAGGACTTGCACATTCGATCTGGGGCGTTCAGGCTATGCTTAAATCTGATGATATTTCACTGCTTAGCATCATTTTTTCCGGAAAAGAATTTCTTTTTTCTGTGCGTCCCACCCTTTTTATTCAGTACACGCGGGGAAATGAGTGGTACGGCTATGGCGTTCCGAAAACCGATGAAGTGCTGAATCAGCCCAAATGGATGACGCAGTTTCGGATGTATATCAATGTGAATAAAAAGGTCGAAATAGTGCTTGCGGCCAACAAACAGTCGTCGTCTTTGAGCAAGTCTGTGCTATACCGGGATTTGTATCAATTGAACAACCGGGCGGAAAGGCTTTCACAAACGAGTACTTGGGATTTGAACGTGCGCGTTTACCTGAGCAACCACTTTTTGTTGTATTTCAGTGCTCAAAATATATTTGACCGGGAGTTTCAGGGCCTTGATGCTACGGGTACGCCCGATGACTTGCGCTACAATCCTCAACCCGGGCGGTTTATCCGCCTCGGGGTGAACTACAATATGAACTAGTTCCGGGGCGGCGCTGGTATCGGGGCTGAAACCTGGGTTGAACGACCTTTGTTGACCACCCCAATAACCTTGCCGGTCAGGGTTTGGCCCAAGAACGGACTATTTTTTGATTTTGAACGAACATTTCGGGCTTCATACGTCCAAGTGGCCGCCGGGTCGAATACCGTCAAATTGGCCTGTTCACCCACTTTTATGGAAGGGATGGAGCGTCCTAGGGTACGCCGCGGTGCGCAGCCAAGTTTTTCAACGACGTCTTGAATGCTTAAGGAATTTGCTAGGTAGGTTCGGCAAAGTGCGAAAGTTGTTTCCAAGCCGATCATACCAAAATCTGCGTACGTAAATTCTAGGTTTTTTGATTCTTCGTCCCAAGGCGTGTGGTTGGAGCAGATAAAATCAATGGTCCCATCTGCCAGGCCTTCGAGCAGCGCCGTGGTATCGTCTGTGCTTCGAAGGGGTGGGAGCACTTTCCAATGGGAATCGAAACGCGCCAGTTTTTCGTCGGTAAAACAAAGATTTGCGATGGCAACAGAACAGGT
>CAIZLM010000251.1 GCA_903933805.1 uncultured Bacteroidota bacterium | reverse complement strand
TTTCTCTGTGTGGTGGTTGCCTTCTTCAATGGCTGCTTCGTCCACGTTGCAAACGTAGAGTACTGGTTTAGCGGTTAGCAGGGCCAAGTCGCGGGTCACCAAGGTGCGGGCGTCTTCGTCCATGCCAGCCAGTAGTTCCCGCACCACACGTCCACTTTCGAGGTGTGCTTTTACTTGGGTGAGCGTTTCCAGTGCCTTGATATCGTCTTTACTGCCCATTCTGGCGGCCCTTGAGACTTTATCCATCCGTTTTTCAACGGTATCGAGGTCTTTCAAACCCAGTTCCAGGTCAATGATTTCTTTGTCGCTGACGGGATCTATTTTTCCATCGACGTGTACAACATTGTCGTCGTCGAAGCAACGTACGACGTGTACGATGGCGTCCACTTCGCGGATATTGGCCAGAAATTGATTTCCCAAGCCTTCTCCTTTACTGGCGCCTTTGATCAGCCCGGCGATGTCAACAATTTCAACAGTGGTGGGTTGCGTATTCTGGGGATTTACGATTTCGGTTAGTTTGTCGAGTCGGACATCGGGTACTGTGATGATGCCTACATTGGGATCTTTGGTGGCAAAGGGGTAGTTGGCGGCCAGCGCTTTCGCGTTGGTCAGCGCATTGAAGAGGGTGGATTTTCCGACGTTGGGCAGGCCAACGATTCCGCATTGAAGTGGCATTTTGATATAGGTGGTTGGTATAAGGTGGGTCGTTTCAGCGTTATATGAGCATATTTGTGATAAAACTGCTCCCAGAACCGACTTGATTTTGCCAGACCGTTAGTAAAGATGAAAAAATAACGCGCATCGCGTCTTTAAAATCGGGCGCAAAGGTAACGAAATGGCGTGTTATTTTTGGGGTTCATGTTGAATTTCGGGTTTTTCGGGTTAAATTTTGGTTGCACAACATTCTTGTGGTATGGCTGTTTAGGTTGACAAATTACCTTGAAGTATGAATTTATTGGCCCATTGTTTTTTGTCACTGGATGACGAGGAAGTACTCATTGGCAATTTCATTGGTGATTTTGTGAAGGGCCACGCTTGGAAAAACTACCCCATTGGCGTTCAGAAAGGAATATTGTTACACCGGGCCATTGATTCTTTCACGGACCATCATACGATTACGGACGTAAGTGTGCGGCGCATCAGGCCATTTGCTGGTCGCTATGCGCCGCCTTTTGTTGATATTTTATACGATCATTTACTGGCGGTGCATTGGAAGCAATACACGGCAGAATCTTTTGACGATTTTGCCGCCAGAACATATGCTATTTTGGAAAGCCGAGTGGCCGACATGCCCGAAGTATTGCGAGCAAGAATGCCGCGCATGCTGGAGGGTAAATTTTTACATGGTTACACGCACAGGGAAGGGTTGGAGTGGGTATTGGGCAAATTTAGTTTGCGCTTGGCTGGCAACTTTGATTCAAGCGGGCTTAGCAGATGTTTTTTTGAGGAAATAGACGCTTTTTCAGCCGATTTCAACGCGTTTTTTCCTGATTTGCTGGCAATGGTCAACACCCACCGATAAATTATTTCGACAACATTGGCGTCGGATGCCTTACTTTGTGTGAAAATAGCCCATGCGTATTTCACTGCTTTACTTGATCCTGCTCCTACCGTGTACTGGCCTTTGGGGGCAAAAAATATTGCTACTTGAACAGGCCAATCGTGTGAAAACCACCAAGATGTATCAGGGGGAGACCCTTCGATTTCGATTGTCAGGAAAAGAAAACTATTGGTATGAGCGCACGATCACGGACATACTTCCAGAAACCAAGACATTATTACTGGACAATTTTGCTGTAAAACTGGACAGTATTGTAGCGATTAAAGTAAATCGCCGCGGTATTTGGCGCGTTGCAGGTGCTGCCTTGGTCAGTTTAGGAGCTACTTTGACGCTGGCTACCACCGCTGGTAAAGTTTTTTATCAAGATGAAGACGTTGACGCCCCCAAATTGTTTGTTATTGCGGGAGTTTCCCTTGGGACCGGATTGTTTCTGACGACCCCGAGGAAACTCAAACTTGGTAAAAAGCACCGTCTTCGTATCATCGAGATCAAGTTTCCCGATCCCATTGTTCCGCCGCCGCCTATGAAACAATAGCTTTTTGTTTCATGGCCACGTTGTAAACGGCCTTGGCTACCGCTTTGGCCACTTTTTTATCGAGCGCTCCCGGTATGATGTGTTCCCGATCGGGGTTTTTCAATTGTTTGGCAATGGCAATAGCGGCGGCCAGTTTCATTTCACCTGTGATGCGGGGCGCTCTTGCGTCCATGGCGCCGCGAAAAATACCGGGAAACCCGAGTACATTGTTCACCTGGTTGGGCATATCGCTGCGGCCGGTACCGACAATGGCTGCGCCACCTTTGTACGCCTCTTCAGGCATGATTTCCGGGTTGGGATTGGCCATAGCCAATACAACAGGGTCTTTGGCCATGGTACGGATGTGTTCTGCCGTGAGCAGGTTGCTTTCGCTCACGCCGATGAAGACGTCGGCGCCGACCAGCACCTCGTGTATGGTACCTTTTTTGTTTTCTGGATTGGTAAACGACAGCAGTTCCAACTTGTGTGGCAGCGCAGAAATGTCATCCCGGTGCTTGGAAATGGCACCTTTCCGATCGCAAACAAGGAGGTTGCGCACGCGTACTTTTGGCCGTTTTTGTCCAAACCCACAGAGTAATTTCGCGATGGCAATTCCGGCAGATCCGGCGCCATTGATGACAATTTTCATGTCATTTAGGTTCTTGTTCAACACCTTGGAGGCATTGATAAGGGCTGCCAAGGTTACCACCGCAGTACCGTGTTGGTCGTCGTGAAAAACGGGAATACCCAAGTCTTGTAGGCGAGCCTCAATTTCGAAACAGCGTGGAGCTGAAATATCTTCTAAGTTGATACCACCGAATACCGGCGCTATATTGCGGACAGTTTGTATTATTTGTTCGGTGTCTTGGGTATTGAGGCAAATCGGGAAGGCATCCAAGTCTGCAAATTTTTTGAACAACATGCATTTGCCTTCCATGACAGGAATTGCGGCAGCAGCGCCGATATTTCCCAATCCCAGCACCGCAGAACCATCAGAGACAACAGCTACGGTATTCGACTTGATGGTGTAAGTGTACACATCTTCCGGGTTTTCATGGATGGCCAAACAGGGAGCTGCTACCCCAGGGGAGTAAACAGTGGAGAGATCATCACTTGTATTGACGGGGACTTTGGTTCGGATGGCAATTTTGCCTTTGTTTTTCCGATGGAGTTCCAGAGATTCTTCAAAATAATTTTTTCCAGCCATAACGGTACATTAACGTATATACTTTTGCGGTCATGCTGAGAAAAAAGGGCCAATTATTTGCCAAAAGAAGCGAATTTTCTCCGAGCTACGGTCAAAAAATTTGCGAAGGTTGGCGAAAAACTGTTCTTTTTAGGCAAGGCAGCGTGCCGCGCAAGTAGTTACCAATTCAAAACACCCATAAAAGGGTTTTGTAACAATAAAATAAGGGGCGAAAGTAATTCGAAAATTGGCGAAACGCGCAATACAATCTTTAAAAACAGCACTTTCTTCTGCAAAAAATTAAAAGCTGGTATTTTTTAGACAATAATCTATTTTTTTCAAAATTTGCTTGGGTTTTGCAAATTGTTAATCTTGCGAAGACTCTGGTAAGCTTTTGGCCATTAGGGCCATATAAAAGCCATCAAAACCTTCTTCTTGGGGCAATATTCGTTTTTCAGCCAGCAGTATAAACGCTTTACCCGCGTCACTGCTTAAAAAGGCCTGTACTTGGTCTTGATTTTCAGAGGGCAGGATGCTACAGGTAGCGTACACCATTTGTCCGCCGGGTTTTACCATGGGGCTATAGGCGCGAAGCAGTTCTTTTTGTGTTGCACGGAGTTGATCGAGGCGGTCAACAGACAATTTCCATTTTGAATCGGGGTTGCGGCGCAGTACGCCCAATCCGCTGCAGGGTACGTCCAGCAACAAACGGTCTGCTGAATGGTACAAACGTTTGATGGTTTTGCTGTTTTCGATGGTGCGGACTTCTATGTTGGACGCGCCAGCCCGTCGGGCCCGCAGGCGCAGGGCATCCAGTTTCCAAGCATAGGTATCCAGAGCAATAATACTGCCCTTGTTTTGCATGAGTGCAGCGATGTGGAGTGTTTTTCCACCGCCACCTGCGCAGGCATCCACCACGCGCATACCGGGAGCTGGTGCGAGGAATTGTGCCACCAGTTGGCTGCTAAAATCTTGTACTTCAAACCAGCCCTCCCGGAAAGCACTGTGCTGAAATATGTTTTGTCGTCGCTTGAGCACAAGGGCATCTCCGGTACCCACTGCCACACTTTCAATTTGGTCGGCGAAAAGTGCCCGTTGGAGTTCATCCCGGGTTGTTTTCAGGCCATTGGCCCGGAGTACCACTTTGGCCTGTTTGTTGAGCGCCGCCAGCGTATCATCCCATACATCGGGAAGCTCCTGCATGCCTACTGCATCCAACCAATCCGGGATACTTTCCCTGAAAGCCCGTTGGGTACACAGTTGTGCATACTGTGCCAGTATTGTGGGGGTATCAAGGTCGTTGAATTCCAGCATTTTCGGGAGATCGCTTTTGGTGGTCAGCGCAAGGTGGATGCCACACAATTGCCAGAAATCCCATTGGCTTTCGGGGGTACGTCCCAATATCTCCGTGTAAAGCCGGTAATACCGCACAATTTCATAGGTCGATTCTGCGATAAAAGCGCGGTCGCGGCTCCCGGCTTTTTTATTGTTTCGCAGGACTTGCTCGATGACTTTGTCGGCATGTCGGTTGTCGCAAAAAATCGCATGTAATGCTTCCACCACCGCGCGTATGAGCAGGGGTTGAAGGCGAGGAGTGTCAGTGCTGGACATCGTGAACAGGGTAGAAATCAATAGAAAAAAAAGTCCCCCTCCGAGCTTTCCCGGAGAAGGACGTCATCAAAACACGCTTCATTTTAAACCTTTATCTTGTAAACCCGTGGGTTTTGAATGAAATCAAATGCGGTAGCAAAACGGCAATTTATTTGTAATTACCTTTGCCATGGTACCGTAAAGGTAGTTACTACTTTTAATTCTAAACTTTTAGCGCTTCTTTTTTTTGCGCAACACTAGAAAAACACGAAACCGTTCTGTGTGTCAAGTCAAATGACGGTATGACAAAAACCAACTGGTTATACGGATGTTTAGCAGTTGTGTTTCTTTAAAAATGAAGGCAACTGGATTTGTGGTCGTGTCGGAGACAAAAAAGTGGATTTTTTTCCAGACGAAGGGCATTTTTGTAGGCCGCAGCATCGATACCGTCAAAAAAAACCTGGAAAGTAGGGCTATAAATGGGCCTTTTTGAACCAGACAGCGTACCACCTATTGGGTTGCAATGTAACTCAACAAATATTATTCCAATTTTATGAAATCCATCTTGCTTCGCAACGCCCGCGTCATCAACAGGGGAGCCATTCGTGAAAATGATATTTTGATCAAAAATGGTCGTATTGAAAAAATACAGCCGATAATTTCTGACAAAGCCAACCTTGAAATTGATGTTGCCGGCAACGTTGTTTTCCCCGGGATCATAGATGACCAAGTTCATTTTCGAGAGCCTGGGCTGACCCACAAGGCCACCATTGCTACTGAAAGTCGTGCTGCTGTTGCCGGGGGTGTAACGTCTTTTATGGAAATGCCCAATGTAAATCCGCCTTCCATCACCCGGCCATTGCTGGAAGACAAATACCAAATTGCGGCCAATACGTCTTTGGCCAACTACTCTTTCTTTATGGGCGCCACCAACGACAACCTGGAGGAGATATTGCGGGTTGATTCTGAACGGGTGTGCGGCATCAAGATTTTTATGGGCAGCAGTACGGGCAACATGTTGGTGGATAATCTTGACAGCCTGCAGCGTATTTTTTCAGAAACTCCGATGTTGATCGCCACCCATTGCGAGGATGAAGGCACGATTCGGGCACAGCTGGAACGCTGTAAATTGTTGTACGGAGAACATCTAGTTGCGGCGCACCATCCCCTCATTCGGGATGTTGAAGCCTGTTACCTGTCTTCTTCCATGGCAGTTGCGATGGCAAAAAAATATGGAAGTAGGCTCCATGTGTTGCACATCAGCACAAAAGAGGAACTTGCGTTATTTGACCATACCACCCCTTTGCGGGACAAAAAAATAACGGCGGAGGTTTGTGTGCACCACCTGCGTTTCAGTGCTGACGATTACCCGCTCTTGGGCAACCAAATAAAATGTAATCCAGCCATCAAAGGCCCAGAGCACCGCGACGCGCTTTTAGCAGCCTTGCTGGACGATCATTTGGATGTAGTGGCAACGGATCACGCGCCTCATACTTGGGAAGAAAAATCCCAATCCTACTTGCAAGCGCCATCGGGGTTGCCATTGGTACAACATTCGCTCCATGTGATGCTTGATTTCTACCAGCAGGGAAAAATCACCTTGGAAAAAATTGCGGAAAAAATGTGCCACGCACCGGCCGTTGCTTTCAAGGTACGGGAGCGTGGTTTTCTAGAGGAAGGTTATTGGGCCGACCTGTCCATTGTGGACCTTGACCAAACCTGGCTGGTTGACAAAGGCAATATTCTCTATAAGTGTGGTTGGTCGCCCTTGGAGGGCACGGTTTTTCGAGGCAAAGTATTGTCCACCATTGTCAGCGGTCACTTGGCCTGGCACGAAGGTAAGTTCCATGAAGAGCGGATGGGCGAGCGCCTGCTTTTTCACAGATCCTAACCCAGGTCTGAAAAAAACTTGCGTACTTCGGTTGCGTCTTTGGGTTTGATTCTTCCCGCGAGAATAAGCCTCAACTCTCTGCGCCTGGCTGCGCCTTCATATAATTGTTGCTCTTCGCTAGACAACGGCAAAACAGGTGGTACCGGTATTGGGTTCTGCTTTTCGTCGTCCATGGCAACGAAGGTGAAATAGGCATGGTTGCATCTCCGTGGCTTCTGCCCTTTTATGTCGTTGGCAAAAACCTCCACATAGATCTCCACAGATGTGTTGAAGGCCCTGGTAACGGACGCTTCTAACCTGATTACATCACCCAATTTAATGGGGTTTTGGAAAGAAATATAGTCAACGGCAGCGGTAACAACGTGTGCTTCACAATGCCTACCGGCGCAAATGGCGCTGGCAATGTCCATCCAGCGCATCAAATATCCCCCCATGAGGTTGCCCATGGGGTTGGTGTCGTTGGGCATGATGAGTTCCGTCATCACGGTTTTACTGTCCGAAACTTGTTTCGAATTGGGTATTAATTTTTCCATGAATCTCCTCTAAAGTACACAACAATGAACATTGGCGAGGCCAAACAACAACGTTATTTGCCAGACGCGGTACTGGGCTGTAGTTTTGCCTGATGCATGGCCCAATGGTACACCCCAAACAGCGCAGCAGAGAAAAACAAGTCTCCCATAACCGTATTGCTTAAAAAGGGGAGTCCAGCCGTGTAACAAAGCATCAAACCGGTGATATCCTTGGAATACAGGGTGCCAGATGCCCATACGCTGAAATTGGTGACCAAAAAGAAGACCGCGGAGGAAGATAGACTTGCTGCCAGCAGACGATAAGGGGTTGTTTGTTGGCGCAAAAGGGCCCATCCGATGAACATGGAAAGTCCAAATGCGGCATAGATCCACCATGAGGTGATCAGGGTAAACCCAGTATAATATTGCCGGTATATCACATTGTTTAGGAATAGGTCACTGAAAAACAGCGCCAAAAAGGGCACAGAAAGTGCCAACCACCGACGGTTAAAACAAGCAGCGCCAAAAAGCCCCATCGCCGCGATGGGCGAGAAATTATGGGGCGGAGATGGCAAGAAATTCAATGACAGCCGGGTAAAGGCCGCCAGAACAATCAAAGCAAGGGCAAGACGAAATTTCATAGCGAACTTTTATTTTCAAAGTTGCCACAAAGATAAGGTGAACATGCCGCCATTCTTGTCGTTTTTCCAAAAAACACTTTTCGTATTCCTGTGTTGGTGTATTATTGCACCGTTGAATGACCGACCCAAAAAACAAATTTCACCCCCAGCTTCATACTAGTAAGCGGTTGGGTCGCGTGCTGTTCGGTAAAAAAAGGCCCATTTTCCGCGGTACTTTGCCCGTTTTTGCTGGCCAAAGCGCTCTTACGGCCTGCAAAAGCCCGCTTTGCCTGACATAAATGGCTACTTTTCGGATCAGATTCGACCACCCAACCGCTTGCTTATACTTTTGACAAAAACAACGTATGCGAAAACTTCTCCGTTGCCCCAGTATTGCCCCTTTATATGGTTTCATTTTTTGCTGCATTTTGGCGCCGGCAGCACGTGCACAACCAGGACGCTGGCAACAACATGTTGATTACAATATCAAGGTGGATGTGGATGCTGCCAAGCACCAATTCCAGGGAACCATGCAGTTGGAGTACACCAACAACAGTCCGGATGTATTGCCAAAAGTGTATTTCCACTTGTATTTCAACGCATTTCAGCCCAACAGCATGATGGATGTGCGTTCCCGTACCATCGCAGATGCAGACAGCAGGGTGGGGGAGCGAATCGTTAAACTCTCCCCGGAGGAAATTGGGTGGACAAAAATTAAGTCCATGAAAGTCAATGGCTTGCCGGTTACTTTCCTCGAAAACGAGACCATCTTGGAGGTGACACTCAACGAGCCCATTCGACCATCTGGCATTGTGGTGTTTGACATCGAATGGGACGCGCAGGTGCCCTTGCAGGTTCGCCGCAGTGGTCGTGACAACCGGGAGGGTATAGATTTTACCATGACGCAGTGGTATCCTAAATTGTGTGAATACGACTACCAGGGCTGGCATGCCAATCCCTACGTAGCACGGGAGTTTTATGGCGTCTGGGGTGATTATGACGTAGAAATTAGCATTGACAAAGCCTATGTCGTTGCTGCTGGCGGATACTTGCAAAACCCGCAAGCGGTGGGTTGTGGCTATGAAGCACCGGGCTCCACGGTTGAACGCCCAACGGGGAACAAGTTGCTGTGGCATTTCAAAACGCCGAATGTCCATGATTTTGCCTGGGCAGCGGACCCTGATTTTACCCAAACATCCTTGAAAGCAGATGACGGCTCAACGATGCGGTTTTTTTGGCAAAAAGGGAAGGGCTATGACGAACAATGGCAAAAACTCCCGTCCATCATGAATCGGGCACGCAACATCATGAACGAGTATTTTGGCAAATATCCCTACCAAGAATATGCTTTTATCCAAGGTGGTGATGGCGGCATGGAGTACCCTCTGGCCACGATGATAACAGGTAACAGGCCCCTCAACAGTCTTGTTGGTGTGGCGGTACATGAACAACTGCACTCTTGGTACCAGATGGTACTGGGCAGCAATGAAAGTTTGTACGGCTGGATGGATGAAGGTTTCACCTCCTACGCTGAATCTATTGTTGAAAACGAGCTCGCTCGCTTGGGGCTGCTCCCCGGTAAAAATGTGGAAGAAGACCCACAGGCAGGCAACCTAGCTGCCTATGTCAGGCTGGCTACCAGCGGTAAAGAAGAGCCCCTTACCACCCATGCCGACCATTTTAACACCAATTTTGGTTACTCTTTGGCAGCCTATGTGAAAGGGTGTGTTTTTCTCCACCAAATGTCATATCTCATTGGAAAGCCTGCCTTCGACCGCGGTTTGCTGACCTATTTTAAAACCTGGAGGTTCAAGCATCCGAATGTAAATGATGTGGTTCGTGTGTTTGAAAACGAAAGCGGACTGGAATTGGATTGGTACAAGGAAGACTGGGTTAATACCATCAACACCATAGATTATGCGGTCAAATCGGTTGAATCGGAGGGCCGTAAATCAACCCACGTGGTGGTGGAGCGCATCGGGCGTATGGCCATGCCCCTAGACCTGTTGGTCACCTACGGCAATGGTGATCAGGAATTGTTTTATGCACCCTTGGAGAGTATGCGCGGTGAAAAACCGGTAGAAAACAGCATTGAACGCACTTTATTGCCCGATCACCGCTGGGTGGATACCACCTACGAATTTGACCTTCCGGTAAAAAGGAAGAACGTCGTCAAGATTGAGATCGACCCGAGCCATAGAATGGCCGATATTAACCTTGAAAACAATACCTGGGAGCAAAAATGAGCAAAGTTCGCGTCGATAAATGGCTGTGGAGTGTCCGGATTTTCAAAAGTAGAACCTTGGCCATTGACGCCTGTAAAGGTGGAAAAGTCAGGGTTGGTAGTGTATCTGTAAAACCTTCCCACCAAATTGCGGAAGGCGATGTGGTATCAGTAAAAAAAGACGGATTCACCTTCAGTTTTTCGGCACTTACCCTGATTGAAAAGCGGGTAGGAGCCCCCATCGCGATCACCTGTTATCGAGATGTGACACCGCCGGAGGAGCGTGAAAAGTACCTTGCCTGGTTTCAAAACGCCGCCGCCACCTCGGAAAAAAGGGACAGGGGCATTGGCCGTCCGACCAAACGAGACCGACGGGAGTTGGACACCTTCAAAAGCGACTACGATTGGGACAACGACGACTGAGCGCTTATCGGTATTGCTTTTTTAGGTGAAAGAGCATATCTGTGGTCATAGCATCCAGGTCGTATTCCGGTTTCCAACCCCAGTCTTCCCTTGCGTGCGTGTCATCAATGGAGCCTGGCCAGGAATCGGCAATGGCTTGTCTGAAATCGGGTGCATAGCTGATTTGAAAATCCGGCATTTGTTTTTTGATGCTGGCGGCAACTGCTTGTGGGGTGAATGTCATCCCGGAAAGGTTGTAGCTGGTGCGCACCTTGACTTTTTCTGCGGGAGCTTCCATCAATTGCAGGGTAGCGCGGATAGCATCTGGCATGTAAAGCATGGGCAGCGGCGTATTTTCCCGTAAAAAGCACTCAAAATGTTTTCCTTGTACGGCGTAGTGGTAGATATCTACGGCGTAATCGGTGGTGCCACCGCCCGGCATACTCTCGTGTCCGACGATGCCGGGATATCGGATAGACCTTACGTCGAGTCCATAGCGTTTGAAATAGTAATTGGCCCAATTTTCCCCGGCCACTTTGCTGATACCATACACGGTTTCTGGGATCAGCACCTCAAATTGGGGCGTGTTGGTGGGCGCTGCTTCCCTGCCAAACACGGCGATGGAGGAAGGATAGTACACTTTTTTGATGTTTTTCTTCCTGGCCACCTCCAGAACGTTGAACAAGCTGCGCATGTTAATGTCCCACGCCCACAGCGGATTTTTTTCTCCCGAGGCGCTTAGGATGGCTGCCAGGTGGTAAATTTGGGTGATGCGGTGCTTGTTGACAATACCGGCCAGGGCACGACTGTTTAGGGCATCGAGTTGCTCGAAAGGGCCCGTTTGGTTGTTCAGCGGCCTTAAATCGGAGGCTATCACATGGTCATTTCCAAAGGATGCGCGCAGGGCCTCTGTGAGCACGGATCCAATTTGGCCGCCGGCCCCGATGATGAGAATTTTATCTTGCTTCATGGTATAGGTAGGACTTCGGCGGCGAATGTAGGGCGAGATGGGGTATTGTCCAAAGCCTTTGTTCAATTCAATGGTGTTGTGCGACAGGTTGTGTAGAGCCTTGGGCTGCGATAAACACCGTATTCACGCCTTTTTCATGGATGTCAACAACCGGATAAACCTGTATTTGGTGGGAATGTTGGGAATATTATGTCGAAAATTCAGCTCATTTTCAAGGAGTTATCTATTTTTTTGTGATTTTTTTTTCATAAATCCTTGCACAACAGGAAACGTCGTTCTACCTTTGCGGCCATAATTTAGGAAAGGGAAGATTGGTGGCATGAAATAAGTTTGTTTTCAAAGTTGTTCATGATCCCCTTTTTTTCAACGATTGAAAATTTAAAATTTCACTAATGAATACGTTAAGTTATCGGACAGAATCCATTTCCGCTGCAAAAGCGGTTCGCAAATGGTACATTGTGGACGCAGAAAACCAAGTTACTGGTCGTCTTTGCGCGCACCTCGCCAGCATTTTGCGTGGTAAAAACAAGCCGAGTTACACCCCTCACGATGATACCGGCGACTACATTATCGTCATCAACGCCGACAAAGTTCGTTTTACGGGCAAGAAGTGGGCACAAAAGGAATACCACGATTACTCCCTGCACCCAGGTGGTTTGACGGTGGCGACTGCTGCAGAAATGTTGGCAAAGCACCCAGAGCGCATCATTGAGCGTGCGATCAGGGGTATGTTGCCTAAAACCAAGCTTGGAAAAGCGATGGCCAAAAAGCTGTTTGTTTACACTGGTACAGAGCACCCGCACCAGGCACAAAAACCGGAAGCCATTAAGTTTTAATGGCGTGATGGTGTTGATGGGCGTTTTGACTCTTATCGAAAAGCCATATGCACTGTCAATCATCCATGATTCATCATTCTAATTACATCATTCAAGCAAGAAATATGGAAATGATAAATGCCGTCGGGCGACGCAAAACTGCTGTAGCCCGCGTTTATCTGATGAAAGGGGAGGGTAAGATTACCATCAATGGTAAAGACTACCGCGAGTACTTTCCTCAAATGCACGTTCAAAACAATGTGACCGACCCGTTTGGCGTGGTGGGCGCTGAAAATATTTATGACCTGAAAGTAAACGTCCGTGGCGGCGGTTTCAAGGGTCAATCTGAGGCTGTTCGTATGGGTTTGAGCCGCGCGCTCGTAAAACTCAACGAGGAATTTAAAAAGCCTTTGAAAGACAAAAAGTTCCTTACCCGCGATAGCCGTGCTGTTGAACGTAAAAAATACGGCCAACCAAAAGCCCGCAAACGCTTCCAGTTCTCTAAACGCTAATAATTTGGACCGCGGCAAATTGAAATCTCTTGTTTCGACCCTCTTGAGTGGCCTTTACAGATTTCAATACCACCCGTTTCGAATGCTCTCGTTCACAATTTAAAATCTGCTTTTGAACAATGCAAAAGCCTACCTATAAAGAATTACTTGATGCAGGTTGCCATTTTGGTCACCTTCGCAAAAAATGGAACCCGAAGATGACACCGTACATCTTCATGGAACACAAGGGGATCCACATCATCGACTTGAACCGCACCTCTGATTGCTTGGAGCGCTCAGCACTTGCCATGAAAACCCTGGCCAAAGCCGGGAAGAAAATCATGTTTGTTGCGACAAAAAAACAAGCACGAGAAATCGTTAAAAAGGCCGCTGAGAGTGTTGGTATGCCTTTCGTGACGGAACGTTGGTTGGGTGGTATGATGACCAACTTTGCCACGATTCGCAAATCGGTGAAGAAGATGCAAAACATCGAGCGTATGCTCGCCGATACGACCCTTACCAGTATCACCAAAAAGGAACGCCTCACCTTGGGCCGCGAGCACATCAAGATGTCAAAGCACCTTGGCGGTATTGAGCAACTCAACAGGCTCCCATCGGCCGTGTTCATCGTTGATATTCACCACGAACACCTCGCTTTGGCGGAAGCAAAAAAATTGGGTATCAAAACGTTCGGTATCGTGGATACCAACTCTGACCCAACGTTGGTTGACTTCCCGATCCCCAGCAATGACGATGCCTCCAAAGCTATTTCCTTCATCGCCAATTTCTTGATTGGCGCCATTCAGGAAGGCCTTGATGAGCGTAAAAGCATGAAAGGAGAAGAAAAAGACGCTGAATAAACCCCAGCGACTACTTTTAGAATCGGCTTGTGCGTTCCAAAGCACGGTTCTAAAACCATTCATTCAATTTTTTGACCTGTCAATTCATACTACAAGCAATGTATAAAGCAACAACTGCTGATATTCAAAAACTGCGCGAAATGACCGACGCAGGCATGATGGACTGTAAAAAAGCCCTCGAAGAATCTGCCGGTGTATTTGAAGATGCTCAAGACTGGCTCCGCAAAAAAGGCATCGCCAAAGCAGCCAAACGCGAAGAAAGAGAGGCAAAAGAAGGTGTGGTTGTCGCAAAAACCAATGCCGACAATACCCGCGGTATTCTGGTAGCACTCAACTGCGAAACAGACTTCGTTGCCCGCAATGATAACTTCGTGAACATGACCAATAAAATCGCGGACATCGCCCTCGAGAAAGCTCCGGCTTCTCTTGCCGAATTGCTCGCTTTGCCCTATGACGCCACCAGCAACATCGCTGATAAAGTGGGCGAACAAAACGGTATCATTGGTGAAAAAATTGAGTTGAGCCGTTATGAGCCAATTTCCGGCGCGCAAATTCTGACCTATAACCACTCGAACAACAAACGTTCTGTGCTCGTTGCTTTGAATAAAAACGATGAAGCTTTTGCCCAAGCAGGACGCGACGTGGCCATGCAAATTGCCGCCATGAGCCCGGTCTCCGTGAGCAGAGACGATGTTGATCCGAAAATTATCGAACGCGAAATCGAAGTAGGCAAAGAACTTGCCCGCAACGAAGGTAAAGCAGAAGATATGCTCGAAAAAATTGCCATGGGCCGCCTCAATAAGTTTTTTCAGGAAAGCACCTTGCTCAGCCAAAAATTCGTTAAAAACAACGATATGTCGGTTGAACAATACCTGAAAAGCCTCGACAAAGACTTAACGGTAACTGCGTTTAAACACGTGGCACTGTAATCGATGCTACTGAAACTGTAAAGGAGCGACTGGGTGAAAACCTTGTCGCTCCTTTTTTTTCGTAACTGGTTAGCGTGGTCGCGTCTGAGACAAAAAAGTGATCATTTTTTGCCAGACAGCGTGCCACCGAACCAGTTACTTTTTTTCTCCGTCGCGACTGCCCAACCAGTTGCGATCAGTCATTCAAATCATCGTCTAGGTTGTGGTAAATAGCGTTGGAAATTTCCGGTTTAGGCGGTACCGTGTTTGTTTGATCGCACCAGTAGTTATGCCTTGTATTTGCGCCTGTTCTTTCAAACCAAGTCCCATTTTGTGCAGGATTACCGACCTTATTTCTGCCGGGGTAAGGGTTGGGTATTCACTTCTCAACGTTGGGATATATCCTGGAAAAACCTTGTTGAAATAGCGTTGAAACTTTTCCCAGTCGTCGTTTGTATAGATGACCTGATTGTACAGTTCCTCGGTAAAATTTTTATCCAGCACGAGCTCTGATTTTTCTGTTGTATCCATTTCTCCGAAAAATTCGCTCAGTTGTTTGTTGCGGCTGATGAGCATTTGGGTGTAGTCGTCCAGTCTGTTGCGGTGAGAGGCGATTTCAAGTTGCTGATTCTCCAGTTTTTGCTGCATCACCAAGTTGGTTGCTTCCAACACACTTTTTTCCAATTCTATTTGTGCTCGCTTGCGTTTAGCTCTAGACTGAAACCAGAAAAAAGAACCAAACAGTACGATTAAGAAGGACCCTAAGATCCAATAGTTGCGTTGAAGTGCCAATTCAGCTTGCCGGTGCAGCGATGCAATTTGTTTTTCTTTTTCCAGGGTTTCATATTTAACAGACAATTCGGCGATTATTTTTTCTTTTTCTTGGTTGAACATGGAGTCTTTCATGGACAAATATTGATCCTGAAAGAACAGTGCTTTTTCAAAGTTTCCTTTTTTTCTGTGAATGGCACTCAGGATTTTATTGGCGGAGGAAGCGGATGGGTATTGCTTTCTGGTATTGCTCAATTGAAGTCCTTTCTCCAAACTTTTTTCTGCATCCGTGTAGTGCCCCAAGTTAAACAAGGCAGTACCAATTTCAATGTTTACAAATGCCTGTCCTTGTTTGTTGGAGGTGTTGGATATTACTTTTTCGACCACCCGCATGGTATCGAGTGCTTCCTGCCAGCGCTCCAGTTTTCCCAGTACTCGGCCGTAATGATACAAGCACTCTATGGTTGAGGGCGGGCTCCCCATGGCTTTTCGCAGGGCAACCGTTTGACCAAAAATCACAAAAGCCTGTTCATAATCCTGTAAGGCACAATAGGCGTTGCCTTTCGTTTTCAAGGCATAATTCCAACCAGCCGTGTCGCGCTTTGTTTCAAAAAATAGCAAGGGCGCTTTCACCAATTCAATGGCCTTGTAATTTTCCCCTTTCAGCTGTACCAATGAGGCCAGGTATGTTTGGGTGGTCATGGCCAATAGGCTGTCAGCCGACTGCTGTAGCAGTTCAAGAACTTGGTAATTTAACGCAATGGCTTCGTCGTACCTACCCATAGTACCCATATTACCTGAACGGGCGGATAACACGTCAATTAGAAATTTATGGTCGGTTAGATTTTTAAAACCTTGTGTAGCCATGGCATAATAGACTTCTGCTGAGTCATATTTTCCCTCATATTGACAGCCAATACCAGCGTAGTGAGCGAACATAGCTTTTGCCACAGGATTTTCCGGCCGAGTGTGAAAATAGGCCGCAGCTGTATGCTTCAGCTCGTCTATGGATTGTCTGGAGTCCAAGGTTTCGAGTCGCTTCAGGTAAAAACTGTCGAGCGAAGTACCCGGTATTGCTGCTGCGCGTAAAAATATGGTATCAGCGGGTAGCGAATCAGCAACAGCCAGGAGGTTTTTTACGAGGTGGGATTCGACAAAATGGTTGGTTGGTTGGGCGTTGTTTTTACAGGAGTACCCGATGAAACACGATACACCACAAAATACATCGAGTAGTAGAAGGAGCGTATGGAGGCTTTTCATGTCTTTGAATGAAAATAGAGCTGTAGTTTTGTCTATTTTGCGAAAAATAATATATATAAGTATCTGGTTAGCGTGGTCGCGTCTGAGACAAAAAAGTGGCCATTTTTTGCCAGACGAAGCGGATTTTTGTAGGCCGTAGCAGCGCTACGGTCAAAAAAATCTGCGAAGTATGGCGG
>CAIZLM010000250.1 GCA_903933805.1 uncultured Bacteroidota bacterium | reverse complement strand
TCGCGTCTGAGACAAAAAAGTAGCCATTTTTTGCCAGACAGCGTGCCATCTAACCAGTTACAAAATATCTTTCATCCCGTTAAGCACTTGATTGCTAAGTTTAACAAGCCGTTATTAATTGTTTTGGGTTAAACTGCGTCTTATGAGTGTTATCAAACTTAAACAAATTTGTCCAAGACAATGAAAAAATCACTTTTCACCCTTCTCACGATCTTCTTCGCCTTTGGGTTCTCTTCTGCGCAAGAAGATGGCCTCAAACTCGCAAAAAATGCGGGCAAGGCGCTTACCAGCTACAACATCGATCCGTCCGGCAATGCTGCCAAACTCGGAGAAGCCAAAGAAAAAATTGAACAGGCGCTTAAAACACCCGAAGCCCAAGCACTTGGTACTGCCTGGATGACCAAGGGAGACGTGTACAATACCCTCCTGCAAAAAGATCTTGCCCGCAGGATGATTGATCCAAAAGCAGCCTTGACCGGTGACAATGACGCACTCGTGGCCTTTGATGCCTATAAGAAAGTGTATGAGTTGTCTGTTAAAAAGTATGAAAAAGCAGATGCCGTGAAAGGTATATCGGAAGTACAGCCGTACTTGATCAACATCGGTGTTTCAAAATATGAAGCCAAAGAATTTGATAAAGCTTTTTTATCCTTCAAAGCATCGGTGGAAAGCCACGATATCTTGAAGGAAAACGCCCAAAAAAGCTTTCTCGATGACCCAAAACAATTGGAAGACCAGATTTATTTCACTGGACTGATTGCATCGCTGGCCAATCGCTGTACTGACGCAGTCTTTTTTTACGAAAAACTGTACAAAACCTCAACAACCAACCCAGCTGTTTACGAAGGACTTTACAATTGTAAAATCCAATTGGCAGATGAGGCCGGTGCAGCCACAGTGCTTGCTGAAGGACGCAAAAAATTCCCCGAAGATCCTGCTTTGCTGTTTGCTGAAATCAACGCTTATCTCAAAGCGGGTAAGCTTGCTGAACTCACCGATCGTCTGGAACAAGCCCTCAAACAAGAACCCGACAACGTCGGTTTGTATGTAACCTTGGGAAATGTGTACGATAACCTCTATCAGGGCGCACTCAAAGAGAAAAACAACGCCAAAGCCGGTGAATATTTTGAAATGGCCAAATTAAATTACAGCAAAGGCCTCCTCAAGAACCCCGATCACCTTGATGCCAACTATTCACTGGGGGCCCTGTACTTCAACAAAGCGGCTATCCGGACCCAAGACATGAACGCTTTGCCGGAAGATTTTTCCAGCGCCGGGCTCAAAAAAATGGAAGTTATTAAGAATGAAGTGATTGCCTTGTTTGACTTGGCACTGCCTTACTTCCAAAAAGCCGAAAGTGTTGATCCCAACGATATGAATACCCTCATCGCCCTCAATGAAATTTATGCGCGCAAAGACGATGAAGTGCTGTCGCCTGCCATTAAAACGCGACTCGACTTGGTGAAGGGTGGTGGAAAAAATGCCAGTTCCTATTTCAAGAAGAATTAAGCGTTGAGTCATTATACAAATGAGCCATCCCGATGTTGTTCGGGATGGCTCATTTTTTTGCCAAAAGTGACCTTTTGTTTTTCCAAAGTTCACTTTTGGCAAAGCGTTTCACAAGACGATAGAATTACTTTTTCAGGCTACGCAGGTAGTTTACCATACTCCAAATATCCTCTTGCACGGGCAGTTTCTTTTTGAAGGAAGGCATATCGTCACGACCTTCGCTCACTTTGTAATAAAGCGCACCATCACTTTGTGCTTGGAATTCAGTGGAGGAGAAGTCGCCGCATTTTGTTTTTAACTGCGCCGCTTTGGTACCATCACCCAATCCTTTGGCGCCGTGGCAGGACTTGCAATGTTTAACATACAAGGCTTTTCCGGCAGCGATGGATTCTTTGTCGGAAGCCACCGGGTTTTTCATTTTTTTGTTTTTTTCAGGTACCAACCAGGGGTCGCCTGTTTTTTGTGGCATGTAGGCGCTGAAAACAACCAAAGAAAAGGCTGCCAGCAGAAGGGTTGAGAAAAAACGCTTGGTGCTCATATTTTAATTTTTTAATGTGAGGAGGTTTGTTGCAGGGGCAGAAATACACAATTGGCGTAGCTCACCCCATCTTTTCTAAGCGACTTTTTGTCGCCCCAATTTTCGTATCCGAAACACTTGAAAAACAATGTAAGCGATGACGCCCCAGATGCCTATGAGCATACTGTTGACGAGGATAATCAAATAATAAGGGGCATTTTCCCTGGACGACCACAGTTCCCGGATATTTTTGTTGTGGTCTATGACCAACGGTACGCCCCAGCGTATTTTTTTTCGAAAATCCAAGTTGCCAAAAAGCTCGTGTTCATCGACTTTTGCCACGACAACCAAGTTGCCTGCGGTGTCGCCCGGAATTGCCGCTGGAAATTCCAAGGTAATTTCACCTTGCTCGTCCGTAAGCTGTGGATCACTGGAAAGCGGTAGCAATCCGAACATTCTTTGAACAAAAAGGCGTACTTCAACATCTGCTGCGGGGATTGTATTGCCTGCGGCATCTGTCGTTTGAAGGGTAATCACGACTTGTCTGACCGAATCAACCTCTTCCAAGGACATATTCAAATTTGATTCTGAAACGGTGATTTCCTCCTGTTGATCCTCCACGGTGGTATTGTTTTCAATCGACGCAACAAACGTGTAATTGGCTCGCAATGCGCCCAGTTTTTCAAGGGGAACAACTAAAACGGCTACCCCCTTATCGTTGGTGGTGCTATTCCCCAGCGAATTTTCCGGTATGGCTTCCGTCATAAAGAAGCCAACAACAGCGCCTTCTACTCCGACATAATCTTCCCCCACCTTGGCTTTTACCGTAACGGTGAGTATTTTACTGTTGTTGTTTGACTCCGTGTACAGTAGTTCTATACTTGCTTCTGATTTGGCTGTGGTGGTGGTGTCATTGACTGATTGTGCGGTTGCAAAACCTGGCAGGTGCGTAATACACAGCAATACCAAGTATTGTATGGATGCTCGAATGTTGTTCATAGCGGAATTGCTCATTTAGGGAATTATTCTATACCCGGTTCCACGTGATTCGGGTCGGCTTCTTCAATGGTTTCTACCACAGGAATGGCGGGTAGGAATCGGGCAATAAAAGTGATGATCAGCAGCGCCCCCGCCAATGTGCCAGCAGTAATACTCCACTCCTTGAACGTAGGGAGGTAGTGTTGCCATGATTCTGGAACCCGGTCCATGGGAATATAGGGGTGACTGAGGGTGGGTATTACAATTAAAAATCGTTTGAACCAAGCGCCTACAATGACCAAAATTGAAATTAGAAAAATTGGCAGTGGCTTTCTTCCTTTGGGAAATAGCAGTAGGATAATGGGTACGATCATTCCAAACACCTGTACCGACCAAAAAAGTGGGGCATACCGACCAAAAAACAATGCTTTCAAGTGCTCGGCTTCTTGTCCTTTCATTTTGTATGCCGGCACAAAGTATTCGTTGATATTGAAGTAAAGGTACACGAGTGATAGTAGCACCAGCAGGCGGCCCATCCGATCGAAGTGTTTGTCTGTCAAGTACTTGCTCCAGTTGGAATAGTGGGTCCTGAAAATATACATGGCAGCGATGACGCCACCCGCACCAACCATAAAAGCCCCGGATACAAAGTATGGGCCAAAATTGTTGCTGTCCCAGCCTGGCCGCAATGTGGTGGCAAAAAGCCAGGAAGTAACGGTGTGAATCCCAAAAGCGACCGGGATGATTAATACAGCAAGTATTTGCTCGGACCGGCGAAGTATTTTTTCCTGTCCGGGAAGGTTGCTCCAACCCAGTGCAAGCCAGGTGTAAATTTTTATTTGCCAAGCGGGTCCCTTGAATCGGTCACGCATGAGGGCAAAATCCGGGATCAGGGGCAGGTAAAAGAGCAGTAAACTGATCGTCAGATACGTCGTGATGACGATGACATCCCAAGTAATGGGTGATTGAATACGGGCATGCAATAGTACGTTCAGAAATCTGTCTGGGCGTCCCATATCCACGATGATAACAAGGGCGGCAAAGATGATGGAAGCCACCGCGATCATTTCGGAAATACGGGTCAGCGGTGTCCGCCATTTGACGCCGGTGAGTTTTAGGATGGCGCTGATAAGCGAGCCAACCAGACTGATGGCGACGAAAAACACGAAATTAGAGATATAGATACCCCAAGTAGAATAATCACGCATCGCCGTGATACCCAGCCCGAATCTAAATTGTTCTACGTAAAAGAATAGTCCCAGTAAAAAAATGGCGCTCAACACTACTACCCATATTTTTCCACTTAAACCGAATGGTTTGGGCATTAAGTCGGCCATAATGGCGTCAGCGCGTTCAGCGTTGGTTTGGATCCGTGAAGGTTTATTTGTTTTCATGGTCATGAGCCGTTTTGCTGGTGAATTCATCGTCTTTGAAAGGGAATGCGCGATTGACAGGCGGTAGATAATACACCCGTGGGCGTGTACCCATATCTTCCATAAATCGGTAACCCGCACGGTCTCGCAGCAATTCACTCAGACGTACGGTTTCAGTACCGTTCGAAACGGAATCTTCATTTTCATCGCCAAAGTAAAAAACGCCATTTGGGCAAGCGGTAACACAGTGGGGCATTTCTCCTTGCCTGACCATATCGGGACAAAAATCGCACTTGGAAACAGTACCCATTTTTGCCGGCACACTGGTTTCTGGAGAATAATGTTGGTGCTTAACTTCGTCTGTGAGTTCCGGTTCGCTCCAACTAAATGTTCTGGCGGAGTACGGGCAAGCTACCATGCAAAATCGGCAACCAATACACCGATCGGTATCAATCAGGACGATGCCATCGGTGCGTTTGAAGGTAGCATCTACTGGACAAACTTTCACGCAAGGGGGTTCGTCACAATGGAAACACATGGTGGGCTGCCAAAAAGGCGTAGCCAGCGTGTTGTTCTGCAATTTCAATACTTTCAGAAATTCATTGTCTGTACCGCAGTGGTGCATTTTCTCGCAGGCATCGTGGCACTTTCGAAGATTTTTACATTGCGCGAGGTCAATGACCATTACGAAACGCCTGCCCGGAATACCGATACGGGAAGCCTCCGGTGAAATGTTGACTTCCGGTATGGGTTTTAAAAAAGCTTTGTCAATTTCTACCAGTTCGCCATCTGGGGAAAGTAAGGTTACTTTTTCCCCGCTTTCTTGCACGCCCTCCTGCTGGAAAGCGTGGAGCGCAGTTGCCGTGGCGGTCACTGCTGCAACGCCCAAGCCTGTTTTCAGGAAATTCCGACGACTGTTTGGTGCTATTATTTTCATGATTGGATCATTTTTCCGGTGAATGGGCCTGTTTACTAAATTGTAACT
>CAIZLM010000249.1 GCA_903933805.1 uncultured Bacteroidota bacterium | reverse complement strand
CGGTAGCCTCTGTACGGTCAAAAAAATGGGCGAAGTAGGACGGAAAACGGGCCTTTTGGGGCCAGCCAGCGTACCCCCCAACCAGTTACAAACAAAGATAACGGTTCGGAACAACTTCTTCCACACGTATTGTTCACTCAGTCGAGGTCGCCAGTGTCCTTTGTTGGGTGTTTGGAAATCAGCACCTTGTCGATCTTACTCTTGTCCATGTCGATGATTTCAAAGCGGTATCCTTCTGTATCGAGGACATCTCCCGCTTCTGGTATTTCGCTGAGTTTGTACAGGATAAAGCCGGCAAGCGTCGAGTAATCGGCATCTTCGAAGTCGAATTCCTTGAGGCTGACCGTTTCGCGCAGTTCGTCGATGGGAATCATCCCATCCACCAGCAGGCTGCCGTCTTCCCGGGTGACAATATCGGGTTCAGCAGCATCATCGAGGTCGGGGAGCGTGCCAAAAATATTTTCTGTGAGGTCGTGGAGGGTAATAATACCCTGTGTGGAGCCGTATTCGTCCACCACCACGGCGAAGTAATTCCGGTCTTTCCGAAAGCGTTCCAGGATTTTCAGGGCATTCATCGTTTCCGGGATATAGAGTGGTTGCGTCACAATTTCGCGGAGGTTGAACCCTTTTTTGGTTTTTTTATCGATGTAATCCCGCAATTTGACGACCCCCAGGATGTTCTCGATGGAGTCTTCGCACACCAAGAATTTGGTGTAGCCACTTTCGTAGATGATCCGGTCATTTTCGGCTTCCGGGGCATTGAGATCGAGCCATTCCACCGTATTTCGGTGGGTCATGATGGTGTAGGCATCGCGGTCGGCAAACCGAAGAATATTTTGGATGAATTCGCTTTCTTTTTGGTGCAACACCCCTTGTTGGTTGGCCATTTTCACCATTAATTTGATTTCATCCTCCGAAATACTGGCCTGATCGTTGGGTTTGATGAAAAGCAAGCGCATGAACATCTTGGTGGACCAACTCAGGAAAGTTGAGACAGGTCCTGTGAGTTTGGTGATAAAACTCATGATCGGTGCGCAGGTGATGGCCAGCGTTTCTGCGTACTGAATGGCGATGTATTTGGGCGCCAATTCGCCCACAATGAGCGATAGATACGTAATGAGTGTTACGACGATGGTGAGCGAAATTTGCTCGGCGTAGGGCTGAAAAGTTGGGATCAAGGCCACCATGGGTTCCAATTGGTGCCCGATGGCAACCCCTGCGTAGGCGCCTTCCACAATACTGATGAGCGTAATACCAATCTGCATGGCCGACAGGTATTGGTCTATGTTGTCCAGGAGTCCCAGTGCAATGCTGGCATTGCGGCTACCCTTCATTTTTGCGCCTTCCAGTCGAGAGCGTTTGGCGGTGAGTAAGGCTATTTCGCCCAAGACCAGCAGGCCATGCAGGATGATGAGTACGAGTACAATTAAAATTTCCATGGGTAGAATGCTAGAGCCGCCATTGCTTTCGGTTGGTGACCTTGCGGCGCAGGCTCCGATCGTTCCAATCGGACTGGGCGACTCAGCAATTGATTTTATAGAAAAATGAGTGAAGTGATGCGCGTAACTATTGTAGTTTAGATGCAAAAATAGCTTTATTGGTGCAATTGAGCCTATTTTTTTATTGCGCTGCCGGCAGAACCAAAAAAAAATGTTAAAATCAAAAGAAAAGTTTGGCCTTCCTACAATATGCTCATACATTTGACCGGAGTTAACGCTTACACACAAATTTTTCTTCACTACTTCAACGTCATCGCTTATCGGATTGAACTTGTACACCACTTAAATTCTTCTTTCTAATTTAACTGGTTAACAGCAAAACCACCTTTGCTCATGCAAGTTATGCCGATGATCCAAGATCAAGAACTGATCAACCGCTATGTTGACGGTGACGAACAAGCTTTCGAGACCCTGCTGTCTCGCCACAAAGCTAAAATTTACACCTCCATCTATCTCTTTGTGAAAGATCGGGCCTTGGCCGAAGATATCTTTCAGGAGGTATTCATCAAGATTATTGATACGCTTCGCAAGGGGAAATACAACCACGAGGGCAAGTTTGTCCAGTGGGCCATGCGTATATCGTACAATATGTGCGTTGACTACCACCGTCGGAACAAGCGCCGCACCCACGTGAACCCATCAGATGATTTTGACATCTTTGATGTGCTGCGTGTGGGCAATGATGGTGCTGATACGCAGATGATGCGCTCAGAAACCCACAACCACATACGTCATCTCGTTGATGCCCTGCCCCCGGAGCAGCGCGAGGTGGTTATTCTGCGCCATTATGCGGACATGAGTTTTAAGGAAATTGCTTCCCTCACCCGGGTGAGCATCAATACCGCCCTGGGGCGTATGCGTTACGCGCTCATCAATATCCGTAAAATGATGAATGAACGGGAAGTAGTGCTGCAATAACACATGCCTTCTTATGATGTTAACTGGTTATGTGGGACGCTGTCTGGCCCAAAAAGCCCCGTTTTCCACCATACGCCCCAGATTTTTTTGACCATAGCGAGGCTATGGCCTGTAAAAATCCGCGTCGTCTAGCAAAAAATGGACATTTTTTGTTTCAGATGGCACCACCTAACCTGTTACCGTATGATTATCGGACAATCCCGAATTTTTCGCAGTGCGAAAAATTCGGGATTTTTTGTAACGGGTTAGGAAGGACACGGCACTAGAATCTCCGCGCATATTCCTGCGTCGTCAAGCCCGTAATATTTTTAAATGCTATAATAAAAGTATTGTAAGAGGAAAATCCCACAACGGCAGCAAGCGATTCTACTTTTTGGTTGTCAAGATATCCGCCTTGGAGTAATTTGGTGGCATCATGAATACGAACAATCTTTTTATAATCCGTAAAACTTTCATTGCAATGGTATTTGACAATATAATTGATGTGGCTGTAGGGAATCTTCAACGCATCGGAGATATCATTGAGCGTCAAATCGGGATTTCTAAAAGCGGGGGTATGAAATGACAACTCTTCAATCTGATGAATATACTGTATCAGCAAGGAGCTCATTTTTTCCTCGATTTTCTTATCTCTTTCACTCGTGATGGGCAACACCGTACCCTCGATAAGCCAGACGCTGCTGAGTACCACATTTTCAGTAAACGCATCGATTGTTTTATTTAGAAAATTATAACCGTAAAGGATTTTTGGGGTGAGGATTATTTTTACAAAAATCCCCATCCATACGATCCCCACCAGCCAAAAGTAATCATTGTTAAAACTTCCTGGTTCATTGGAGACAATGCTCGTTATCACACGAATCAAAAGAATCACAAATAAAGAAAAATACAGAAACATGCTCCAGTTTTTTATCAGTTCATTTTGTTTTTGAACGGCCTTTATGTCGGTTTTACGAGTCCATACATATTTATAGAGCATCACGAATACGATAGTCGCATAGATTAAATAGAATAATACGCCAACAGAGAAAAACAGTTTTTCAAGCAAATATGTCGTACCCGAATTAGAAAAAAATTTTATGATATATACTGATCCCAACAAAAAAGGCACAATAAAATGCAACAAACTCCCCATCTTGAATTTGTTTTCGTACACGATATCTTGAAAATATAGGAAATAGCAGGGCATCAGCATGATGATACTAACATCGATCATGGTTACCAATTTGCTGATTTCGATTTCTGGATATGCTTGTGATATGCCATGAAATAAAAATCTTACAGCGTTGACTGCAATAATGATAATCAGGTATTTATTGATGAGTGAATGTTCCCGATTTTTATGTTCCCCAAAGATGAAAGCAGTACATAAAAAACCAAGGGCGGCTGTAATAAAAAATATAACGCTGCTGAGCATGAACGAAGTAGTTATTAGACTTTGATTAAAGTGATTTGTAACTGGTTAGCGTGCCACCTAACCAGTTACAGTTATTTTGACGATTTGATTGATTGCCATCACAGGTCATTCAGAACCACTTTGTGTTGACTCTACGGTTGAATTGCGAACCAAAAAATTTCCAACCCATGACAAAGGTATATACACTCAACGACTCAAACAAACCTCGAGACCGCGCTATGAATACCGAACTGGCGAGCATGCAACGCTGGTTTAAAGCGTCGGGGCAGCCTTACATGGTGGGTTGACGATACCGTGGTACCATAAAAGGGCCAGCGAAACGAAGCGGTCAAAAGATCTACTCCTCCTAGTGCCGCGTCCAGTTCATGGGCCATTGGCTGGACACGGCACTAGAGCATCGTGTTAGACGGTGACCATTATGAATGTTCGGAAACGCTTGTATGTATTGAAAGAGTACCAATCGTACCATCCCGCGAACACGCCATGTTCCAACTGGGTGAAGATGGATTGCCGATCGATCACCCAAGAAATCGGGTGTTGGACATCATAAATGAGGGACGGTAAAAAGCCAATCGAATGGCTTGAAAAAAACAATCCGGGCCGCATCGCCGAAGCAAAATCGAGCATGCCTTCTTCCGATGGAAACCAATATTGGTGGAAAAAATGTATCCCAGAAAATTGGAAAACTGGAAAGCTGAAGCCGCTGTGAAAGCGGCTGTCTTGAACCAATTCCCGAATAAACTCTAAAGTCGCCTGACCCTTAAACGGGGAAATGACGCCCGACATCGCCGGGAGATTCATCCAACAAAGTCCTTTTTTGCAGCTGTTGAAACACTCAAAAACAGCGAAATCCTAGCAATTATCTCTCAAAACATGCGTATCGTATCTCAAAAGCTGCGAAAAAAAGAAGTGCTACTCCGGGCATAATTTTATTGCAGTTCTTTTGCTCGATTTCCGAACAAGCGTTAGGTGATGATGAAAAAAATCGCGTTGCCATTTCTTGATGTCAGGCATTTCTAGCAGTATTGTGCTCGTGCTCGTTTCGACGTTCATGGGCAAAAGTTGTTTCTTGTTCGTACCACAAACCTAAACTTTTGCCCTTTTTTATTAATATGTTTTCAAATCGGCTCCGCCGATTTCTTTACGAACCATCGTTAATTATAAAATTTCATGAAAAGAAAATTTCCATTCAATCAAACTGGCCTTGCAGGTTCAAATCCTTGTTCTGGTAAGCACCCGGAATGCTTCTTTTTCAGAATACAGGCAGCATGTAAAACTTTGCTCCTTTCCGCCTTCCTGCTCGCAGGCGCAAGCCTGCACGCCGCCACCATCACTTCCGCTGCCACCGGCAACTGGAGCACCGGCGCCACCTGGGTAGGGGGCACAGCACCCGTAGCCGGCGACGATGTGATCATCGCCTCCGGCCACACCGTGACCCTCACCGCAGCGGTGGACATCACCACGGGCAATCTCACGGTGACCGGTACGGTGGCACTTGCCGGATTCAACCTTACGGCCGGTTCGCTTAGCGGGGCAGGCAACATCGGTTCTACCTCCGGTACGCCCCTGCTCACGGTGGGCAGCAATGGCAGCAGCACCACGTACTCCGGCATCTACAGCAGAGCCGGCGCCATGCTTACTAAGGTTGGCACGGGTACGTTCACCCTCACCGGACCCAACACCTATACGGGCATCACTACGGTGAGTACGGGTACGCTGTCCATCGGCGCGGGTGGCAGCACCGGCCTGATCACCAACACTTCGAACGTTACCAACAACGCCACGCTGACGTTCAACCGCTCGAATGCCTATACCTACAGCGGCATCATCTCCGGCACAGGCGCAGTATCCAAATTGGCCGCAGGCACGCTCAACCTCACCGGGGCCAACACCTACACGGGCATCACCACGGTGAGCGGGGGTACGCTGTCCATCGGCAATAATACCACCACTGGCGAGATCGCCAACAGTTCGAACGTTACCAACAACGCCACGCTGACGTTCAACCGCACGAATGCCTATACCTACAGCGGCATCATCTCCGGCACAGGCGCAGTAACTAAATCTAACACGGGCACGCTCACCCTATCCGGCGCCAGTACCTTCACCGGTAATACGACGATCTCGGCCGGCACACTGATCACCAACCATGCCACCGCACTGGGTGCAAGCGCGCTGGTGACGGTGAGCGGTACGAGTATCCTGCAAACCAATGCAGATCTTACCCTGTCGGGTAGACTGACCATCAGTGCCGCCACGGCCAAGATGAACTGCAATGGGCAGAACTCCAGCTGTGGTCAGTTGATCCTGGGCGCGCAGCCCCAGCTGACCGGTACCTATGGCAGCACAGCCTCGGCCGCGGACAATCAAGATGATTCGTATTTCACGCCTGCCTCCGCCGGTATCCTCACGTCCACGGCTTCTGATCCGATGTCCCTCGAAGTGGAGACCTCCAGTGACGGAGAGACGGTAACACTGCCAGTGCGCGGTACGGTGAACGCCACCGTGATCTGGGGTGACGGCACTGCCAACAACTACACCAGTGCTTCCAACAGGAACCACACGTATACCACTGCCGGCATCTACAACATCGAGATTTATGGCACCATGACCCAGTTCGGGAATGGTATTACTCCCTACCCGAATGCCGACAAGATCAACAGCGTGATCTCATGGGGCGGTACCGGTCTTACCAGCCTTTCTGGTGCGTTCTTGGATGGTTACTACCTGACGGCTGTACCATCGACCCTGCCTGCGACCGTGACGGACATGTCCTACATGTTCCAACTTGCCACGGCCTTTAACCAGGACATTGGTTCGTGGAACACCAGCGCAGTGACGGACATGTCCGGCATGTTCGATAATGCCATGGCCTTCAACCAACCCATTGGTACGTGGAACACCAGCGCGGTGACGAACATGGATCTCATGTTCCAAGGTGCCACGGCCTTCAACCAACCCATTGGT
>CAIZLM010000248.1 GCA_903933805.1 uncultured Bacteroidota bacterium | reverse complement strand
GCACTCAAAAGTAAAGTATCAATAACAGCACCGAAACCATTTATATGGTTTTGTTCTATCCTTTCAGGACGCCGACTTGTCGCAACGTGTTCTTAGCAACTTCCAAAAACGCAGCTGCTACAACCCCTTCTTGCTGTAATATTGCTGGTTTGCCGGCATCTCCGCCTTCTCGGATGCTTTGAACAATGGGGATTTGGCCCAACAATACCGACTTGCTTTCCAGTGCCAGTTTTTTTCCACCACCTTCCCCAAAGATATAATACTTGTTTTCAGGCAGCTCAGCAGGCGTAAACCAAGCCATGTTCTCCACAACCCCGAGAATTGGTACATTGATCCCTTCCATCATAAACATATTCATCGCTTTAATGGCATCGGCCAAGGCTACTGCCTGTGGGGTTGTCACCAGTACCACGCCCGTCACAGGCACGGTTTGAACCAGGGTCAATTGTACATCACCGGTGCCTGGGGGCAGGTCCACGACCAAAAAATCGAGTTCGGGCCAAAGCACATCGTTGACAAATTGCTTGATAATGGCAGCCAGTCGGGGACCTCTCAGCACAACTGCCTGCTCCGGTTCTATGATAAACCCAACGCTCATGGCGGGCAATCCGTATGCTTCCAACGGCAGCATTTTCGGCACACCGGTCACATCTTGTACTTTTGGGCGCTCGCCGACAAGTCCGAGCATGGTGGGGATACTCGGTCCGTAGATATCCGCGTCGAGTAATCCCACACGAGCGCCCAATTGTTTGAGCCCGAGGGCCAAATTGACTGCCACGGTGCTTTTGCCGACGCCACCTTTGCCGGACGCTACAGCGATGATATTTTTAATGTGGGGGACACTGCTGACGGGTTGTTGGCTGTCGGGTGTACGAGCTGCAAAATGCGCATTGACTTGCGCATTGGGGAAAATTTCCGCGATGGCGCCAATGCAAGCGAAATTGAGCTCGGCTTTTCCGGCCATCTGTAAAGACGGGATCAGGAGTTTGAAATTGACGTTGTTCCCATCAATTTCGAGGGATTGTACCATGCCTGCCGCGACAATATCCTGTCCGGTCTGTGGATCACGGACTTGGCGTAGGGCGGCGAGAATGCTATCTTTTTCCATGGTAATAGGTATTTTGTAACTGGTTAGGCGGCGCGCTGTCTGGGCCAAAAAGGGCCATTTTCCGCCCTACTTTGCATATTTTTTTGACTGTAGGGCTGCTACGGCCTGCAAAAATCTGCTTTGTCTGGCAAAAAATGGCCACTTTTTTGTCTCATGCGCGACCACCAAATTTTTTTTAAAACTTGAAAAAAGCCAACCAACCATTATCATGATTGGTTGACCATTGGGTTATTTAGAACATGCTTGCAGAAGCTTCGCCAATTGAACGATGGATTCTGATGTGCGCTTAAAACCATCTTTGTCGGCAGCTTCAACCGCTGCTGGACAATCGGAAAAAGTTTTTTTGACGCCTTTGTTGAGGTTCAATGCAAATTTTAGGCCGTTCAAAGATACGTATTCTTGATCGGCAATTTTTTGAATAACATATTCTGGCGGATTGGTTAAACCTTCGTTGTCACCGGCAAACGCAAGGAAGGCGCCGATTTTCGAGCCTTCTTCGAGTACCTCCAAGATTGTTTTGCCACCGCCAATGTTGACGCTGTTGGCCGATTTGAAGGGCAATACCTTGAAGGTGCGTCCGTCGAATCCAAAAGCAGTCGTGTTGGCCTTGTTGATACGGTTGACCTTGAAGCGTTCGCCGAGGTCAATGGCATAGCGGACATTGCCGACTGAGCTGAAGAGCAAGCCCGTCATACGGGGGTTTTCGACCAGAAAAAGCACTTTTGTTTCTTTGCCATCGGTGCCGGTGACCCATCCCTCATACTGCATGGTGTTGGGTGTTAGGTCCAGTGATTTTACTTTGTAATCCACTTTTCTTTCGTCGCTGTCAGATTTGTAGGCTACTGGAGGGGTTGTTGGGGATACTTCTACGGGCGCCTCAAACTTGAGGTGTCGGGATGTTTTTCCTGTTTTTTCAAATTCTTTTTGCAGTTCTTCAATGTCTTCAATCAGCCGCTTTCCGTCTTTGGGGTCGTAGTCGTTGGCAATGAGTGCATTCGCAAATTCAGTTGCTTTTTCAAAATCTTCGGTCCAGAAATACAACAGTGACAAGTTGTACAAGCAAGCGTATTTGAGTTTTTTATCCCCTTTTTCTGCCGGGTTGTACTTGTCTTTTTGTTGGCTAAAGTACTCCATTACAGGTTTCAAGGCCAACTTGACGGAATCGAGCGCTACGTCCGGCTTCATGCTATTCATCGCTACCTTGGCGCCTTTATAGGCCTGCTGAAATCCAGCATAGTCAGGATGCTTCTCGGAATCCAGGATTTGAAGTTTGAACGTAGTTTTTGTAGGCGTGTAGCCGTACTGTGAGTTGAGGTGATCATAAATGTCACGCATGGCGCCGACGATGGCGTTTTGGTCTTCTTTTGCAAGATCTTGTCCCAGTGCGGCTCGGATATAGTTGTTTACTTCACCAACGGTGCTGAACTCCCTGCTTTTAAACGTATGTTCGCCGCCCAACAAGCTGCGTTCTTCCAGTTGTTTGCCGTCTTGGTTGCGTACTTTCAGGGTGAGCCCGTGTTCGTACTTGACCTCGTAGTAATATGTTTTGGTTTCGATCTCTTTTCCGGCGCGGTCTTTGGTTTTAGTTGTTGCAGTTTTGGTTTCACTTCCTGTTTGACGATAATCGCTGAGGCTTAGATCGATGTTGAAGTTTCCACCGGTATTGACTTTTTGGAAGCCAAATACCTGTAGGTTACTGATGAAAAAAGGTTCAGCAAGCCCGACGGATTTGAGGTCTTGGGGATTGGCAGACAGCACTGCGCTGTATGTTAGGTAATCTGCTGGGAATGGTTTCCTGGGCAGTCTGGTGAAGTTTGCAGTGAGCGGTTCGCCGTCCAGATCCACTTTTTGTGCTGCTGCTGTGAGGCAAAACAATAAAGCCAGTAGGGGAAAGAAGTTTTTGATCATTAAATGCATTTTATAAGGTTTATGTGAAAAATTTGGCAACAAGTTGGGTGGTCATTTCTGACCCAAAAAGGGGCTACTTTTCCGTCTCTGACTCGACCAACTAACCATTTCAATACAGCCATCACAATAACCCGGATGGCGTGTGGGTCAGGAGAACTTTAAGGCAACGGACGCGATGCGCAAGGTTTCTTCTCCTTCTTGGGTAGTTTCTTTCAATATCATGGCTTGTGCTTCGGGTTTTTCAAACACTGATTGAAGGTCACGAATACGACCGGCCGGCACCCCATTTGCTTTAAAAGTAGCCATGAGGTCTTCTATGGTTCGTTTTGCCATGCTTTCAGCCAATAGATCATGTAAGTCGTCTCTATGCTGCACCCGGCTGGAATTTGTCTGAAATGCTGTTTTTTGCAACAAATAGAGAAGATCTAGGCAATGGCAGAGTTGATGAAATTGCCGCGCTGTTCCCACGGCCAGCAATAGGGGGAAACCGTCTGCGCTATAGAACACATCTCCATACGGTGCAATGTTTGGGTGCAGGGTGCCCATGCGCTGGGGAATGTGTCCGTTCATGAGAAAATTACTGGCTTGGTTGACGAGGGATGCCAAGGCCGATTCCATCAGGGAAGTCGTGATGGTACAACCTTCACCGGTACGCGCCCGCTGTAGCAGAGCGAGTAAGATACCTTCTTTCAACTGGTGCGCGGCCAGTATGTCGATCATGGCAACCGGCATTTTAACCGGTGGTCGGTCGGGCTCTCCATTCATATACAGGAAACCAGCTTCAGCTTGTAAAACAGCATCAAAAGCAGGGCTTTCGTCTTCGGGGTCGGCGAATGCGTTGAGTTGTGCAAAAATAAGTTGTTTGTTTTGGGCACGCAGTGAAGCGGAATCCACCCCCATGCGTTGGGCGGAGGATGGCTTGAAATTAGAGATAACAACATCTGCGTTGGCGGCCAATGCAAGGGCTTTGGAACGGTCGATGGGGTCGTCTAGGTCCAGAAACAGGTGCTTTTTCCCCCAATTTACGCTGCTCCAATAGGCTGAAACAGCAGTGTCGGTTTTTTCAGATGGCTGTTTCCAGGAACGGGTGATATCGCCACCGGTTGTTTTGTTCTCAATTTTAATGACGTCTGCACCAAGTTCGGCGAAGAACATTCCTACTGCCGGACCAGCGAGTACGCTGGAAAATTCCACTACTTTTAGGTCACTAAAAAACGAGTCTTTACAAACTGCCATGAAAATATTTTCTACTGCACAAATGCGTGCTTGGGATGCATACACCATTAAAAACGAACCCATTTCGTCCCTCCATCTCATGAACCGCGCGGCGCGGGTTTTCACGGATTGGTTTATGAAACGGTATCCCGACACTTCTCAAGCCGTGCTGATAGTGGCAGGAACGGGCAACAACGGCGGGGATGGGCTGGCTGTAGCACGCATGCTTGACCAAGCTCAATACGCTGCGAAGGTAGTTGTTTGTGATTTTGGAACGCGACATTCCGTTGATTTTGAAGATCAAATGACGGTGTTTTCTGCTTTTTCTGCTGTTTACCCGACAGTTTACAAATCCTTTGATGCATTTCAACAAGACAATTCGGTTGTGTTTGATGGCAATGACCTGGTCATAGATGCCTTATTTGGTTCCGGTTTGACGCGTCCGCTGGAAGGTGATTGGGCCAAATTGGTTGGTGTGCTCTCCAACAGTGGGCAAGAAATTATCAGTATTGATCTGCCTTCAGGGCTCTATGGCGACACACCAACGCCGGGGGATGCAGTTGTTCGCGCTTCGGCCACGTTCACATTTCAGGCCCCTAAACGCGCGTTTTTTTTTCCGGAAAATGCTGATTTTTTGGGCGCGTGGACCATTGGAGATATTGGGTTGCACCCCGATTTTGAGCAGCAGATGGAAACAAGCTCCTATTATTTAACCATGGACGATGCCGCCAGCAGATGGAAACCAAGAAAAAAATTTGCACACAAGGGCACCTTCGGTCACGCGCTCATCGTGGCGGGGAGTTGGGGTAAAATGGGTGCATCCGTGCTGGCTGCCCGTGCTTGTCTGCGTTCGGGGGTTGGCTTGTTGACCGTGCACAGCCCACGCTGTGGCAACATCGTGTTGCAAACAAGTGTTCCGGAGGCCATGGTCAGCGCAGATCGACGGGCCAAATACTGGACTGAAGTGCCGGATTTAGCCCCGTTTTCCAGTGTGGGCGTTGGCCCCGGCATTGGACGGGCCCCGGAGACGGCTGAGGCTGTTCGTTTGTTGTTAACCGGAGCAAACATACCACTCGTACTCGATGCTGACGCCCTGAATGTACTGGCCGAGCAACCACAATGGCTGGAATTATTGCCTGAAAACAGTGTATTAACCCCGCACCCCAAAGAATTTGATCGACTTTTTGGGGAAACGACGGACGGTTTTCACCGCAATGAATTGCAATTGTCGATGGCTATACGGTACCGGGTGTTTATCGTATTAAAGGGCGCAAATACGGCTATTGCTTGCCCTGACGGTGCGTGTTGGTTCAACTCAACCGGCAATCCCGGTATGGCCACGGGTGGTTCTGGAGACGTTCTGACAGGTATATTAACGGGTTTGTTGGCGCAGGGATATTCACCCGAATCTACTTGTTTGCTGGGCGTATTGCTCCACGGACTGGCCGGCGATCTGGCGGCATCAGACCTGTCGCAAGAAGCTATGACCGCCGGCGACCTGGTAGAATATATCGGCAAAGCTTGGACAACACTTGACAAGAAAAAAAAGGACCTCGCCAACGCGGAATTTATTCCTCAAACGCAGCCTTAAACAGAAGATCCCGCGTATTGTACGCGGGATCAAACAAAAAAGTAACTGGTTAGGTGGCACGCTGTCTGGCCAAAAAAGACCCATTTCCCGTCATACTTCGCCCATTTTTTTGACCGTAGTGCTGCTACGGCCTACAAAAATCAGCTTCGTCTGACAAAAAATGGCCACTTTTTTGCTTCAGACGCGACTACGCTAACCAGTTACCAAAAAAAACGGTTACATGTAAGAATCAATTTTGTCTTTCAGGACTTTTTTGGTCGTTGCGCCAACAATTTTATCTTTCAATTCCCCATTTTTAAAAATCAGGAACGTTGGGATACCCCGCACATTGTAGTTCATGGGAATCTCCGGATTGTCATCCACGTTGAGTTTGCCGATGCGCGCTTTGCCGGTGTATTCTGTGAAAAGTTCATCGATGATCGGCGTCATCATTTTGCATGGGCCACACCACTCTGCCCATAAGTCAACCACTGTAACTTGTTCGTTGTCAATAACTTCCGCTTGGAAGGTTGCATCGGTGAATTCGTATGCCATTTTCAGTATAATTGATTGTGAAAGTAAGATCAAACTAGATTAGGAAATGAAACAGCTACCTGTTCTAAATGTTTGCAAAAGTAGCGAAAATGGCCGTGTTTTGGACATTTAGTATTCAAAAATTCCAAACACGTGCGTGCTGCATTGCGTCGATTAAATGGTATTATTCTGCAACCGTCACCGGTTCTTTTCCGCTTTTGATACCGCTATTGCCCAACTCAATGACTTGTAAGTTGCTGATAGTACCTTGGTCGAGGGTAAAACGTACAAGGGTTTTGACCTTGTGCCAGCCTTCATTGCCACAGGCCCCGGGGTTGATGTGTAGAAAATTTAAGGTACGATCTGGCATTACCTTCAGGATGTGAGAATGTCCGCTGATAAAAATTCCATTCAAGGGAGGATCTTCCTGCAGGATCCTGCCTACCCGTGGCTCATATCGTCCGGGGTACCCGCCAATATGGGTCATGAAAACGGGTACCCCGTCACACATAAACCGAAGATCAAGCGGCAATTCAGCCCTTATTTTTGCACCGTCAATGTTGCCATAAACGCCCCGTAAAGGTTTAAATTGTAATAGTTTATCCAACACTGCTTCGTTTCCAAAGTCACCGGCGTGCCAAATTTCGTCGCATTCATCAAAATGATCAAAGATCCGTTCATCTAGGAATGAATGGGTGTCTGAAAGAAGGCCTATTCTGGTCATGGTAGTATGATTGGCGTTATATTGCCGCAAGGTATGGCGTGTTATTGTTACTTTTGGGCTTTAAATTTGCTGCAATACTAGTGGTGTAAACAATGCATTATTCATGAAACGACGGACACAAATGCGCATTTTCGACACGTATAGTCTTATTGGTCTGCTTTTGCTGGCTGTATTCGCGGCTTGTCAAAACAAACAATCTTGTAAGTTTAAGCCCACGCCGGTTTTTGAGAAAGGTCTTCCCCACGTCACGGATTACAATTTTGAAGTACAAGGTTCACAATCTTTGGAGAGTCTTTTACTGGATCGCGGCATTTTACTCGAAATCAGCCAGGAAGTGTGTGACCAAACCCGCCAGGAATACCGGTTTATGGTGCAGGGTGACTATTCGGCCCAGCCGGACTCTTTCTGGCTCAAAGAAGCCTCCCGCCAACTGGTGTTTCTCAGTTCATTTTCTGAAAAACAAGCACCGCTCAAGGCTTGGGCAGATATCATTGAACAGCGTCGGTCAGAGATGCATCTCGGGGAAGACCGTGAGGTGCAACCCGGTATTTTCCTCCGCGTAGATCGCGTTCTGAATCCTCAACAGGCAACGCTTATGCTTGTTTTTTCACAACAATAGTCAAACGCAGTTACATTTTTTCATAAGAGCGGAAAATCAACTTTCCTCCAACGCGATGCAGCACCCATGAAATCCCACATCCAACGACTTTCGGCCATTTCAAACAAACGCAGCAGGCATATTATTGGCCTGATGTCGGGCACCTCGCTGGATGGATTGGACGTTGTACTGTGTACTTTTCGCGGTGTAGGTTTGAAAACACGCGTCGAAGTGGCACATTTTGAAACGTTGGCCTACGACGATGTTTTTAAGTTTGAAATCCGCCGGGTATTTGCCCAAAAAACAATTGATTTTCAGCACCTCACCCTGCTGAATGTCATCATTGCAGAACGGCACGCAGCCCTGGTAAACCAATGCTTGGCTAAGTGGAAGATTGATCCCTCAGAGGTTGACCTGATTGCATCACATGGACAGACCGTTTTCCATGCGCCAAGGGTATTGCACGGCTTGGTCGACCGCCCAAATGCCACCTTGCAGCTGGGAGATGGCGACCACATTGCCCGCAGAACGGGCATCATCACGGTGTCTGATTTTAGACAGAAGCACCTTGCTGCCGGCGGTGCAGGAGCACCATTGGCCCTTTACGGAGACTATTATTTGTTTTCGAAGCCAGGAGAAGCCCGTTTTCTGCTCAACATCGGCGGTATTGCAAATTATACCTATTTGCCTGCCGATGGTGATCCATCCATGGTATTTGCCACCGACACAGGTCCTGGCAACACGCTCCTTGATGCGTTTGCACGCGAATATTTTGACGTTCCGTACGATGAAAATGCACGGTTTGCCGCGGCAGGGCGTGTTGATATTGCGCTATTGGAACAGTTAAAATCAGCATCGTTCTTTGGCAGCCCATTCCCAAAAACAACAGGCCCCGAAATGTTCTCCCCAGCTTGGGTTAAGGCAGCCATTTCCCAAATGGCCACCGAAGCGCCAACAAAACTTGATATTTTGGCCACCCTTGCCCAGCTTACTGCGGATACCATTGCGGAAGCCATACAGCGGGCCCCAACAGCCCTGCACAGGCCTGTTGTTGGGAAAACACGACTTTACGTCAGTGGAGGGGGGGCTCACAACCCATTGATATTGAAATTATTGAGAGAAAAATTACCCGAATTACCCATAGCGCCCATGGAAAAAATCGGCATCAACGGAGATGCAAAGGAAGCGATACTGTTCGCCGTGCTGGCCAATGAGACAGTAGCTGGCAGTACCACCGCAGACTTGAACTTGGGTGGAGTGCCCTTGATAGGTATGGGAAAAATATCCTTTCCCGGTTGAAATCAAACGCCCAATCCAGCACTAATAAAAAAAACAACTGGTTAGGTGCCCCCTGTATAGCCCAAAAAAAATGCCTACTTTCCGCCATACTTCGCAGATTTTTGCAGGCCGTAGCATTGTCACGGCCAAAAAAATCCGCTTTGTCTGGCAAAAAATGGTCACTTTTTTGTCTCAGACGCAACCGGCTAAGTTTTTACAAACATTGTAAGCAACTGTAAAGCGGATAGCATTTTTTCCCTTACTTCTTTTCCCTACCTTTGTGGCACTTCTTACCATGCGGGACCTTATTTCCGTGCCTCTTTATGCAAAAAATTCTTATTCTCGATTTTGGCTCCCAGTTCACGCAGTTGATTGCCCGGCGTGTACGCGAGATGAACGTCTATTGCGAGATCGTTCCTTACAACAAATTACCTGAATTAACACCCGATATCTGCGGCGTTATTCTTTCTGGCAGCCCATTTTCAGTGCGTTGGCCCAACGCGCTCCGCCTCGATCTAAATCTAATCGCCGGTAAAAAGCCATTGTTGGGTATCTGCTATGGCGCCCAGTTGATGGCTGATTTTTACGGTGGAGAAGTAGGCCAATCTGAAAAACGCGAATACGGCAAGGTAATGCTCCAGCAGCACGCTCCGAACGATCCGTTTTTTGCCGGCATCAGCAAGCGATCACAGGTATGGATGAGCCACTCAGATACCATTATGCGCTTGCCCGAAGGCTTTGAAGTATTGGGCAATTCTGATACGATTCCCTTTGCCGCTTTCCGATCAGAAAAAGGACGTTTTGACCAGCCTGTTTACGGCATTCAGTTTCACCCGGAAGTTTTTCACAGTTTGGAGGGCTTTGAAATCCTCAAAAACTTCGTTCAAGACATTTGTGCCTGCAAAGGAGATTGGACTCCTGCACATTTTGTTGACAATACGGTAGCCACATTGCGCCAACAAATTGGTCAGGAGAAAGTCATCATGGCGCTCTCCGGTGGTGTTGACTCCACGGTCGCTGCAACGCTGTTGCACCAAGCAATCGGCGATCGCTTGTTTTGCTTCTTTATTGACAATGGTTTATTGCGCAAAAATGAATTCCAGGAAGTCCTGGATTCTTACCTCGGAATGGGCCTCAATATTAAGGGTGTGGATGCAAGAGACCGCTTCTACACAGCCCTTGCCGGAGTGAGCGACCCGGAGGAAAAACGCAAGGTAATCGGGAAGTTGTTTATTGACCTTTTTGAAGAAGAAAGCGAAGCGCATCCTGATTTTCAATGGCTTGGCCAGGGAACTATTTACCCGGATGTGATAGAGTCTGTGAGTGTTCACGGCCCTTCTGTTACCATCAAAAGTCACCACAATGTGGGTGGATTGCCGGAAAAACTCAAACTGAAAATAGTAGAGCCATTGCGGTCGCTGTTTAAAGACGAGGTGCGCCGTGTCGGAAAAGAATTGAATGTTTCGCCGAATATTCTCAACAGGCACCCGTTTCCCGGCCCTGGTCTTGGTATCCGTATTTTGGGCGATATTACCCCGGAAAAAGTGCGCATACTACAGGAAGCCGATGCGATATACATCAAAAAACTGCGGGAGCACAACCTCTATGATGAAGTTTGGCAGGCTGGGACCATCTTGTTGCCCATTCATTCAGTCGGCGTTATGGGCGACGAACGTACCTACGAACAAGTTATCGCCCTTCGCGCAGTGAATTCCACGGACGGTATGACCGCAGAGTGGAGCCACTTACCACATGAGTTTCTCGCAGAGGTTTCCAGTGAAATCATCAACAACGTGAAAGGCATCAACCGCGTCGTATTTGATATTTCGACCAAACCGCCGGCAACCATTGAATGGGAGTAACACTGGGTAATATGTAGCACACCCAGCAATACCCAACATGCATTTAACTTCAAAACGTATTTTTTGTCTTCCGGATAGCAGATTCGGGCTATATTTGTGACCATGATCGTTCGTTCCGCGCTGTTATTGTGCACCTGCTTGCTCTCCTTTAGCGCTTGTTATAGCCTCAAAGGGATCTCAATTGACCCTGATGTGCGCACTTTTTTTGTTCAGAACTTTGAGAATATCGCCAGCAACGCGCCCCCTACTTTGGCGCTCGATTTTACCGAAAAATTGAAGGATAAAATCCGCGCTGAATCGCGTTTGGTACTCAACAACGAAGCACCTGATGTGGAATTCACAGGCCGGATTACAAGTTTTGTGGTGGTACCGGTGGCGCCCAAACCCGGAGAGGTTGTTTCGCTCAACCAACTTAAAATTACTGTTGCCGTAAAATATGTCAACAATAAAAATGAAAAAAAAAGCTGGACTTCGGAGCGATCAAAAAGCCATTTCGCAGAATTTTCAAACACAGCAGACTTGCTCACGGTGCAAGACGAATTGATCAGACAAATCTCTACCCAAATTTTGGATGATATCTTCAACGAAGCATTCAACGACTGGTGATGGACAAATATATATTGGTAACAGAAATTGAAACAGGTTGTGTACCAACCAGTTGCTTCTAACATTGCCAACAATGACGCAGGAACGTTTTTTTCGCATAGTCGATGACCCGAATTTACTTCGTACTATTTCCTACGAAGAACTTAAGACGCTCGCGTTGGCTTACCCCTATGCCCACAATCTGCGCTATTTTTTGGCCATAAAAGCAAGGCAAATTGACCACCAGGATGTAGACAAGAACGTAACGACTGCCGCAACTTATAGCCTTGATCGAACCCAACTTTTTCGACTGGTAGCACCACAAGTCACGGTACCGCAGGAGATATGGGTGAAGGAGGAAGTCCTGGAGTTGAAACCCGTCGAGACCATCAAAAGAGCCCTGGAGGAAGGTTTGCAAGCGGCCAACCGCGTGCAAAAAGAAGCGCCACACCCTGTAGAAACGGCGCCTATGCATGCAGTTGAGGCCGTATTATCCCAACCAACACCCACGTATTTGCCAGCAAATGCGCCCGAACAAGTGATAGCTGCCACAGCAAATGCCTTGCGGCAAGTTTCATATCAAACTTTTAAAGATTGGTTTGGAAAATTTAACCCGCCTATCTTGGGTTTTGTAGAGGCCTTCACAGCTGAAACTTCACCTGTTTCTACCGCCAAAGAGGTGGCAAATAAGTTGCCGATATCTGAACAGATGAATAATAATCATAATGTTGAAATGAAACAAAAAGAGGAAGATAGCCCTCTGGAGCCCCTGAAAATAGCAGGTGTAGCCCAGATGTTGGCGGAGAAGAGTGTGCTGGAAAATAAGGATGTAATCTCTGAAACCCTCGCCAAGCTTTATGTCAAGCAGGGATACCGCGATCGAGCAATTGCGATGTATGAACGGTTATGCTTGGCGTTTCCCGAAAAAAGTACGTACTTTGCCGCCGAAATTGACAAACTAAAAAAATAGACGAATATGTTATCCACTATTACGGTTCTTATCGCCATCGTAAGCGTCCTTCTGGTGCTGGTGATTTTGATGCAGAATTCCAAAGGCGGCGGCATTGACCCCAATTTCGGCGGTCAGGCTCAACAGCTTTTTGGCGCAGCGCGCTCCACAGATTTTATCGAAAAAGCAACTTGGGTCCTCGCTGGAACCCTGATTGTCTTGTGTGTTGTTGCAGTTCTTACTGTTGGCGGCGGCGGCACTACGCCCACCGAAATCCCGCTTCAATCGCAGAACTAAACTGCTTCTTTGGCAATTACGTCGTTTGTTGCTTTATAGTTGGCAAATTGGCTATTTTTGCCAAAATCAGGTCTTTTCTATCGGCTACTTTATAATAATTTCCCCAAGTACGGCGAAAATTATTCTTTTTGGTCAGATAGTTTTGTATCTAACTAGTTGCTTTCATTCGATGGGTTACAAAAAAGCCCTTGCTGCAGTACGCAACAAGGGCTTTTTCTGTTGTTTCTCTACGGGCAAATACCGTTACTTGAATTTAACGGACAGTTGGTCAAAATTTGGCAAATGCCGGTGGTGGTACAGGTCCAATACCTGTCCATCTTTCCACACCACGATACCCGGATTTGCCCGAATTATTGTTTTCAAGAGCTTGTCGTCGGCTCGGTGGAATGGATATTTTGCACCGACCTTTCGGGCAAAATCAGCAGCGTTTTCAGCGTCGCCATAGGTGGTTACCGCATAAACTTTCCAGCCAGCTTTGGCAGCGGCTTCGGCCAGTGGGTTCACACTTTTGGTGAATAAATCAGCATAGGTTGATGTTGGAACAAAAACGGATCGCTCTACTTGCCTGGATTGAACAGAAACCAAGCGTTGTGCCAATTGGAAGGAGTCTTTGCTCACGGCAATGGTATCGACGCCCCAGAGGGTGTCTTGAACGGTGAACGTTTCTTTTTGTTGACTACCATCGAGTTTGTACGCAACAATCATCATACTGTAGCCTTTTTCAGCCAGCAGATCTTCGGTTATTTCACCATTTTCACTGCTTTCGATCGCAAAATCGCTTACTTTGGTCTTTGTAATCGGCGTTCTCAGGCTGTCTTTCAGCACATACCAGTCGGTCTTGATTTGGTCTTTTACCTTCCAGCCTTTGTTTTTTGGATAGTCTTTGTAGTAGGTGATTTTACCCGCTTCAGGTTCCATGAATTTCACTTTTTCGCCAGTTTCTGTGTTTTCTAGTACCCATCCTAGAACATCAATTTTTGCACTGGATTCCAGTTCTTTGCGTTCCCGAATGTTGCTGCCAATTTTAAACGGCCGAAAATCAACCATGGGCAAATCCAGATAGGTGTTTTGAATGCAGAACAGCAGGGTGGCCGCTGTGGATATGGCCGCTACGAGGTCGCGCGTGCGTGCAGTCCACAAGGTGTGCATGTTGCGAGACCACAACAGAAACACAAAAGCTGGTATCATAAGGCCCACGTCTTTGAGGAATGAAATTTTGGGGTCCAATTTAATGAAGTCGCCAAAACAACCACAGTCGGTGACCCGCATTTGCGTTTTCACATAAGGGCCCCATTGCGCAAAGTCAAAAAAATTGGCCTCGGTAGGTACGTAGCCTGTGAGGTAGGTAAAACCGGTCAGCAGAGTGAACACAACCATGAGCAGGAAAAAAAGCCAAGCGGTCAATTTGCGACGCCACCCAATGATGAGTGCAATTCCCAACACAATTTCAAGGATTACCATACCAATTGAAAATCCGGTGCTGTGCTTTGCAAGCCACGGAAACAATGGAGCGAGTCCTTGGAACATGTTGGTCAATCCCGCAAATGTGGTCTCAAACGCGCCAAAATAATCTTCCATTTTGTAGGCTGTTCCAATTGGATCAACGGCTTTTACCAAGCCGGAGAACACAAACCATACACCGACAAAATGTTGGAGAAAAGTGTAAAAAATATGTTGATGTTTTTTGGCCCAAACGGTTATCGCCGTGAGCAAGGCGCCCGCAATGGCAAATTGAATGAGTAGGGAAGTGAGTGATGTCATTTGTAGTTTGATAATGATGTAATGATTGTAATAGATATGTATCAGAGGTTATTTTTCTGCCAGTCGAATTAGGGCAAAGACGGCGTAATTGATGATGTCACGGTAGTTGGCCTCCAGGCCTTCAGAAACGAGTGTGTGACCTGCGTTGTCTTCTATTTGCTTGATTCTCAATAGTTTTTGCAGTATTAAATCTGTCATGCTACTCACCCGCATCAACCGCCAAGCTTCGCCGTAATCGTGGTTTTTTGCTTGTAGCAGCCGCAAGTTTTCAGCAATATGATGGTCGTACAACGTTGCTACGCGCTCTGGAGAAAGTTCGAGTGGTTCACCCTCCGGTAGCGTGGATTGAATCAGTGCTAAAACACTGTAGTTGATCAGTCCCATGAACTCCCCCTCAATGGGCTCATCTACTTTTTGTGCGCCTTTTTCTTCAATACTGCGAATCCGCAGTGCTTTGATGTACAGTTGGTCGGTGATACTCGACGGGCGCAGGATGCGCCAGGCCGTGCCATAGTCCGTTGTTTTTTTCAAAAAAAGGTCTCGACAGCGGCCGACAACCGCGCGAAATTGGTGTAGTGTATTGTCCATAATGGTTCGGCAAAGGTAAGTACTTAGGTGGTCGCTGCGGATACAAAAAAGCCGCCATTTTTGTCACCTGTAGCTGATCTTGCTAGAAATGGTTTACAAAACCTACGAAGTATGTCGAAAAACGAGACTTTTGGAGTCAGCCGATACGCTCAAAGCCCATATCAGCTAAGATAGAATCTGGCGGTCTATCACTGTGCAGCTTTTTGTTGGGCGTTTATGTGTAAAATTCTTGGCAACTGGTTAGCGTGGTCGCGTCTGAGACAAAAAAGTGACTATTTTTTGCCAGACGAAACTGATTTTTGTAGGCCGTAGCAGCGCTACGGTCAAAAAAATGGACGAAGTATGGCGAAAAATGGGCCTTTTGGGGCCAGAAAGCGTGCCACCTAACCAAGTTGCAATTCTTGTTAATATTACGCCAGTCGCGCGCTTTTACGTCTGATTTTGACATCTTGCTGCATATCTTTGCCTGACAGGAGGGTGGAATACGGTCGGCCGTAAAAATACTGTCCGCTAAGTTCGGTAAATAACACCCTGTTTGGGTTGTAATGATATTGAAGTTACCACCATTCACGACTATAAACCATGACGAATATCGAAAAAATGCCACACAACGTACTATCTACCCGCGTTCAAAATCTTGCAGAATCTGAAACCCTTAAGATGGCCCGTATGGCCCGCGAACTGAAAGCGCTGGGCCATGATGTGATCAGCCTGAGCCTTGGTGAGCCCGACTTTGATACGCCTGACCACGTGAAAGAAGCTGCTTTTCAGGCACTTAAAGATGGTTATACAAAATATACGCCTGTTTCCGGGTTGCCAGAATTAACAAAAGCCATCAGTGAAAAATTCAAACGCGACAACAACTTGGATTACCGTCCAGAACAAATTGTGGTCAGCAACGGCGCCAAACAAACGATTTATAACTTGTGTCAGGCGCTCCTCAACCCTGGTGATGAGGTCGTGATGTTTGCACCTTACTGGGTGTCGTACTATGAAATCGTTAAGTTGTCTGACGGTGTACCTGTGTGTGTGTATGCCGGGGTAGATCTCGATTTCAAACCTACGCCGGAACAACTGGATGCCGCGATAACAGCACGTACAAAATTTGTGATGTTCTCCTCGCCCTGTAATCCCACTGGAACGGTATTTACCAGAGAGGAGTTGGAGGCGTATGCCCAAGTTGTTGCCAAACATGAACACGTGCTGATTGTCAGCGACGAAATATATGAGTACATCAATTTTACCCATGAACACATCAGTATTGGTTCTTTCCCTGCTGTAAAAGACCGCACCATAACGGTCAATGGTTTTGCCAAGGGATTTGCGATGACCGGCTGGAGATTGGGCTATATGGGTGCTCCAAAATACGTGGCCGACGCATGCGCAAAAATTCAGGGGCAGGTGACCAGCGGCGCAGCATCGTTCTCCCAAAAAGCCGGTGCAGTAGCGCTGATGAGTGATATGGCTCCCACCGAGGCCATGCGCGAGGCCT
>CAIZLM010000247.1 GCA_903933805.1 uncultured Bacteroidota bacterium | reverse complement strand
TTATTTGTTTAGTCGTGTCTATTCTTAAACTTGCCCATAACTCGCTAATATGCGCGTATTTTCAAGCCAAATGCAAAAGTAAAGAAAATCTCTTGATATTGATAATATTCAAATTTTAATGTTTTAATCCTTGTAAGTGAGTTGTTTATAGTAAAATTTTGAGTCCAAAAGAATAACAACAATACAAAATGCGCGTTTCCGGGCTTGAAACCCCCATCTATTCCACAATACAAAATGCGCGTCTCGCCTAGAGTGTGTCTGAAAAATTCTGCCGGAGATGAAAAAGCGGTTTTTGGGTTCTGAGCAAGTGTACCTTTTTCGGGGAATAGCGGTGTTCTATTGCCCGAAAAAAACGCGCAGTACAGGTTCCAAAAGACGCGTTTTCAGCCCGGTGAGCATTTTCAGACATACTCTATGGCTCCTTTTTATCCAGGATCAGGATGTGATCCCCGATGATTTCAGTCACATACCGCTTGCTGCCTTGCTTGTCATCGTACGACCTGGTTTTGTTTTTTCCCTCCAGATATACAGTAGTCCCTTTACGTAGGTACTTCTCCGCAAGCTCCGCCAGACCACGCCACAAGATAATGGTATGCCACTCCGTAAGCGAATGTCTTTGGCCTTTATCATCCTTGTAGGTTTCGTTGGACGCCAGGGAAAATTTGGCAACCTTAATGTTTCCGTTTAGTGTTTGCACCTCGGGGTCTTTGCCCAGGTTGCCGATCAGCATAATTTTGTTTAATCCTTTCATTTGGTATGGGTTGTTTTAGAGTTTGTCCAGGGGGCTCTGGATGTTTTTAATCGTCTGCTTGCTCACATGTGTATAACGTAAAGTGGTCTTTAGATCATTGTGTCCAAGCAATTCCTGGATGAAACTGATATCGGTGCCGGCCTCTAGCAGGTGCGTTGCAAAACTGTGTCGCAAACCATGTATGCCTGTTTTTTTGTTGATTTTTGCTTTTTGAAGTGCATTCGAAAATACCTGTTGGGCACTTCGGATGCTATATTGATTACCATATTCTCCCTCAAACAAGTATTTTGTGGGCCTATACTCCAAAAAGTAAGCCCTCAATTGCCCTAATATGCTTTCCGGAAGATTGACATAACGGTCTTTTTTTCCCTTTGCTCTTTCTATAAATACTTGCATGTTCTTGCTGTCAATGTCGGTAATTTTTAGCTTCACAATTTCGCTCACCCGCAAACCCATTCCGTAGCAAAGTTTTAGCATGGTATTGTGCTTGAGGTTCGTCGTTACCTCAAAAAGCTTTTTGATATCCTGACCATTAATGACTTTGGGCAGAATGGATGGTTTTTTGGGCCTGGGAATTTCAAAAAAGAACTTTTCTCTCCTCAGCACTTGCTCAAAGTAAAATTTGACGGCATTGATACGACTGTGCAGCGTATTCTCCGACAGCTTAAGATGATTGGTGCAGTATAGGAAATAACTCCGCAACCGCTCAGCATCCAAATCGTCCACGTTTTTGTCTTTTAGGACGTGCAAAAGTTGCGCAAACTCATTGCGATAGGAGTTGATGGTGTTTGGACTGTATGACTTGAGTTGTAAGGTTTCGACCAAGCGCAGGAGAGCGGCTTGATTAACAGGTCGAAGATGTAGCAAAGCAGATTTTCCAACAACAGGCTTCGGGGGTAGCCCAAATTTTTCGCGAAAAGATACCGTATCCCGAACGTACCAAGCTTTTTGATCGGGACTCCATCGCACCCCGATCAGCTTTTTAACCCTTTCAATAAGTTGGGCATTATAGTCAAATCGGATAAAAATGACGGCTTGACCCTGTTGGGTGCCTAGTTCATAGGTTACTGGAGGTACATTCATGGGTTCAAAGGGCTTCAGACTACGAAAGGAACGCACCGCACCCTTGCAAGTTCGGTTCGCCTTCATTCGTTCCTGTTTTCATCGTGCAATATTTCAAAAATACATCTTTTTTTTGTAACTTAAGATGGTAGGGTATCTTGCCAAAAAGGCCCATTTCCGTCTTTCTTCGCCCATTTGTTTAACCGTAGCGCTGCTACGGCCTGTAAAAATCCGCTTCGTCTGGCAAAAAACGACCACTTTTTTGTGTCAGACGCGACCGCGCAAACAGTTCCAATGATTTGCCTTCACTTTAATTATGTGTTTTCTTCGCTTCGAACATATACCTTTGGCTTTCGTTTAACAGCCCGCACCACACTGTTTACAAACAGTAACTGGTTAGGTGGCACGCTGTCTGGCCCAAAAAGGCCCATTTTCCGTCCTACTTCGCAGATTTTTTTGACCGTAGCGAGGCTACGGCCTACAAAAATCCGCTTCGTCTGGCAAAAAATGGCCTCTTTTTTGTCTCAGACGCGACCACGCTAACCAGTTACTACAAACAAATATAGCCATGAAAACATCCCAGGAACAGATTGATAATCTGCGTCTTATTCGCCAGAGTGCCAAGGATTTTGCTGAAACACACATACGCCCTTATGTGATGGAATGGGATGAATCCCAGTTTTTCCCCATGGAACTTTTTCACCGCATGGGTCAGCATGGCTTTTTGGGGGTGCTGGTGCCGGAAGTGTATGGGGGTGCGGGCCTTGGTTACCAGGAGTACATCACCGTCGTGGATGAAATATCCAAGGTTTGCGGTTCCATCGGCCTGAGCGTTGCTGCGCACAATTCCCTCTGCACCAACCACATCCTCAGCTTCGGCAATGAGATGCAAAAGCAACACTACCTCCCCTTGCTCGCTTCGGGCCAATGGATTGGCGCTTGGGGGCTCACAGAGCCCAATACTGGATCAGATGCCATGCGTATGCAGTGTACTGCTGTCCGTGACGGTGATTTTTGGGTGCTCAATGGCACAAAATCATGGATTACCCATGGGAAAAGTGGCCATGTGGCAGTCGTCATTGCCCGCACGGGGGATTTGCTCGACAGTCGCGGGATGACGGCCTTCGTGGTAGAACGCGGCACACCGGGCTTGCATGCCGGAAAGAAGGAGAATAAACTTGGCATGCGCGCCAGCGAAACGGCTGAAATGATTTTTGACCATTGCAGGGTACCGATTGGTCAGGTTTTGGGGGTAGAGGGCGAGGGATTTATCCAGGCGATGAAAATTCTTGACGGTGGACGTATTTCGATTGCTTCCCTGTCGCTGGGCATCGCAAAAGGGGCCTACGAGGCTTCGGTGCAATATGCCAAAGAGCGCCACCAGTTTGGTCAACCCATTGCGCAATTCCAGGGTATTTCCTTCAAGTTGGCAGATATGGCCACCAAAATTGAAGCGGCAGAACTCCTGACCCGCCAAGCAGGCACGATGAAAGACGCCAACGAGAAGTGTACCAAACAGGCTGCCATGGCCAAGTATTATGCCTCCGAAATTGCCGTGCAAGTCAGTACGGATGCGGTGCAGGTATTCGGCGGTTACGGATACACCAAAGATTTTCCCGTGGAAAAATTCTACCGTGACGCCAAACTGTGTACCATCGGGGAAGGTACCTCTGAAATTCAAAAACTGGTTATTGCCAGGGAGGCGTTGCGTTAAAATATGGGTTACCACCACAGTAACACCTACAAATTACAAACGGATGAAAGGGTTTCCTTCCATCCGTTTGTATTATTTGCTAACCAGTTACCTTTGCGTGTACATCGCGTCTATTGTTTGGCCAGTTTGCCACTTTTATGCCAACCTTTTCCCCGCAATTCCCAGAGATAAATGCCGGCTGGCAACCCTGCCAACGGAACTTCGTTGTTGGTCCCGCTCAAACCTGCTTGTCGCACCAGATTTCCCGACAAATCAAAGATCCTGCATGCCATGGTATGGTCGGTGTTGCTGCCAACGTCAAACCGCACAACATTGCTGGTGGGATTGGGAGATACCTGTACCTGTATGGCGTCTGCTGGGTTGTTGGTGCCGGTTGTCGGCAAGAAATTGGCGGTGTACATGCCGATGCCGTGCGTAGCTGCCACGACAAGTCCATCGCCTGCGCGTGTTTCCACGTAATTGACCACGGAACTGCCGATGGTACTGGCGCCTTCCTGCAACCATTGGGTGCCAGGCATTCCGTTGGCGTGGAGCATCAAGGTGTCGGCACTGTACAAACCAACGCTGGTACCGCAGAAATATTTAAGTTTCCCATTGCTGAAGGGTAAAATACTGACCCAACGGATGGAAGGGGCGTTGCCGGTTCCGCCGACATTGGCTTCGAGGTTGCCGCCCACTTTTTTCCAGGTTACCCCGGCATCTTCGCTGAGAAACAGGCTGTAGATATTGTAGTTGGAATACACCAGTACAATTCGGTCTGCGTTGGTGGGGTCTATGGCGATGCAGTTGACATTGGCGTCTCCGACGGCAATCGGGGGTGTGATGGGCATAAAGGCTGGTGTTCCCGTATTGGCGTTGTCTATTCGATATAGCCTGTTGGTGGAGGCGCCGAGGTACACGCGGTGTGCAGGATTTGCCTCGGAAACGGCAACCGTAGAAAATTCACCCACCGCCAGGGTGTCTGGGAAAACCGTCCAACCTTGAGCAATGGAATCCCATTGGCCGGTCAGAGAAATCGAGGCCAGTTCATTTTGGCGGTAAAATCTGCGGCCAGCGGGCAAGTACAACACATTGGCGTCTGTCGGATCCATTGCCAGCGGGTTGATGAATTGGTAATCGGATTTTATGGGGCCGATGGGGTCAATCCGTCGGAATCCCTGGATATTGCCCTGTGCGTCCATTTTGACTTTTGCAACGCGTCCTTGTTGGATAGAGAGGACATAGAATGCTTTTCCAGGCGCTACAGCGCCAAAAGCTCCGTCGCCATTCACGGTTTGCTTCCACAAGGCATTGAAAGCGGTTGCGTTTACGAAGAAATTACCATTGTCTTGCAAGCCGCCCATGAGCGTATTGTCGCCCGGGGCATTTTTATCGATGATGGCGGTGTAAAACTGGGTGGTGGTGTAACCATTGTTGAGCCGCGACCATTCAACAAACGGTGCGAGGCAGTCTTCTGTACGGTGTATGCCACCATCACTGCCAGAGAGCAGCACATTTGGGTTGGAGGGTAAAAACCGCAACTCGTGTACATCGGGGTGGTGTTCGGGGTAAATTTCAAAGAAAGGCAGGGTGGTGCCAATTTTGTAGCCGCCAATTTTTGTGGTATTGTTGCCCGTTGTGAAACCATCGGTACTGCGCCAGATGTTGGTGCCACCGATGAACACGTTGTTGGTGCCAGGCTGTACGCGCACCACGAGGTCGTAGCCTCCTTGGGCAGCGCATTGGTCAAACTGGGTGCCTGTGCTGGGGAGGTTCAAGGATAAATCGGCCCAATTGCCACCAGTGCCAGTGCCATCGCCGCTGACATAGTCGTACCGGAAAAGGCTGGTCCAATCCTCGGAGTCGATATAGGTAGTCAGGTGGCCTGTTCCGGGGGTAGTACCGAAGAAATAAACCTGGTTTTCATTGTTTGGGTTGACGCCGATGACCATTCGGTTGTAATCTACAGGCATATTGGGGGGTGTAATATTGACCCAAGTTGTACCATTGGTGCTCCGCCAGATGCCCTTGGTTGGTCCGTCAGAACTGAGGGTTGCGTACAAGACACCGGTGGAAGTGGTTTCAATGTCTGAAAAGTAAGACCAGGAACCGTTGAGGTTTCCGGCTCTTACGGCCGACCAACTGGTACCGCCATTGATGCTTCTGTAGATGGCATTGATGGTGGCCAAGTACACCACATCCTGATCTGGAGCGGCGGCTGGATCGGTCATGATCCGCCAGCCTGTTTGGTACAGGGTGGTTAGTCCCTGTTGGTTTCCACCGGCAGTGGAGGTCAGTGGCGCCCAGGTATTGCCGCCATCGGTGCTTTTAAAAACGCCATCGCCGAGGTAAAAAGCCCCGGATGCTCCGGCGGAAGTACCATATACTTCACCGCTGAGGTAGTACCAGACATTGGTTTTTCCCGGTCTGGTATCTTGGGCGATGCTGACACAACCGGGGTGAGCGTTGAGGGGTGTTTTTCGCTGCCAGCTTTGGCCGCCATCTTCGCTGAGCCAAACGCCCCCCGACACACCGCCGGCGAGCAGGCGATTTTCGTTGGTTACATCAATGGCCAGGGCCCTGGTTCGTCCCCCGAAATTATAGGGTCCCCGAGCAAACCAATCTGGACCAAATCGGTCGGCAAGCGGTTGGTTCATGGAAGCAGCAAAACGCTGTTCGAGCAATTGAATACCGGGTGGTATTTGGCCTGTGGTGGGGTCTGCAAGGCGCTGGCGCTCCCAGGCGCGTCGCAAGGGCCCGTTTTCCTCGGAGGCTCCGGAGGGTATTTTCACGCTTTCCGCGGCATTTTTTTTGTTTTCTAACAGAAAAAATAACCCGCAGGAGGTAAAAAGAAGGACTGCAACAAAGGGTAGAATTCTTTTCATGAAATTTGTTTTAGGCTGGAAAGATAGGAAATGTCAGTGGCTCACTTCACGATGACTTTTTCTACCCCCAATAATTGACCAAAAGTGTCAAAAACTGACACAAAATAAGTTCCGGTTGGCAGTCCGGGGAGTTGGAGGAACGCTTTTTCTCCCGTCAATGCTTGTTTCAGCACCATTGTGCCGTTGGTTGAGGTGATGGTGACGGTGGAGGAATTTTCTACCGATTGTTTGAGTGCGACGGTGAGTTGATCCGTTGTGGGGTTTGGAAAAACGGTGAATTGCGTTTGTGTTGTTGGGAGGTGCGTGCTGACACTTGAAGCGGGGGCGCCGGGCGTTCCATTGCCGGCATTGCTGGCTTTCCAACTGGTGGAAAAATGATTGTCAAGGTTTTGCGACACCAGTTCAAGTGATTTTCCGAGCAAGGTGTTCCGCTCCGGCCAGGGGCTGTGGTTGTTGTAGCGCACAAAATCTACCAATAAGCCGGAAGCGTCAAAAAGGTGAATGGCTTCGCCTTGGTCGGTCAATTTTCCACTGTCCCATTCAAATACCTGCACCCCTGGCAAGTTGATGTTGGCTGCATTTTTTGCCACCACCAAGTACGCACCGGGTGCAATGTGTGCGCCTGCTGGGAACGTGAAATCCACGGCATTGGCAATGGTATATCCTTGTAAATCAATTTCTTGGGTTCCGGGGTTCAAGATTTCAAGAAATTCACCGGTGGTGGTAAGGGTATCGTCGTACAAGATTTCAGAGAACATCAACTGGGGTGCACCGTCATAATTTGGCAGTGGATTGGCGCCCAAGTTGGCCCCATCAGTGGCCAAGCCGATGGCTGGTGAATTGGGCATCAAACGAAAATCATACAGCGTTGGGTTGACAAAAAATGGATCTGCAAAGTAGTTGTTGCCACTGAGGGTATCGGTGTCTGTCAGTGAATGTGCAACGTCTATGGAGGATAGGGCATCCGCCACAAAACTGCCAAAAGCAGCATTGGAGGCGATGCAGTTGGTAACAATGCCGTTTCCGCCCAAGTTGCCGGGATTTTTTTCATAGGCCGCCACCGCTTTTTGGTTGCCAAAAAACGTGCAGTGGTCAATTGTTACGGGCGACTGGTCTTTCAAGGCAATGCCATATCCCGTATAAGCTATCACATTGTTCTGGATCAAGGCAGATGATTTTTGACCGACAGAAATGCCCTTGTCCAGGCAATGGTAAATAAAATTGTGCTCGATGTTCAGGTTTTGGCAGGATTCGCCAATGTCGAGCCCATCGTTGTTGTCGCCCCTGAAGTCGTGGATGACGTTGTTGCGTACGATACCATCTGTGACGCCATCAAAATCCACGGCATCCATGTCGGGGAGGGACACGTCAGCGGTGAAGTTGCTGTTTTCAACGCGGCCGTGTCCATTTTTAATATTGATACAGTCACCTGTTACGGAAGAAGCGATGGTTGAATTTGTCAGTGTTACATCGGAGAATCTGGCAAAAATGGGGTTATCGAGTACCTTGGTCAGGGTGATGTGATCGAGGTTTAACGTTGCTTTGTAGGCGGAGATGGCTGCGGGGAAATAGAGTCTTTGTATTCCTGCGCTGGCATTTTCGAGGGTGAGGTATTGGAGGTTGGATACTGCGGTGGTATTTTCGAGTAAAATAGCGCCCCAAGCGTTGCTGCCGGGAGCAGCCTTGACCACAACGGGCGCCATAGCACTGCCATTGACGATCAAATTTCCATGAATCCAAAGGTTGTTTTTTTCTGGAAAACGGATCTCCACGCCGGCGTCCACCGTGAGGGTGGCATTGGGGAGCACCACAACGTCTCCGGCTGCCAGGTAAGGGGAGCAGGCCGCGACCAGGGTCAGGTTTTCCCGAATGGTATCGGGTAAAATACCGCAAGATCCGTTGCTTTCAAACACGGCGCGGAGGGAAACCGGGTTGTCGCCCAGGGTGTATTCCAACGTGGGGTTGGTACTCAGGGTAATGGCATTTCCGCTTTGTGCCCCCAGAAGCTGGAAATTGAAGCTGATGTCGGAGCTGTTGGCCACGGACTGGTGTATTTCTACGGCGATGACATTGTCGCCGGCAATTAAGCCGGAGCTTGTGATGTTTTTTTCATTCCAGGCACTTTCAGCAGCAGCGCTGATGCTGGTAGTGGCCAGCGTCGTGAACCCGACATTGCCTGTTGGCATGTTGTAGCGCCAAATTTCCTGTCCATTGAGGTACACCACAGCGCCGTCATCGGCCACCATTTGCGCCGCCAGTCCAGAAAAGGCTGCTGGATCTGTGACGGCGAATGTTTTGCGAAAGTAGTAAGCGATGGTTTTATTGTTTGAGTTGCCCCCAAAGCTGAGGGTTGTGGCCTCATCGCCATCGCCATATCCCAGTTCTGCGGGTGCTTCCGTCCAAGTTGCGTCATTGTAGTCAGTTTCGTACCAATTGGAGGGCGGGGCTGTTGTGGCGTCACGGTAATGCCAAAGATCGCCTGGTTGAATCAGCGTTGCGAAACTGTCCTCCGTTTTTTCCCAGCGGTTAAAATAGTAGCCGGGTTTAGCCTCGGCGGTCAGGGTAAAAGGCAGGTTTTTGAGGTAATTTCCGTTCCAGGGCAATTCCGGCAGCTGCAGCTCGTGCAAACTGATCCAGCCGCGGTCGGACGGGCTGGCCTGTACTTGTAGTCCGGTAGAGCCGGAAAGTCCAAAAAACTGACTGAT
>CAIZLM010000246.1 GCA_903933805.1 uncultured Bacteroidota bacterium | reverse complement strand
GTCCGGGGTACTTAAATCTTACCAACACTACAATACAAAATACGCAAGCTGTCTAAGGTTCTTTTTGCCCCGCGTGGCGTTCCCAGCGTAATCCCAATTTCTTCCTTGGCCCCACAAACGATCCCAAGCTGCCGCGATTGGGTTTGATTGACCCAGTGCCACTTTGGTGGCTAGGCAAGCCCTGTCAAAATCTCTCAGATATTCTAACGGCGGGGGCCAATCACCCTCCTCAACTGTCTGAACTTTGATTTATGTGATTTATGTGATTTGTGTGATTTGTGATCTTGTTCGGCATGGACACGCACATCAGCCAATCCGGTTTTTGTCTGAGAACAGCATATTATCCCCAGTGGTTTCCGCTTCCTAGCGCACCTGCAATTTCCCCGCCAAAATACATATTTCTCCAATAGGTTGTACTGCATGCAGCCGACAACATCCGCCAAAAAAGACGGAATTTTCCGTTTTGAACGCAATTGTCAGGGCTCGCGGAGGATGTTTATAACAATATAATTACAATACACATAATATATATTTATCAAGTATGCCAAAAACAACCAACGGTCGTATTCGCCAACCAACGGTCGTATAGACCAACCAACGGTAACATATTAAAATATACTACAATATGATGTTTTGTTTTTTGCCCTTTAAAAACACCCAATACCGCGCATTGCCAGGGTGAAAAAATCGGCTTTAGGGTGGGTATTGATAGCCGCAAAAAAAATAAAAAAAATTTTCTTTTTTTCAAAAGCTGCCGAAGAAAACCGGTGTCTCTCCAGGAATCTGAGTGCCCCGCAGTCGAAAAACTACCTGTTGTCGGGAAGCCAAAATGCACGTGTACCGCATAGCTTCCGCTACACTTGCTTCGACCGATGTAAACACAAAAAATCAAGTCAGTGATGTGGCTCCAAGATGTGTGCAAGAGCATTGCTTTTCTAACGCTACAACTGTTATCATTCATGCAGCCTTGCTGGATACCAATGACCTGAATATCTTCATGCCAACCAGTGGTTATGAATACCGGTTGCGGAATATGGGGCTGGTGGGAGGCTTGCGAAGCCGAAGCCATTCAGAAATCCAACGCAGAGAAGTGGACAAAATTCCGCCTCGCTTGGGCTTGGTTTGAAAGCTTTTGGGCTTTCTTGGTCTTCCCAATCAATGCCAATAGCGCTCAAACCAAGCCAAAGCGCCCTGCTTGGCGTTGTCGCCAAGCAGGGCGAAGCGCCACTCACTCCGCCGTATGCGCTTGGTGAAAACACCAAGCGCGGCGATTGGGATGATCTTGGCGAATACCACGCAAGGCAGAAAAGTCAAGTCCCATCGCTTTCATCTAATGCGGTTTGGTATTCTTCATCCCACAAGTCGCTTACCCGTTTGAAGAAAAGCAGCGGGAAAATATATTGTTTAAAGTCAGCCGCATCAATCATTCCACGTAGAATGTTGGCTGCTCCCCAGAGATAATCTTCTAATTGTTTTTGAGTCATAATTTCAATTTCTTAATGTGTTTTTTTACTTCACGTTCTACCTGATCAAAGTCGGGCAGATCTTTTATTTGTTCACTCATGGAGCTTTGCCATCTGCCTTTGTATTGAGGCAAACGTTCAGTTAATTTTTTCGAAAAATCAGTGTGCAATAAATCTTTGCTTTTGCACTTGGCTTCAAATTCGTTCAGATAAAAATCTGCATCCATGCCATGTTCTTCGAGCAAATACCAAATGTCGTAAAAATCACGGGCTTGCATTCGTTGCATTACCGACCGCATTTTTTCTACCAATACTTCTTCCAAGGGATAGCAAAGTAGTTGGTATGCTTCCAAATCTGTGTAGTCAACAAACACATCTTTCATCACAGGTTCAAAAACTAATTGTTCACTGCGAGAAATGTCCACTTTTACCCGTTTGTTATTACCTAGTCCGCCAAGCGGACCAATGTAACTGATGTAAAAATTGATACCGCCATCTTCATGCTCGTTATTGTCAATAATTTCAAGCGGAATATTGGCTTCCTCTTTTATGAATTCAAATACCTCCTTGAACCAATCAAAAATCAGCTCGTTGGTTGTTTCGCTATTCAGCAAGGTGAAATCAAGGTCTTCCGAAAAACGATAATCTTCAAAATATACTTTCTTTAAAACAGTCCCGCCTTTGAAAACTATTGCCTTTGAAAGTTGCTCATGTTTGGCAGTACCAAAGAGAATCCACGAAAGAATATAGTCCTTTTCTGTCTGCTGGTCACGAACCCCAACAGCTCTTGCTTTTTGCTGTATTTCTCCGGGTTTAATCATGTGTAAATAGCAGATTTAATGGTTTCGGTTTCCAAATTTTGTTGAATGCTCCAACGGCTGTTTCGCTTGCCTGTTTTGGGTAATTCAGTATCGAGCAACACATACGAAGCTGTTTTCAGTTTTTGCAAGTCGAAAATAATTTTTGAGTTGATGTCAAGCATTTCTAAAAGAAAACCCAATCGTTTTATTACAGCTTGCGAATCAAATTTTTTAGCGTATTCAAGAAGTGTATCGTATTTTATTTTGTCTTTAGAAGTATAGATTGCTCTTGCCACTTCAACAATTCCACCAGCATAATCGGGTTTGAATAAGCAATCAATAAAGGTTTTTTCTAAGTCGGAACACATGACTTTATTGAAGCTGTCAATCCAGATTTTCTTTGAACCGAAAAAATGTTTCTCGTTGTGATAGATAAATTGAAAAGGAACTTTCTTGATTTTTATTTCTGATGGTCGTATTTGTTTTGAAACAACGATTTGTTCTTTCAGTGATGGCTGTGTAATCAGGTTGTGAATCTGTAAAGCCGAGTAATAACCAATGTAGTGTTTGGCATCATTCACTAAATGTTCTGCAATCAAATGCCAGTCGGGCATAAAGGTTTCCGCATTTTGCTCATAGGGTATGATGTAATAAACGCCTTCTTTTAATCGCATTAAAAGTCCCCTTTTAGTCATATCGCTCAGCAGTTCTCTCACTGCACTTGATTTTGACTCAGGCAGGGCTTTGTATGCCAAAGAATAATCAAAGCAATTCCTGTTCTGTCCGTTGAAATAGGACAGAAGCTCGTTTGATTGCGTTGATATGTATTTATGCTTCATAGTAACAATGTCAGGTTAAACCTGACAGCAATGATAAGAAATATAATTTAGATAATCGTCTTGTTTTGTTAAAATTGTTATCATTCATAGTTAAACAGTCAGGATAAGCCTGACAATTAAGATATGAAACATCATTATTTGTCGGTGCGATGGCAAAATTGGTTCTTTTGCAAGCTTGGGTTTGTGTGTCGGCTTGTGCGGCTTGCAAATGTGCCAATGTGTGGCTGGCTAAAATTGAATTAAAAAAAATGTGCGGTGGGGAAAATAAAAAATACAGAAGCGTTGGCAATGAGTGTCGGCTCAGTTGCTTTCCAGTTGTAATATGGTCTGTGTCACTAATCACCAAAAGTGTACCACCAGTTTGCACCAAAAGTGTACCACCAGTAAATCATAAATTGTCCCGGACAAAACTCGGGATATTATGTACGGTATGGATACACACACCACAGTCAAGACGCTATTATCAAATGGTATAATCAGGCGCCAAGACACTCGATTGTGTTCTTCAGGCTCAGCCATTTGATGATAATTGCTTCCTGCATTTGACTTTTAGCCATATCTGTCAGAGAAATAAAATCTTCCTTTAATACCCAAATGGTGGGGAAAGCCTTCTTGCCCCAGCAACTCGGTAAATGCATTTTCTAAACTTGCCTCTGTAAATTTCATTCAATTTTTTTTATTAATTCACTAAAGCATTTTGCAACATCTTTTTCATCAGGGATTGGTCTATATGCTAAAGCGGATAACTCAGTTTGATACTTTCCCTTTATTTGTTCCCATAAGGTTGAAAAATGAGTTACCAAAGGAGATTCCGAAATGGATTTAGTCTGCCAATCTTTCGGTTCTTCAAACATTTCTCTATCGTGTCCAAGAATGGTGTCAAATTGTTTCTTAAACGAATCTGATGCCACAAATTCGATACACGCAGAATTTGTCATTAGGCAATACAAATCGTAAAAGTGTCTTATCTTTTCTGAAATACTTTCAGCCGTATTTTCCTTAAATGAAAATCGAATTAACGACACCAACTTTTCCAATAGCGTTTGCTCTTTGCTCAACACATTTACTTCAAAGGATTGTAGATTGTATTGCTCAATGTACTTTTCATTGCTTGTTTGCATTAAAAAGTCAACCACCATACTTTGAATGGTCAGTCTTTGATATGGAAAGGGATTAGCAAACGAGTTTATTTCAACAATGAGTTTGTTATTTGCATTGCCTTTTTCTGTGGTAGGATATTCAAAAACAGATTTTCTAAATCTTGAACCTTTACTTGTTACACCGTCCATTTGCAACTCAGTTAAATCGGGAGTAATTTCTTTTTCAATGGTTCGGATGATGGTTTTTATCTCATTGCCTGTTTTCCCCTTGTCATTTATGATGGCTATATCCACATCTTCTGAAAAGCGTTCTATCAGATTGTATCCTTTTGATAACGATGTGCCTCCTTTAAAAACAGATTCATCAACATATTTACTTTTTGCCAAACGGCTTAATACTAGTGTGATCCAATAATCTTTTTCTACAAAAGGCAATTTGACATTCAAATACAATGAAGCATTGAGCAACAAATCTTTAAAAATTATATCATCTTTGTGTAGAATCATTCAATATTCCAGTTTTTTATAGTTGGCAGTTCTATTTCTTTTATGCTCAAATTTACTTTCGTCAATGGGTTAAGGCTATTCTTTAATTCATCCAGATTAAGTTTCAAATTCAGATTTTCTAAAATAGCTCCAAGCAATGCCCTTACT
>CAIZLM010000245.1 GCA_903933805.1 uncultured Bacteroidota bacterium | reverse complement strand
GGTGAAGCCCTATCCTACGATACCAAACCCCAAGCCCTGAAAGGGCGTAATACCCCAGGATAGGGTGAAGCCCTATCCTACCACATTTCCCCGAATTTTTTTCCCATTGAACCAATACAACCTCCAAAAACCCGTTACGCTTGGTATGTATTGCCGTATTTTTAACGCTCAAGCGACCAACCAACCAGTCGCACCAAAAAAATATTGGAGATTATTTAATACGCTGGGCAGCGATTGAACACCCCTAATCGTTTTTTTAATCGAACTAGGAGCCGATGCATCCTTTTCCAACCAAAAAACTGTTAACTTTCGAACGGAAATCAACGCATGGATTTCGCCATCAATCTGGAAAATACCGAAATCGACTTTGTTACTGCCCTTTCCCGCCAAGAGCGTTGGGCTCAGCAGCAACTCTATGAGTTGCACTATGGGAAAATGATGGGTGTTTGTCTGCGCTACGCCGGATCACGCGATGAAGCACTTGACTTGCTCCACGAAGGTTTTATCAAAGCATTTCAGAACATCCAACGGTACAAACCCGGTACATCCCTATCTGCCTGGATTCGGACAATTATGGTCAATACTTGTATTGATTATTACCGTAGAAATATCAGACGCAGAACGGAAGACCTTGACTCGGTTTACGCTGCCAGTATTGATACGCCTGATGTGCTCAGCAACCTGACCGAACAAGAAATTCTCGCAGCGGTACAAGAGTTATCACCCGCATACCGCGCTGTTTTCAACTTATATGTGGTAGAAGGTTTTTCACACAAAGAAATTGGGGAGGCACTTGGCATCACCGAAAGCACCTCTCGAAGCAACTTGGTGAAAGCACGCGCAAAACTTCAGGAGTTTTTTCTCCAAAAACGCATGCACTTTGATTTTCAGCAGAATACCGACACAGCATAAACGTGTATTGCCCATCTGACCAACAAGTTATTCACCCATTTGCAGTCTGATACAATGGACTTTAAAAATTTTGACGAAAAAATAAAATCATCCTTGGAGCATTTGGAGGTTCCATTTGACGCAGGGACTTGGCTTGCCCTTGAAAAAAAGATGGACTTATCCATTAAAATCGAGCAGCCGGCCAATCATGTACCGCTTGATGGGATGATGAAAAATTCCTTAGACAGCTTGGACGTCACGTACCAACCTGCTGATTGGAATCGTCTCAATACACAGCTAAATATTCAAGGCACTTTGTTGCGTCTTCGGCGCTCAAAAATCGCCGAAGCGGCCATTTTCTTGTTGATTTTAGCCAATTTTCAAGGCTTTATGGGGGTGTTCAGCGATACTCAAAAGCCCGTTAAGCCCGTTCCGGCAAAGTCAAATATTCCAATGGCAGCCGTACATCGTACCCTCCCAAACACACAAGCTGTAGGTTTACAATCAGATGATCAAATACTGGATTTTACGACCACGGATACCGATGATTCAGGGGTTTTGACAACGCCTTATGCCATCAACGAAGAATTTTCCGTCGGGCAATTTGGGGTATTGTCGCGTTTTACCGATGACCGTGAAGCTTCATTAACGTCCAATGAAGCAGCTGTGGGCATAGAAAATGTCGCCTTTAACAGTGCCCTACATCCTTTTGCTGTACTTTCTAAACCACAACCAGCACCATTCGATTGGGAAACAATTTTTGACATTATTCCGGGTGTATCCACCCAACCAACAACCAAATCGAAAAAATTATACGTCGGTGCGTTTGCTAAACTTGATCAAAACCGCATTCACACGCCCGATTTTTCCACCCATACACAGCAAACAGGCGCTGGTATTGCTGTAGCGCTTCGAAAAAACAAATGGGGCGTCGAGACTGGCGCAGCCTACACACACCACCAATTTACGCCCAAAAAAGCGTTAGTGTTGTATGCCGGCAACCCAATTGATGGCTTTTTAGGAGAATATGTGCAGAACGTTACGGCAACGATAGTTTCTGTACCCCTGAAAGCTACGCGGCGCTTGGTGCGCTTCGGCAAAACT
>CAIZLM010000244.1 GCA_903933805.1 uncultured Bacteroidota bacterium | reverse complement strand
CGGCGTTGGTCGTATTTTCGAAGAAACAACCAACGTCTAAACGCCTGATTTAGACTTTCGGCAGACAAAATATACAGGAGTGGGTTACTAATCGTTTTTTGCCGAAATGCATTGCGGATGGTCCGGGCATATTCGGTCCGCATGTTCGCTATATCGCGCTCTAGTGAAGCGATGACATCCTGGTTGCGTAAAATGCCTTCTTCTGCTGTATTAAGTTCAATATTAAGGGTTTCTATCAGTGATCCGCGACTGACAATTTGATTTTGCAAAGCAACGAAACGATCGTAAGTAGCCTCTTTGTTTTGTTTGGTTTTGCGGATCATCTTTTCCGTTGTTGCAATGTCTCGGATCATTTTTTTCCGCTTGTCCTCTAACTCCTTTTTGGTTTGAGCCAAGGTATTAAAGGGAAGAAAAAAAATCGCCATAAAACAGCACAATACCGACGACAGACGCCAATTATTCCACTTTGCTGTACGAAGTGGGAATCTCAAACCGGATATTTTTCGGTACATTGATTTCAACATCATTGAGTTCAATTTCAAGGTGCATATTGCCCGTCTCTGGACTGAATGCATCTACGCTGCGAAGGTAAGGAAACTGTCCAGCGACTTGCGTTTTTTTATAGTTTTCAAATGAAAGGGAGATGTTTCTGGATTCTTTTTGCTGAAAGAATGTTTGACTGCGCAGAAAGAACGAGCCCTCTTCTAACCGGTAATCGGCGGCCAACTGCTCATTGGATCCGCTGAGCCGGTGTAGATTTTCCTTGATATCTGATTTCATGGTCATTTCTGGATCTATCCAAGCAGAGGCCAAGATGAACTGCTGCAGCAAACCAAATCCGTCGGGAAGACTATAAGAACGCTCTAAAGATTCCAAGCCCTTGGCAGACCATGTTTTGTTAAGCCTATTGAGGGTAAAAATTGAATCGCGGGTTACCAGTACGCGAACGGCCTCAAGTCCAAATTTTTTTACATTTACCCACAGCACACTGTCTCTGATCCAAACAATATTGGCATTGACCGACATAGACTGCCCGTCCCCGTCCACCAAAACCCTGGCCTGTCCGTTCAGGTATTTCACGTTGGAAAGCTCTCGGTTGTGTAATTTTTTAAGTAAATAATTCGCTGTTCGTATTTCAGTAGCCGGCTTTCCAATGGACCCGGTTTGATGGTGGCACGATGTGGACTTGGCCGAAAGAAGGCACAACACCAACAGCAAAATTGCAAACGGTCGGAACTGAATTGGAAAAATCAACGTATTTTTATTCATCAGGATCTACTAAATTTAAAAGTGCTCCGGACAATTCGCTTGCAGCATGCCGATCGCCCGCTATTTTACAAATTTCTATGCCTTTTTTGTACGTTTCTACTGCGAGCGTATCATCTTTTTGGGTTTCATACAATTTGCCCAAGTGGTAGTACAACCCGACGTAATTTGGATCAACCGCTTTTAAACGGAGGTAATACGCCATTGCTTCCAGGGGTTTTTGCAACTTTTCACACTCTTTAGCGAGGGCAAAGAGCAAAAATGTATCATTTGGCGAAGCGACGGACAACTCCTGCAGGTATTGAAATCGGTTTATCATACGAGTGTAATCTGAACGAATAGAACGCGTGCTTGTTTAAGGGTTGTCAAAACTTTAACGGAAGTTTTTTTGGGTAGTGCGATCTGCCTACCTTTGCAACTGCGCAAAAGTAACGCCATTCCAAGGCTGGCAGCATTTTCCTGCTAGAAAACCTTCTAATCACAATAAAATGAAACTATTAGTTTGCATCAGCCAAACGCCTGACACCACCGCAAAGATATCTTTCAACCCCGAAGGAACGGATTTCAATGCAGCAGGCGTACAATTTATCATGAATCCCTATGACGAGTGGTACGCGCTCGTTCGGGCTTGCGAACTCCGGGAAACTTTGGGTGGCACGGTTGTAGCCCTCCATGTCGGAACGGTGGCCAACGAAACTACGATCCGGAAGGCCTTGGCAATTGGGGCAGACGAAGCTGTTCGAATCAACCGAGACCCCAAAAGTGCAGCCGATACAGCCAAACAGATCGCAACTTACGCCGCGGCTGAAAATTTTGACATTATCTTTTTCGGCAAGGAAACAATTGACTACAACGGTTCGGAAGTGGGTGCCATGGTCGCAGAGTACCTCCAACTGCCCTATGTTTCTTTCGCTTCAAAATTAAGTTTGAATGGCAGTACGGCCACCATGGAACGCGACATAGAAGGTGGTGTAGAGGAACTTGAAGTGGACCTGCCATTCGTTGTCAGCGCAGCAAAAGGTATGGCGGAACAACGAATCCCCAATATGCGGGGTATAATGACGGCCCGTACAAAACCATTGACAGAAATACAACCCGTGGATTTTGAAGCCCCATCAACCTTGGTGCAATTCACCCTCCCTCCCGCCAAGGTCGGTGTCAAACTCATTCAACCGGATGACATGGATGAATTGGTCCGTTTACTTCATGAAGAAGCTAAGGTCATTTAGGCATTACCAGTGGTTCGACTTGTGCCTTTTTTTTCACTGTAGTGCACCCATGGTTCATCCTTTTTTAATTCAAATTATCAAATCAACAATATGGTTCTTGTTTTTGTAGAAACGCCCCGCGGACTGTTGAAAAAAACAGCATTTGAAGCCGTTACCTATGCGAAGAAAACAGCCGATTTGCTCGGCACTTCGTGTGTTGCCCTTACCCTTGGCTCGGTTTCAAATGCAGGGGAATTGGGCCGATATGGTGCAAGTCGCGTGCTCAATATTCCAGGTGATGCACTTGATCAATTGGATGGTCAGGTTTTTTCCGCAGCCATTTCGGAGGCCGTTGGCAAACTGGAGGCCTCGGTGGTGATACTGAGCCATACGTCCACTGGGAAAACCATTGCAGGTCGCTTGGCTGTGCGCCTGAATGCCGGCCTGATTTCCGGAGCCAGCGCACTCCCAACGGTTGCTGGCAGTGCACTGCATATTAAAAAAGGTGTTTTTTCTGGAAAAGCTGTTGCAGAGTATGAAATTAAGAGCGCCATAAAAGTGATTTCATTGATGGGCAATGCTGTTAAACCGGAAGTTTCGGCAGATGCGGTTGCTGTGGAACCCTTGTCCGTTACATTGACAAAAAGCTTGATTCGGGTCAAAGCAACCAAAACCCAGGAGGGCGTTGTGCCATTGTCGGAGGCTGAAATTGTTGTTTCTGCCGGTAGAGGCATGAAAGACCCCTCCAATTGGGGTATCATTGAAGATCTTGCGGCTACCTTGGGTGCCACAACTGCCTGTTCGCGTCCTGTTGCTGACAGTGACTGGCGCCCGCACCACGAACACGTTGGTCAGACAGGCATCGCGATTCGGCCCAATTTATACATCGCGGTTGGCATCAGCGGAGCCATTCAGCACCTCGCGGGCGTGAACAGTTCGAAAGTAATTGTTGTTATCAACAAAGATCCTGAAGCCCCGTTTTTTAAGGCCGCTGATTATGGCGTGGTTGCTGATTTGTTTGACGTGGTACCCCGACTGAATGATGCAATCAAAAAATTCAAAGCTGCCAACTAATTCGTATTTTTGAAATCCCGAACAGCAACAAAATCACCAATGAGACGCATAGAACTTGAAATTGAAGCCCTGTCACACAGCATGACGCAGTCACACAACTATGCCGTTGTGTTGGGTGAAAAAAAAGGCAAACGCCGACTCCCCATCGTAATCGGGAGTTTTGAGGCGCAAGCCATCGCAGTGGCACTGGAACAAATGACGCCCAATCGTCCTCTAACGCACGATCTTTTTAAGAGCGCCCTTGATACTTTTGACATCAAAATGAAAGAGGTGGTTATCAATAACCTGCTGGATGGTATTTTTTACGCACGGCTCGTTTGCCTGAAAGACGGGGAGTTGTTTGAAATAGATTCACGAACGTCTGATGCCATAGCCATGGCAGTTCGGTTTAGTTGCCCCATATTTACCTATGATTTTATCTTGGAAGCGGCAGGTGTCATTTTGGATGACCAAGAGGGTGGTGGTTTTGCCCCCATACCTGTATCCACCAATTTAGACGAGGGCACCCTCGAATCATGGCCGGTTGACGCCCTACAAACGCGGCTTCAGGAAGTGCTGGAGGCTGAAGATTACGAAATGGCTGCAAAAATCAGGGATGAATTGAAACGGCGAGAAGCAAAAGATTAATGTAACTGGTCAAGTGGCGCATTTTCTAGCCACTTTTCTGTAACAGACGCGACCACCTAACCGGTTACAATTTTTTTACAAAAAACCACTTTTATGCGATTTTTACCCCTCTTTTTGCTTTTTTTTTGCCTTCATACGGCATTTTCCCAAGAATTTAAAGTCGTCGGGTATTTTCCAACGTATCGATTTAGTTGGCTCAACAATGTAGCGTTTGACCGGCTGACGCATGTTAATATTTGTTTCGCCAATCCGGACTCACTGGGTAACCTGTCCTGCGAAGGCGTTAACATAGACCCGGTTATTGCGAAGGCACACCAGCATGGATGTAAAGTTTTTATTTCGTTGGCAGGAGGTTATCTCGCTCCTGATGCAGAAACAGCGTGGAATACCTTGGCACTCCCAGCAAACAGGCCGGCTTATATCCAAAAAATAGTTCAATATGTGCAGTTTCACAACCTTGATGGCGTTGATCTTGATCTTGAGTGGGATTATGTAAAAGACTGGTATAGTCCATTTGTGCTCGAGCTCAAAGCTGCGTTGAGTGCAGTTGATCTACCACTTTCTGTTGCGCTCCCAGGCAACTATCGCTATCCAAAAATTACCAATACAGCACTCGCTGCTTTCGATTGGGTCAATATGATGGTATATGACCTGAGAGGTCCATGGGACCCCACGAATCCGGGACAACACTCCCCGTACAACTGGGCAGTCCAGTGTGTTCAATACTGGAAAAATCAGAATGTAGCAGCGAGCAAACTTACCTTGGGTGTTCCGTTTTATGGCTACGATTTTAGTACGAGCCCCGTTTCCTCCTTTACTTACCGGGGCATCGTAAGCCAAAATCCGGGAAATGCTTATTTAGACGAAACCGATCAAAAATTTTGGAATGGCATACCGACAATAAAGGCAAAAACTGAACTTGCACTTGCGGAAGTAAGTGGTGTTATGATTTGGGAGATTGGGCAAGATGCCTTTGGTGCCAATGCGCAGTTTTCGCTGCTAAGGGCTATTGATGAAGTCGTCCAATCGTCGTCGGTTAGGGTCTCTGCGTTTGATGACCAAGTGTTGAACGTTTTCCCCAATCCGGCCCATGGCCAACTGACATTTGAATTGCCCCAAGTAGAACCTGAAAGGATTGTTGTCAGAGATGGGCAAGGACGTGTACTCATAGATCGAAAAGATACCAATAAAGTATTGGAAATCAATCAATTGAATGCAGGTTTTTATTTGTTGTACGTGTTTTCTGGCGACGTAATATATACCGGTAAATTCCTTAAACTGTAATGGAATATGATCAAACATCTTGCGCACGTAGCGTTGGTTGTCGCAGATTATGACGAAGCTATTCGCTATTATACCGAAATACTAGATTTTATACTTTTAGAGGATACGCGTTTGAGCGAAACGAAACGTTGGGTTCGTGTTGCGCCGTCTGCTGCCTGCGACTGTTCGCTTCTCTTGGCCCAGGCAGCCAACGAGGTTCAGGTCAGCAGGGTAGGAAACCAAACAGGAGGTCGTGTTTTTTTCTTTCTGCATACCGATAATTTTTGGCGCGACTACAACTTGTGGCGTGCAAGAGGCGTGAATTTCACCCGAGCACCTTCTGAAGAGACTTATGGAACGGTTGCCGTATTTGAAGATTTATATGGCAATCTTTGGGATTTAATTCAGCCATTGGATTCCTGATTGGTCGTATTCACAAAAGCAACTATGCTCCAAAACCATGTTTTTTATTGGAGGTAATATTGTCGATGGTCCAGTTGACCCGTCCTTCGAACGCTGCTTTTCGAACGGAACAACCGTCAGATGGACAAACGGTACAGGATTCAGGGGGCATGCAGCCATCGGTATGAACAAACATTTCGAGCGAATGAGGAAAGTTGTTTCGTATGAGTGCGTCCAAAATGTCAATTTGTGCATGTGCCTCGTTGACATTGAGATACCAAGGTACAGTTAGATGACAATCAAGGTGTAAGATAGCACCATATTTGATGATTCTAAGGTTGTGCATGTCAATCCAAGTATCTGGTTTGTGTATATTTAGTACCGAAATCACTTCTTTCAGGAGTGCGTCATCCGCTTCATCGGTGATGCCTGCAATGGTTTGACGGACAATTTTGTATCCTTCAACCATGATTAAACCGGCAGATAAAATGGCAACACCACTGTCAATCCATTGAATACCGGTCAGCCGTAAAAGCACCAGTCCAACCACAATTCCAAAAGTTGTCCAAGTGTCTGACTGCAAATGTTTCCCACTGGCATTGAGGGCCATGGAATGTTCTTTTTTTCCCACGCTGATACACCAGGCGCCCACCACGTAATTGACTCCCGCAGTAATGGCGATGAGCAATATACCTGCGTCCAATTGTTTTACTGGGTGTTGGTGAACAAGATTTATGATGGATTCGTACACGATGATCAGTCCGGCCACTAGAATTAACACGCCTTCAAAGGAGGCAGAAATCAGTTCAATTTTACCGTGACCATAAGGGTGGTTGTCATCGCGGGGTTTTGCAGCTAATTTAAGGCTGTATAAACCTGTAAATCCGGTCACGACATTCACGGTGCTTTCCAGGGCATCAGTGAGCACCGCTACTGAGTTGGTCAGATAATAGGCCAGTAATTTGAGTGTAAAGAGTACCAAAGAAGTGGCCACCACCCATCTTTGTACTGAAACAGTCTTTGGGGTATTCATACTATTCATAGAAAGTTTCCTGGATTTCGTCAACAAAGGGCAGAGATGCCAGTTCAAAAAGTACACGTTGAAAATTAGGTTGGTGCGTAGAGCCAACCATGAGCCATTCGCGGTCTGTACAGCCTATTCGGCCTTTTCCCAAGGAGCGTTGGGCCGTAGGATCTAATTTTTTGACCCTTGCCATTGCTTCTTTTGATGCTGGAATACAGAATTCATAGTTTGCTGCAATTTTTCCATCGGCCGGGCCTGCAAGGCCATCTTTGTCAAATCGTTTGAAGTCAATTCGAACTTTTTTCCAAACAGCGGGATCCTCTTTTATGGCGTGATGGTGACACCCACTAAAAACAATTAAACAAAATAGTATAAATTTCATGTGTAATTAATAATTTTGGCCGCGAAATTAATCCAACATTCGAAACACTGACTATCAGGCTAAATATACGAACTTAGTGAACTCACGCAGATCATTCATTGAAAAAACATTTTGGGGCGGATTAGCCGCCGGCACCTTAGATTTTTGGGAGAAAACAGCGGCTGTTTTTGATAATCCTGAAAAAAATACTTTTCCCCTAGCCATTGCTACTTGGGGGCCTAATGTAAAAGCAACCGCAGCTGCATGGGAGGTTTTGTCAAAAGGTGGTCGAGCACTGGATGCTGTTGAAGCAGGTGCACGTATTCCAGAAGCAGATCCAAAAGATACCAGTGTTGGTTATGGTGGATATCCTGATCGCGAGGGAAATGTAACCCTCGATGCCTGTATCATGGACGAATTTGGCATGGCTGGGTCCGTTTCTTTCATTCAAAACATCATGCATCCAATTAGTGTTGCAAGGCGGGTAATGGAAAAAACCCCACACGTCATGCTTGCCGGTGAAGGAGCGTATCATTTTGCCATCAGTGAAGGGTTTCCACACGAAAATCTCTTGACGCCAGAGGCCAAAAAAGCGTGGGAACAGTGGTTGGTAAGATCTGAGTACAAACCCATCATCAATGTCGAACGCCATGATACCATCGGAATACTCGCTATTGACCAATTAGATCGCATCGCTGGTGCATGTACCACCAGTGGGGCGGCCTTCAAAATGCAGGGTAGGGTAGGCGATAGCCCGATAATTGGCGCTGGAATGTTTGTGGATAACGAAGTGGGGGGCGCTGCTAGTACCGGACTTGGAGAAATTGTCCTGCGTACATTGGGCAGTTTTCTCGTAGTGGAAGAGATGCGTCGCGGTGCGCATCCCCAAAAAGCGGCTGAAACAGCCGTAAAACGCATTGTTCGTAAATATCCCAAACAATGTGAGGTTGCCCAAGTAGGTTTTATTGCCATTGATAAGAAAGGTCGACATGGTGGCTTCGCAATTCACCCCGGGTTCAACTATGTGGTGTATCAGCGGGGAGAAAACAAGGTTTTTGAGTCCGCGAGCTTGTTGTCCAAATAACGTTTTTTTTGTAACTGGTTAGGTGGCACGCTGTATGGTCCAATAAGGCCCATTTTTTTGTCTCAGACGCGACCACGCTAACCATTTACTTCTTTTTTAATAATATGGTGGTTGTCATACTAATTTTTCCCAACTGCCTAAAAATCAATCTCCTGTCCGTCATAAGCGAGCGAAACTTGGGGCGGGAGTTTGGGGCCTATACGATCGGCCAACCCCATGTGGTGACTGATATGCGTCAGCCAAGTATGTTGTGGACGGAGGATTTCTTCCAGCTGTAACGCTTCCGTCAAATTCATGTGCGTTCGGTGTGGCTCGTGGTGCAAAGCATTGACAATAAGATATTTAATACCTTCTAGTTTTTTCATTTCTTCCGGCACGATGGTCTTGACATCGGTCAGATAAGCCAAATTACCAAATCTAAAACCCACAATGGGAAGTTGTCCGTGCATCACACCGATGGGTTGAATTACAAGGTCGTCAAAAAAATGGTTTACCCCCAATTCAATGGGAATTAGTTCGACTCGGGGAAGTCCGGGTAATGGGTCGCCAAACACATATTCAAAGCGTTTGCGTACCTCCGTTACCACGCGTGGCAGCGCGTATATAGCCATGGATTTTCCTGAACGATGGTTGAAGGGCCTGATATCGTCCAATCCTATGACATGGTCATTGTGTTCATGGGTAAGAAAAATGGCATCCAAGTGTCGAACTTTTGCCCGCAGCATCTGTTGCCGAAAATCAGGTCCTGTATCTACGAGGATATTCCAGTCGCCATGGCTCACCAATACAGCAGCCCGCAGCCTGTTGTCATGTGGATTGGTGGAAAGACAGACGTCACACTGGCAACCGATGACAGGTACTCCCTGAGATGTTCCAGTACCGAGTAGGGTGATTTTCACGTTGAGATTTTTTCAGTCGTTATTCTGATTGTTCTTTCTCCCATTTTAGAAGCATTTCTCTTGATTTTTCAGATAGTGCTGTGGTATCTACATCAAATTTAGATAAGATATCAAGCAAAGTATTGATCCTGCTCTCCGTATCAAAAAACTTATTGACCACCGCAACCCGGTTGTTTTCAACAAGGCAATAACCACTCTGGAAATTCCCTTTCTCATAGCGAACCTCGTAATTAAGTTCTTCAAACAGGGCCTCAATTTTTTTCAATGTTGTTTGCGTGTAGCGCATAATTTTCCACTTTTCTACCTTTTACCAAATTACCTTCGCAGCAAAGACACGCAAAAGTATCCAAAAACTTACATCATGCGAACCTACAACGATTTCCAATACAGGCATTTCTTTTTTGTCCTGTTTTTTGCCCTGTTTATTACGCATTTGTCCGCTCAACAACGGTTCAAAGCAGGCGCCATTGTCGGACTCACCGCCTCACAAATTGATGGTGATCTTTCTGCCGGATACAACAAACTCGGACTGCAAGCCGGCTTGCGGGTAGTAGGCCGATTGCAAAATAAAACAGAGGCCAGTATGGAATTTCTTTTCTCCCAACGGGGGGCTCAAAGCGAATTGGTTCAGAACAAGTATGATTATTTTCCATTCGCAGTCACCCTCAACTATGTAGAAGTGCCCCTGCAATGGCACTACAAAGACTGGCTGATAGAAGGTGATGATGAATCCGAGAACTATTACAAGGTTGGCGTAAATGCTGGGCTTTCCTACGCAAGGCTAATTGGCACCCGTTTGGATGATGATATCAGCTGGCTCAAGGGGGTGGTCCCTGATTACCTCAAAAAAAATGATGTGAGTCTAGTGCTGGGATTCAATTTTTTTATCAACAGACATGTTGGCATCACCGTCCGATACAACCGTTCTTTGGTCTATATGTACGACCCCAGGAAATGGAATCCTGCGCCGGTATCGCGTGCTTGGAACGGACATTGTTTGTATTTTCAGACGGTCTACCTGCTTTAACGATGATCGTAATCTTGGCTGGCAATACGCCCAGGATGTAACCCTGGCTTACCGAAATGCAATTAACACGTGAATAAAACATTGTATGTGATGCCTAAATCCCTCGTTTTTTTCTATATTTTACTGTTATGTACGCCTATTGTGGCCCAGAAAAACAATAGGCATTACCCTGATCCAAAAAGCAGTGCTGATGTTGCACCTGTTAATCCAAGTTTGTTTAACGCGATATCATGGCGCAATATTGGGCCTTTTCGCGGGGGAAGATCGGCTGCGGTGACGGGTGTAGCAGGCAAACCAAACCTTTTTTATTTTGGTGGAACTGGTGGCGGCGTCTGGCGTACCACTGATGGTGGTCAAACCTGGGAGAATATCTCTGACGGTTTTTTTGGTGGCAGTATTGGCGCCATTGAAGTGGCCCCCTCTGACCACAACACCATTTATGTCGGAGGCGGAGAATGTACCGTCCGCGGAAACGTATCTTCAGGATCTGGTATGTGGAAAAGTGACGATGCGGGCCGCAGTTGGAAAAATATCGGGCTTCTCAACAGTCGCCACATCCCCCGTATCAGGGTACACCCCACCAACCCAGATATTCTTTATGCCGCTGTGTTGGGTGATTTATATAAATCTACCGACGAAAGGGGTATATTCAGGTCGAAGGACGGCGGAAAACATTGGGAAAGGATACATTTTGTCAGTCAGGATGTAGGGGCAGTTGATCTTGCCATGGATCCAACCAACCCGCGTATCCTATATGCTTCATTTTGGCGGGTACGCCGTTCGCCATATGACATGAGCAGCGGCGGAGCAGGTTCTGGAATATGGAAGAGCTCAGACGGGGGCGATACCTGGATCGAATTGACGCATCAGGAAGGTTTACCCAAAGACACCCTCGGTATCATTGGGTTGGCAGTCAGTCCCGTCAACCCCGATCGCGTATTTGCCATTGTTGAAAGCGAAACAGGAGGCGTTTTTCGTTCTGATGACGCAGGGAAAAAGTGGATTAAAGTCAACGAAGACAGGTCGCTTCGTCAACGTGCGTGGTACTACTCCCGTATTTATGCGGATACAAAAGACGCCGATGTCGTTTATGTCGTCAATGTAGCATACCATAAATCAAAAGACGGAGGGAGAACGTTCCAGTCTAAATATGCGCCGCATGGGGATCACCACGACTTGTGGATTGATCCCGAAGACGCACAACGGATGATAGTTGGCGATGATGGAGGTGCTCAAATTTCCCTCAACAGTGGTGAAAACTGGACCACCTACCACAACCAGCCAACAGCACAATTTTACCGCCTTGCCACAGACAATGCCTTTCCATTTCATGTTTATGCAGCACAGCAAGACAACACCAGCGTGCGCATCGCCCATCGAAGTGACGGAGAAAGTATCACAGAGCGTGATTGGGAACCCAGTGCAGGCGGTGAAAGCGCCACTTTGGCCGTAGATCCCTTGAACAATGAGGTGGTTTACGGAGGTGAATACCATGGCTTGTTGACCCGTGTTGACCATCAAAAGCATACATACCGCGCCATCAATGTCTGGCCTGAGGACAACATGGGGCACGGCGCGGAAGACGCACGTTACCGTTTTCAATGGAATTACCCCGTATTTTTCAGCCCCCACGATCCAAAAAAACTCTATGTCGCCAGTAATTACTTACACGTCAGTACCAATGAGGGCCAAAGCTGGTCCACCATCAGCCCGGATCTTACCACCAACGACAAAAACAGACAAAAATCCAGCGGAGGCCCCATCACCAAAGACAATACAGGCGTTGAATATTACTGTACCATTTTTACCGCAGCTGAAAGTCCGCGCGTTAAAGACCTGATCTGGACAGGAAGCGACGATGGACTTGTTCATCAGACACGCGATGGGGGAAAAACTTGGACCAACGTCACCCCACCTCAACTCCCACGTTGGACAATGATCAATGCATTGGAACCGGATCCGCACAGCGATGGAGGGTGTTATCTCGCGTGCACAGCGTATAAATCAGGAGACAACCATCCTTACCTCTTCAGAACGAAAGACTACGGCAAAACTTGGACGAAAATCACAGCGGGAATAGACAGTACCCACTTTACGCGAGTTGTGAGAGCCGACCCAAATCGGGTCGGTTTACTGTATGCTGGCACGGAGCAAGGCATGTATCTAAGCCTGAATGATGGGGTAAGTTGGCAAAAATTTCAGCAAAATTTACCCATGGTGCCCATTACCGACTTGATTATCAAAGACAATCATCTCATCGCGGCAACACAAGGCCGTGCTTTGTGGAGTATTGATGACTTATCGCCCATTCAACAGGTGGCAGATAACCAATTTTTTATGCTTGATCAGGGCACCAACAACAAAGTAGCCCACCTGCTCAAGCCTGCACCTGCTTATCGAATGAATGGCAGCAAATCCAAAGTCTCTAAAACAGCAGGAGAAAACCAGGCCAATGGCACATAT
>CAIZLM010000243.1 GCA_903933805.1 uncultured Bacteroidota bacterium | reverse complement strand
GTGCCAGTGCTGCCACCTTTGCACAATACATTCGTGACTGTCGTGGATGACGTCAATGCATCAGATGGCTCATCAATCACAGCTTCCGTTGTGGTGGTACATAAATTAACGTCCGTTGTCGTAACAGTATAAGTACCAACTGACAAACCTGTCGCAGTTGCCGTTGTTTGAGCCCCTGAACTCCACAGATAGGTGTAGCCTGATGTACCCCCAAGGGCTGTAACCGTCGCAGTGCCAGTGCTGCCACCTTTGCACAATACGTTCGTGACTGTCGTGGACGACGTCAACGCAGCATTTGGCTGCGTGATCGTTACACCCGTATTCACTGGACAGCCGTTAGCGTCTGTCGTCGTAACCGTAAAAGTACCTGCTGCAAAACCTGTCGCCGCAGCAACTGTCTGACCGCCGGTCCAAGCATAACTATAAGGTGTAGTACCGCCCGATGGCGACACCGTCGCTGCACCAGTGCTATTGCCAAAACACAAGACATTCGTCTGGGCAGAAATGGAAGCGGTCGGCGCCGTTACGAGTGTAACCGTCGAAGTGCTGGTACTGGTACAACCATTAGAGTCGGTTGCCGTGACGGTGTAGGTGGTGGGGGAAAGCGGACCAACCGTGATAGCTGTCGTTGCGGCCGTGGTGGACCACACATAAGAAGTACTACCAGATGCCGTTAGTGTCGCATCCGCGCCACTGAGTATTTTACTGTCGTTCGAGGTACACGATGCGTCCGTCTCCGTGATGGTGACCGCGGACGGCGCAACAACCGTGATGGACGTGGTTGCCGTTGTCGTACAATTGTACGAGTTCGTCATGGTGACGGTATAGGTAGTTGTGGTCGTTGGAAACACCACCGGCGCTGCATCCGTAGAACCGTAGTCCCAGCTGTGCCCAGTAATTGGTAATCCGCCAGTACCGGAGGCCGTCAACGTAGCAGATCCACCACTGAGTATTTTGCTGTCATTTGACGTGCAAGATGCATCGGTCTCTGTTATGGACTGGCCTGTAAAGGGGTGGTGTGTCGTGATCGCATAACTATAACCAGCAGCCTGCTTTTTGAGCGTAACCAAATCGTAAGCGAACTCACCAAGCTGGGCAGCTGTCGTAATTTCGCTCTTGGGCAAATTGGAGGTGAAAATATAATAATACATGGTGCCAGTAGATTGGCAAATGGCTGGGATCGTTGCTGTCAGAGAACTATTTCCTGAGTAAGTCACCTCCACAATGCTAGAGGTGGAATAACCCGAATTGGTGGAGTAACGAACATACCAATGTTCATTTGCTGGAGGGGTTGACGAAAGACCAATTGAAATGGTACGGGCATTGAATGACCCTGCAGCATCTCCTACAGAAGAAACAGTAGGTGTTGGAACAAAATCATATTCCAGCACCGCTAAATACTTTCCGGCAGGACTGTCATCAGTCTCTGAAATATTGAACGTATACCAATTGGCCGTTGATCCAGTAATCTTGCCATCGAATCCCCCAGATGAAGTATTCAACTTGGCAGAAGCAGCCGAGGAGGTTCGAATTACTGTATTGAACGGAATGGCAGAAGTACCATCCGCAGAAGGTCTCCAGTACGTGGTGCTGCCATCATTAAAATTCCACGTTCTGTTGGTGGGTGTCCCGGTTGGTTTGATATAAAAAACACCATCTACCAACTGCAGCGCGTCGCCGAGATCGGTCAAACTGTAGTTAGCTGCAGTACCAGCCTTGAAAGTAGTGGCCAATGTGGTCGGACTCTGAGCGGCAGCCTGCAATACAACACCGACGGTCAGCAATACGGAGAAAGCACTTTTGTAAAACAACGTTCTCATAGGTAGATCTATAAAAGTAGGAGTATAAAAAATCAAGTCAAAAATCAATAGCCACCACCTCCAATCCCACGTTTCAGTGGGTGAAAGCAATAGCAAAAAAAATCACGCGGGAAGCCGTTAAGTCGTGGGACTTCGTTCAACACGCTGGGTTTGGAGTTGGTGTAATGCCCGTATTTGCCATAAAAAGGCCAAATATGAGTACATCTGATGGTTTTACAACCGACAGATGCGCAAAGATGAAAAAATAATTTCTATTTGCAACTATACCTATGAAAATTTCATGCCAAAATTAATACCCAGGTAAAATGGTCTCTTGGTGCCGTTGTGGTGGCATTACTTCCGTCCGAAGTCGGCGGGTATCTCTCCCCAGTCTTCGGTTTCCCACTTGACGATGGGGTTGGTCACCTTATTGACGGCCAGCCATTTTTCAGCGCGGTCGATCAGTTCGAAGACGGGGCTGTTCCGTTTGGTGGCTTCGAGCTTGGTGTTGCAGTGTCCTTTCTTCACCCAGCCCTGTGCGGTTTTGGAATCTGAGTAAACGACGATGTTGGGTTTGCCCTGGGTTTTCAGCAGTGCGAGTGCGTGGACAATGGCGAGGAATTCACCGATGTTGTTGGTGCCATCGTGTAGGGGTCCTACGTGAAACAATTGGCGGCCGTCGGCTATCCACACCCCCCTGTATTCCATGTCGCCTGGATTGCCGCTGCACGCGGCATCCACGGCCACGCTTTCGCGGACGATGGCCGCACGGGATATTTTTCCGGCCGCCGCCTTTGGCGCCGTCGCGGCGTTTTTCACAAATGCCCAGTAATTGCCCTTGAAGGCAAGGGCCGCCTCCGCAGCGCTGTCAAAACTCTTGTACTTGGCCTGGGGAAATCCGTCCACCTGCTTTTTACATTCTTCCCAGGTTTTATAGACCCCGGGCTTGTGCCCCTCCCATACGACATAAAATTTTTGCTTTGCCATGGCGCAAAAATACAACGTCGGCATGGCGCCACACCCCACGGGCACATAAAAAAACCGGATGGCCTTTGTAGGCCATCCGGTGAACTGAAACATATTAACCATTGCGTATGAAGTCAAAAAATACAGGGGTACCGTTTCAAGGCTGTCTGCCCGGCAATGGGCCATTCATTCAAAGGGCATCAAACGCCGCCATGCCATTTTGTTCCGGCAACACTTCTTCCCGGCGAAAGGTGAACACCGTGGAAGCCTGTTCTTTCACGTGGAGTCTCGGGTTGGTGACGTCGAAGTCTAATTTTTCGTATTGGTACAAAGACCATTTCCCTTGGTTGTATTCCAGGGCGGAGAGGTGTTCCACCCAGTCGCCGCTGTTCATG
>CAIZLM010000242.1 GCA_903933805.1 uncultured Bacteroidota bacterium | reverse complement strand
CGTCCGGATATTCCGCGTGCTGTACCAGGTAAAATGAAAGCACGATTGCTGCGACCACTCATTCCTTTGTAAAGGCGAGCGGACGGCGAATTACAGGATATTATGACCGACAAACTCCGATGAGCAAGGAGAAATTGAAACGGCATATTTTTCAGGTTTTACCCAGCCCCAAGGACTATTTGCGTGGAAAGTACACAAATTTAAGCCTTTGGACGCATTCTATCCCGTGACGGCCATCATTTTGATGAATGATCCTGGTTGGGCCAGACAGTGTGCCACCCAACCAGCTACAAACCCATATTATACATCATTTTATAAAGTGTTGGTGAATTATTACCAAAAATCATTTGGAGCTTTCTACTTTTGGCCGTTAGTCATTTTTTTTAAAAAATTAGCAATTACCGGGGTGATCGCGTCGGAGACAAAAAAAGCAGCCATTTGTTGACAGACAAAGCGAATGCTAGCAGCCCATTGTAAAAAACTGCAAATTATGGCAGAAAATGGGCCTTTTTGAGCCAGACAGCGTGCCACTAAGGTCGTTGCGTAAATAAACTGTACACATGAACAAAACCTACACGACAAATTCTGATGAAGGGAGCAGCGGCATCAATGCTACCAGACTTTTTACCGCTTCTTGTTTTGCCCTTGTCACCACGGCATTTGCTTTTGCCATCCGAGCCGGTATCCTGGAGAGTTTAGGAGACGATTTTGGTTTATCAAAAGAACAATTGGGCTACTTTAACCTGTTGGTATTGGGTGTCGGATTCCCGGTTGCCACCATCGCCGGCGGCTTGCTTTACAACAATCTGGGACCCAAGAAAATGATGCTGCTGGCGCTGATAGCCCACTTGTCAGGTATTTTGATGACCATTGGCGCCAGTGGATACACCATGTTGCTCGTTTCCAGTTTCCTCATTGGTTTCGGCAACGGTATGGTGGAGGCTGCATGTAACCCACTCATCGCAGGGATGTACCGCAACAATAAAACGACGATGCTCAACAAATTTCACGTCTGGTTTCCAGGGGGCATCTTTTTGGGCGCGCTGATTTCCCAATTCATGTCGGGCGCCGGCTTGGGTTGGCAATTGCAAATTGCGGTCATGTTGATTCCCTGCGTTGCCTATGCTTTTTTGTTTTGGGGGCAAAAGTTCCCGGAAGCAGAGCAGGCGGGACAAACCAGTATTTCCGCCAATCTTGCCGGAATGCTCAATCCGCTGTTCTTTTTTATGGTATTTTGCATGGTGCTCACGGCCAATACAGAGCTTAGTACCCAACAATGGGTTGGGTTTCTTTTGAAACAATCAGGCGCTCAGCCCATGTTGGTGTTGGCGTTGACAACTGGCTTGATGGCTGTTGGGCGGTATTTTGCCGGGCCGGTGATCCACCGTTTCAATCCGACCGGGGTGTTGTGGGGTTCTGCCATTGTTGCCGCATTGGGTATTTATATGATGAGCATTACCACAGGCCCGGTCACCTACCTTGCGGCTATTCTATTTGCCGTGGGTGTCTGTTATTTTTGGCCGACTATGCTTGGGTTTGTGGGTGAATCTATCCCCCAATCTGGTGCGTTGGGGATGTCGCTCGTAGGAGGCGCTGGAATGCTCGCAACGGGCATTGCACAGCCCATTGTTGGCGGCTGGCTGGATGCGGCTAAAATGCATGCAACGGAGCAAGGCCTATCGGGTGAGGCTGCCGATTTGGTGGCAGGGCAAGCCACCCTCCAACACCTGCTTACCTTCCCACTCATACTGATTGTCGCGTTTGGGGCCTTGTGGTATTACATGCGTAAACAGAAGTAATCCCAATGCCCTCAGGTGCCGCGGCACCGCTACCACACAAAGCCGCTCCACAACACTGTTGTTGGGGCGGCTTTGTGCAATTCCACACTTTTTTCAGTCCGACAGGCAGCCGAATCCATACTTTGGTCGTCAAGTGGTACGTTCGCTTTGATATAAAATTTCCCATCCCATGAAATATTGCGCTTTGAGTATGATAGTTTTCCTCTTGCTGGGTACATACTGTCGGTCGTCTGATACGGAAACGGTGGAAATACGCGATGAGGAAGGCCGGCTGGAGCGCTTCCAACGGAACAAAAAAGACCATAAAAAAGAAGGTCTCTATCAAAAGTTATCTGCCGATGGCAAGTTGCTGGAGGAAGCGCAGTACTTTCGGGACACGTTGGAGGGGCCGCGGAAGTATTACCATCCCAATGGTGCTGTTGAAAGCATTGAAACGTATAAAAACGGCAAATATCACGGCAAATTTCTCAAATTCTACGAAAACGGCACCCCCAGCATCGAACAGGATTTTGTGGCGGGGGCGATGGAAGGACTGAGTATCCGATATTATCCCAATGGCGCGGTAGAAGAGCGTGTCACCATGAAAAACAACGAAGAAAATGGGCCATTTCAGGAGTATTATGACAATGGAAACGTGAAAACGGTGGGCGTGTACGCGCCTTTTGGAGAAGAAAGCGCGCTCGAGCAAGGTGTGCTCCAAGAGTACGATGAAAACGGACAACTGGTGCGAATCGCAGATTGTGTGAATGGACGTTGTACGACCCGTTGGAAAAAATAAGGGTAACTGGTTAGCGTGGTCGCGTCTGAGACAAAAAAGTGACCATTTCTTGCCAGACGAAGCGGATTTTTGTAGGCCATAGCAGCACTATGGTCAAAAAAACCTTCGAATTATGGCGGGAAATGGACCTTTTTGGGCCAGAAACCGCGTGCGCCAACCAGTTGCAAAATAAAATCGGGGTGTACACATATCCCAAAACAACCATCAAAGTATGAACGGATTGTTACAAAAAATTGGTCTGGCCTTGGTTATTGCCGGCAGTTGTCAATTACCCGATGCTCGGAGTCAGATCACGGGAGGTCAGCATGTTTTTCAATTGCTTTCACTGCCCTTGTCTGCCCGTGTAACAGCGCTTGGCGGGGCACAAATTGCCGTACAAGACGATGATCCTGTCTTTGCTGCCGCCAATCCTGCGGCACTCAACCCCCGTATGAGCGGGCGAGCGACAATCAACCACAATTTTTTTCTATCCGATATCCAACATGGTTATGTCGCCTATGCACACCACCTGAAGCAGCAAGGATTGACTGTACAGGGAGGCTTGCAGTACATAAAATACGGCGATATGGACCGTGCCGACGAGTTTGGCAACCTTCAAGGCAAGGTAAAAGCTTCAGAAACAGCTTTTACCCTTGGTGGTGCAAAAGCGCTGACTGACCGCATCTCCCTGGGCCTCAACGTGCGGATGGCGTTCTCCGCGCTCGACGTGTATCGGGCATCAGCCCTCCTCGCCGATGTTGGTTTGATGTATGCAGACACCGCAAAACGCCTGACCATGGGATTGGTTGTCCGAAATGCCGGTACGCAAATGGCAACGTACAGCGGCAACCGCGAGCCTTTGCCATTGGACATTCAAATAGGCATTACCAAACGCCTGAAACACCTGCCTTTCCGATTTGGCGTGGTGGCCCACCACCTGAATACCTGGCAAATTCGCTACAAAGACCCCAACGCCGAAAGCACGGACGTGTTCCTTTTCGGCGATGCGCCACCGGCGGAAAACAAGGGAAAAGCTGCCATTGACAATTTTTTTCGCCACCTGATCTTCAACGGTGAATTTCTGCTGGGCAGCCAAGAAGGCTTTCGCTTGAGGGTGGGGTATAACCACCTTAGAAAACAAGAATTGAGCGTGGGCAGCTACCGCAGTTTGGCAGGTTTTTCGGGCGGTGTAGGGATTAAAATAAACCGTTTTCGGGTAGATTTTGGCTATGCTTCCTACCACCTGGCCGGCGGAGTCGTACACCTGGGCATTGGAACAAATCTGGGCGATTTTTTCTAATCACCCAGATTTGTTCCAATGGTTAAGTGGCACACGGTCTGGCACAAAAAGGCTTTTTTGCTGCCATACTACCCATATTTTCTTAAAATTCCATCCGAATCCGAACATTCAGGCGTCGGCCAGTCAGATAATTTGGAATGGCGTACTGGGTGTTCTCGATGGTTTTTATCCATGTGTTGGATGCTTCATTGGCTACTTTCAGCAGGTTAAACACTTCAAGGCTGGCCCAGGTGCTGCGGGTGAAGCGGAAGATGTTGTGGGGCTTTTTGCCGCGCCATTGCGCTTTCCAAAGTTGGAACCCGAACCCGATATCGACCCGGTGGTACGGCGCAAAACGATAGGGATTGCGGTAAATGATGTTGTTGTCCACAACGCCAAAAGGGAGCCCTGAACCAACGGTGAAGTTGAGGTGCATCCGGATGTTTTTGTTGTTCCGCAGATAGTCCTGGAAGAATGTTGAGAACGTAAACAGTCGGTCTGTTGGTCTGGGCACATCTTTCACGACATGCCCTTCCGGATCGCCAATATTGCGCACTTGATGTTGCACACCAGCGATGGATTCTCGGGTTCGGAGCAAGGAGAAATTAACCCAACTTTCGGCGCCTTTGACAAATTCACCATTCAGGCGCACATCCAGACCAGTTGCGTAACCGCGGGAGTTGTTCTCGCCAGCATACCGTACCCGCACATTGTCTAGATCGAAGGAAACGAGGTCCCACATTTGCTTGTAATAGCCCTCTGCTATGAGGCGCATTTTTACTGGTCGGCGTTTGCCCCACAGAAAATCCCAGGTAAAACCACCCACCATGTGCGCTGATTTTTGGGCGGCTAGGTTGGTATTTACTGTCCCATTCAGACGCCGCATTTCTCGGTAAAAAGCGGGCTGGTAAAACAAGCCGCCAGCGAGTCGATACGACACATCGCGCTTGGTATTCAAGGGTTTATACAGCACTTGGGCGCGTGGTGTCACAAACCAGTCGCTGTTCAAGGTCCAGTATTGGCCCCTAAATCCCGCGATGGCCTGTATTTCCCGCACGCCGTCTTTGCGCCACGTCCAGGTGTCCTGAAAGGAAGCAGAAAACCGGTCGCTAGAAAGGTTGTTTTTTGTCTTCAACACTTTGCGCACCAGCAATACAGTGGTATCATAGGGCAAGGAATACAGGGCCGAATCGAGCCGTTCCCATTCATTGATCTTGTCGGTAATCACTTCTTGTTGTCCTTTGGCCGACCATTGGAGGAAGTGGCTGCGAGTGAGTCCGCCCTCCGGGTCATCGTGTTGAAATTCTATACCGCCCTTGTATTCTACGTTGCGCACATCGGCGCTGAGATAATTCCGCACCCAGGTATGCTGGGTACCTGTGCCAAGGATGTTGACGATCTCGCCAAAATTATCAGAGCCAAGGTTGGCATCGAGTTCGCCCAAAATATAGTAACCCAAAATATCGAAGCGCTCGTTTTCCTGGCTGCGCCACGTGGACGCTAAGAACTTGTGAAACACCGGGTTTTCCACCCGATCAGGCAGGTAGGTCAAAGAAATTCCACCCATTGCCTGGGTAAAATCATCGACTTCCTGGCCTTCAAAAGCCGTGCGCAACTGCAAAGCATAGTCAATCAAGCCAAATGCCCGGGCCAGACTTTGGGGCCTGAACGTGTAGGTAGAGCGGTTGAAATTGCCGATGGCGCCCATCTGCCAGTCGCGGTTCAAGTCGTACGTGAGGTACGCTTGCACGTCTGAAAAGTTGGGGACATATTCGCCCTCCACGTCGAGGCTGCCCAGGAGTGATTTGGTGGTTTTGTACCGCGCACCCACGAGATAGCGGAACGTTTGAAAGGTGTTTTTTCGGGGTTTCCAACTGCCTTCGAGGTGGGCGGAACCACCCAGCAAGCTCGCACTGGCGCTCGCGCGCAAACTGTCGGGGCGTTTGTATTTGATGTCCAGCACAGAGGACATTTTATCCCCATATTTGGATTGAAACCCACCGCTGGAAAACGACAAGTCGCGTACCAAGTCAATGTTGGGGAAGGTCAGGCCCTCCTGTTGGCCTGCGCGGATGAGTTGGGGGCGGTATATTTCAAAATCATTGACGTACACCAGGTTTTCGTCGTAGTTGCCGCCGCGTACCTGGTACTGAGAGCTGAGTTCGCCCCCGGTGCCGGTGTTGGTGCCGAGGGCGATGTGGGGCAATACACTTTCGAGGTTGCCGGTGGTAGAAGGCAGCATTTTGAGTTCTGCCATGTTTTTTTCTTTCACCATACCGCCTTCATCGAGGCGTCGTTCGCTGATCACGACCTCCAAATTGGATTGGTTGGGCGCCAGAACTATATCAAGCGCATAACGGGCGCCTGCTTGTAGCGGCAATACGTCAGCAACAGCCTCCTTATAGCCCACCCGCCGGAATCCCAGGGTCGTGCGCTGCCCCGCCGGAATCTGGATGGCAAATTTTCCACTTTCGTCGGTCGCAACACCTTTGCCCCCGTTTTTTACGAATACGCTGACAAATTCTACGGGTTGTTCATCCGAGGCATCGGTGACGCGCCCGGAAACTGTGGCGGTTTGTTGGCAAAACAGAAGCCCTGGAACAAAGACCAGAAGCACAAAAAAACTGCTGCGAAGGAACATAGAAGAGGGCTGAATGATTCGAATGGTGAATGCTGCAAATATACTCAAACTTACTCCGTTCAGGTGGTGCGCCCTTTTTTAACGCAGTAGCACGGACTGGTATGTTCGACAGGTTCCAATGACGATGCCTTTTTTCGCCAGTCACAGGCAACAACAACAAATTCAACATAAAAAATATCCGCATCTTTGCGGTTGATGTACCAGCTACCTACAGTAAAATTTTCTCCAAAAAGCACCGTTGTAAAAAAATAATTGGTTGGTTGGCCGCGTCTTTGTCTTAGACGCTACCACCCAACCAGTTGCGTAAAAAAAACACCTAGCCCCCCATTTTTTAAACCATGAAACAGACAAAAATTTATCTGTATCTCTTGCTTGCGTTTGCCATCAGCGCCTGTGGGGCCGTCCGGCCGAGGGGCGAATTTGATGCCAACCGTATCCCCCCCGTTCCTGATTATGCCCGCCTTGAAAACTGGGCAGCACACCCTGATAAAAGCGATCCGGCAGACCGCACGCCGACTCCTGAAATCAAAAACCTTCAAGACGACGCTCCGATAGATGTCTTGTTTTTTTACCCGACCACCTACACAGGCTCCAAACGATCCGAAAACCACTGGAATGCCGATGTCAACGATGCCAAAACAAACAAGGTCACGGATGAAGGCACTATACTGTTCCAAGCGTCCATCTTTAATGGCGTGGGAAGGGTATTCTCTCCCCGGTATCGCCAAGCGCATTTGAATGTTTTTTACGACAATAAAAAACCGGACTCCAACAAGGCTGCACTTGCTTTGGCGTATGCTGATATTGAGGCGGCCTTCGAATTCTACCTGACAAACTGGAACAAAGGCCGGCCATTCATCATTGCAGCCCACAGCCAGGGCGCACTACACGCCATGAACCTCATCCAAAAACGGATTGAAAACACGCCCCTTCAAAGTCAACTGGTGGCGGCTTACATTGTTGGGTGGCCCGTACGCAGCAATTTTTTTAAATCGTTCAAACCCTGCCTAAAACCCGACCAAACCAATTGCTACTGCTCCTGGCGCACTTGGAACCGCGGCTTCGTGCTTGAACGGCAGTCGGACCCACGCTTTGAAAGCAATATTGTGTGTACCAATCCCTTGAACTGGACCACTGGGGAAGGAACGTATTGCCCTAAATCTGACAACAAAGGCGGAGTGGTGCGGCCTTTTAGCAAAGTGTATCCACAAATAACCGATGCTGAAGTGTATAAGGGCATCTTATTGTCCTCCAAGCCAAAATTCAAGGGTAGTCTGTTGTTTCGCCGAAAAAATTACCACATCGGCGACTTAAACCTCTATTACATGAATGTTCGGGAAAACGCCGAGGTGCGTGCCGGCGCTTATTTCAGGAAGTAGTGGAACAACAGTTGATAAGGTTCCTTCGCCGGCAAAGGGTATTGCCGGGGAAGGAACCCTGCTGTTGCGCCTGTTGCGTTTCTTTGGAGGAGCAATTTATACAGCAGCAAGGACTTGACCGTTAGCCCCGCCGCTTTTCGTGTAATTTCTGAAAAAAAGTGTTGAACTCATCCATGGAGTAGAACAATACTTCGCGGGGTTTTGATCCTTCAGCGGGACCCACGATGCCAAGGCCTTCGAGTTGGTCCATGATGCGTCCGGCTCGGTTGTAGCCGAGTTTCATGCGGCGTTGGATCATGCTGGTTGAGCCATGCTGTGTTTCCACCACCAGTCGCCCGGCATCTTCCAGCATCTCGTCCATGTCTGCTAGGCTGAATGATTTGGTACTTCCGCCGCCTGTTTCGCCGTCGGGGTGGAATTCCGGGAGGAAGAAAGGTTCAGCGAAACCCTGCTGATTGGCAATAAATTGAATGACGCGCTCTACTTCGGGTGTATCGACAAAGGCACTTTGAAGCCGTATCACATCACCGCCGACCGACAGCAGCATGTCGCCCCGCCCGGTCAGTTGTTCTGCGCCCCCGGTATCGAGAATCGTGCGAGAGTCCACTTTGGATGCCACTTTAAATGCAATTCGTGCAGGGAAGTTGGCTTTGATGACCCCAGTGATAATATTGACAGAAGGCCGCTGTGTGGCAATAATCAGGTGAATACCCACGGCGCGTGCCAACTGGGCCAAACGTCCAATGGGCAACTCTATCTCTTTGCCGGCGGTCATGATGAGATCGGCAAATTCGTCAATAATGAGGACGATGTATGGCAAAAAACGGTGGCCTTTGTTGGGATTGAGGCGCCGTGCCACAAATTTATCGTTGTATTCGGTGATGTTGCGCGTTTCAGCTTTTTTCAACAAGTCATAGCGCGTTTCCATCTCGATGATGAGAGAATTGAGGGTGTGTACCACTTTGGTGGTATCCGTCACAATGGGTTCCACTTGATCGGGCAGGAACCCGAGGAAGTGATTTTCCAAGTGTGCGTATGGGAACAGTTCCACCTTTTTGGGGTCGATCAGGATCAGTTTGACTTGGGAAGGGTGTTTTTTGTACAGCAGCGACATCAGGACGACGTTGATGCCGACGGATTTACCTTGGCCGGTGGCGCCTGCCACGAGCAAGTGGGGCATTTTGGCCAAATCTGCTACAAATACCTCATTTTGAATGGTTTTCCCAAGGGCAATCGGCAATTCCATTTTCGCCCGTTTGAAACGCTCATCGGAAAGCACTTCGCGTATGCCGACGGTTTGCCGTTTTTTATTGGGCACTTCGATGCCAATGGTACCCTTTCCCGGTATTGGTGCGATGATACGGATACCCAGTGCCGAAAGATTCAGGGCGATGTCGTCTTCTAGGTTCTTAATTTTAGAAATTCGAATACCCTTAGCCGGGATAATTTCATACAACGTTACGGTTGGCCCAATGGTTGCCTTGATTTTTTCGATCTCGATCTTGAAGTACATCAAGGTTTGCAAGATCATGTTTTTATTCGCCTCCAATTCATCGCGGTCAAATTCCAGCACCGAGTTATCGTGGTCCACGAGCAATTGGAGGTGCGGATATTCGTAGCGAGACAATTCCAGCGTTGGGTCGTAGGGTTCTGTGAGTTCGGGATTGTCTTCCTGAATGGCCACCGTGGGTGGTTTATAGGCATTGGCGGCATCCGGCGTGGTGGGTGGTGGCGGTGGCGCATTGACGATGATTTCCAGGGCATCGTCAGGTCTGACTGCTTCCGAGCGAACGGGTTCCTGTTTTTTTACATCAGCAAACAAGGCTGAGCGCTGGCTGAGGTCAAGCGCTAAGGAATCCCCGGTATTTTCCAGCGTTGGAGTACTGATAATGGGTTGGTTAAACAAGTTCTCCTGGGGTTCTTCCTGTTGGACTGTTGCCGGTTGAGACCTGGTACGCAGGGGCTGCGCCGCTGGTTTGCGTTTTCCGAAATTGCCATTCAGCAAGTCATTCCAGGCTTGCTTGGTTTCTAGCCACAGTTTTTCCCAGGTAAATTCTGTCAAATCCGGGTTGTTGGACCACACAAAAGTGGCCACGAGGGAAAAAAGCATCAACGCAAGCGTACCAATAACGCCAAGAAAATTTTGGATGTATTCGCTGATGGCTTGTCCAAATACCCCTCCCCACGGAAATTCCAATTTTTGAAAAAAGAAGGAGCTTACAATGGAGACAATGACCATGAAAATGACCGTTCGCTGAAAGGTAATCGCCAGATACCCAACGGGTGATCGGCGAATAAGCGCCAACCCGAATTTGTACAACAGGTACACAAAACCATAGGAAGCAATGCCAAATCCCCAATAAATGATGGAATCGGCGGTAAAAGCACCCAATCGGCCGAGCCAGTTGTCCACCGGGACATCGGCCAGGAACATTTCCCAAGAAAAACGAAACACCACATCATGGTCGTTTTCCCAGGTAAAAAAATAAGATGTAAAAGCGATGAAAAAGTAGAAGGACAGGAAAAGAAAGAATATACCAAAGAGTTTGGATACCCTTTCGCTGTCGAAGTTCATACTCAATTGTCCGCGTTTTCTCGTAGCCATGCAGGGATATCTCGGGTTGGGAAGGTATTGTATCAGTACCTGCAAAAGTAACTGGCTGCGGGGAAATGGTTGTTTTTTTGTTCTAAAAAGACCTAAAAAGGTGATATTTTAAGAAAAAGGTGGACAATAAGCCACTTTATACCTTCCGGAAAGCCCGCTTCTAGGTATGTGTCGGAGTTGATTGGCCGCTATTACCAGTCGCCACCGGCACCGCCACCGCCAAACGATCCACCGCCGAAGCTTCCGCCGCCGCCGCCCCAGCCACCGCCGCTGTTGTCACTGTTGCCACCGCCCCAACCGCCGCCCATCCAGCCACCCCCATGGTACCCCCTGCTGCCCGCATGGTGACTCCCATCCTGGGATATCCACTGGCCGAATTTGCGCAAACGATATACGATGGATCCTACCACCACAAAAAAGAAGAGGGCGATGAACAGCACCGTCAATATTCCTGCGCCTTTGCCCATGGGCTTTTGGTCTGCGCTGAATTCGCCTGAAAGGGCTTGAATAATGTCATTCACGCCGGCATCGATGCCTTGGTAGTACTGTTGTGCCCGGAAATAAGGCCCCATGGTATTTCGAATAATGCGCCCAGCGGTGATGTCGGGTAGTGCTCCTTCGGTACCATACCCAGTTGCGATGAAAATACCACGTTCAGGTGCTGCTGTTTTTACGAGCATCACCACACCATTGTCTTTGTCGGCGCGTCCGATGCCCCAGCGCTTGCCCAATTCAAAGGCGTATGAAGACTTGTCGTAATCGCCGATATCGGAGCGAATCATTACCACGATTTGTGTGGTCGTGGAGTCGTGGTAAGCACGGAGCTTTTGCTCCAACGTGTTTTTTTCTTCTGGGGCCAACCAGCCGGCATAATCGTGTACATACACTGCTGGCTCCGGCTTCGGCGGAAACAGTTGGTCGTCGTTTTGGGCAAAAACAGGTGTTGTCAGGCACAGGAATACCCAAAGGACACCCAAAGCCCATTGTCGGGAGGGGTATCCCACGGATTTGAGTTGCTCAACCATAAATAATTTCGTCGGGAAGTTCATTCTCGTTGTCGTTTGGATCCGCAGGAAAGAACGCTTGCAGTCGGGCGCCCATCAGGGCAATGGCTTTACACACCCCTTCGGCCGCTTCATCGCGCTGAAGATAATCCCGCATCAGTTGTTTTTCTTGCACCCAGAAATCTCCACCCACGCGCGCATGGATGCCAGCATCACCCCAAATAGCCAGGTGACGACTTTTTTCGGCCAGGTAGATCAAGACACCGTTTCGTTCCTTCGTGTGGAACATACCAAAAAGGCTGAAAACTTCCGCGGCGCGCTCTACCGGATGATCGCGCAGGCAAAAATCTTCTACAAACAAGCGGATTTCACCACTTGTCCCTTGTTCTGCCAACTGAATGGCCGAGGCAATACGCGCTTCTTCTTCTTTGGTAAACAGCATACTATGGAAGGGTAAAGGGGTGGAGAATGGTGGCCAAATCAGATGCGAAAAAAATTGATTCGCCCATTATGAGGTCAACCACCGGAAGCAACAGGAGTGTCGCTTCCGGTGATTGCCGCTCAAATGATGACGTTAATGACCGGAAGCGGCCTTAGAACTTAACTTCCGGTGCTTTCTCACTGCCGGGGATCGCCTGAAAATAACCTTTGGCAGAAAAGCCAAACATACCGACGAGCAAATTCGTGGGGAAACGGCGGATGTGCCCGTTGTAATCTTGCACAGCCTCATTGAAGTTTTTACGTTCCACAGAAATGCGGTTTTCTGTGCCCTCCAGTTGTTTTTGCAGGTCGAGGAAATTCTGATTGGCTTTCAGGTCAGGGTAGTTCTCTGTGACCATCAGCAAGCGGCCGAGGGCGCCTGAAAGGCCTTGCTGTGCCTGTTCAAAGCGTTGAATGGATTCAGGATTGAGGTTGTTGGGATCGATTCTGACCTGAGTGGCAGAGGCACGTGCTTGTACCACAGCCTCCAAAGTTGATTTTTCAAAGTCTGCGTACCCTTTCACGGTATTCACGAGGTTGGGAATCAGGTCGGCACGGCGCTGGTATTGGTTTTCTACCTGCGACCAAGCGGCTTTAACACCTTCGTCCTTTTGTATCGTCGTGTTGTAGGTTCCACACATACTGAAGACGAACAAAGCCCCCAAGGCCAGTAAGATCAGTGGAAGGTATTTGCGAAAGTCAATCATGGTTGCAAAAATTATGGATGGTGAAAGATGTTTAGCGCAATAGCAATGGTCGGCATAACGCCGAAAAAAAAGCTCCCGCAAAAGTACGTCTAAAAAGGGGTATCTCGACCACTATTCATCGACGCAGGGGGTCAATAAACCGACCATTGGTACAGATTGCCGCTAAAATACCTGCTGCAACCCCTGCATTCAGCGACTCTGCCGCACCGGCGGGGTGGCGTGGAATGGTGATTCGATGCGTTAATGTTGGCATAACCTCCGGGGAAATTCCACGACCTTCGTTGCCGATTACCAGCAAACCATGCGGTGGAAGTACCATTTCAAACACGTTCTCTCCCCCCAGAACCGCTCCGGAGACCGGCAAATTGGGGGCGTATTTCAACAGCGCAGCCAGTGGCGTCTCCCAACATTTTATCCGAAAAACAGCGCCCATGCTCGCTTGTACAACCTTTTGATTGTACACATCCACACAATCGGGGGAGCAGAATACAGCGGGAAAGCCAAACCAGTCAGCGATGCGCAAGATGGTACCCATGTTACCCGGATCTTGCAAGCCGTCGAGATAAAAACACCATTGTGCGGTGGGAAGCGCTGCGTCCAGGGGCTCCTCGGGTATGGCTGCGATGGCCAGCACCGCGTTGGGCGTTGTCAGGGTAGATACTTTGCGAAGTTCAGCTTCGGTGACGGCGTTGAAAATATCCGACATGGGCGCTAGGATATCAGCGTGGGCCACCGCCCAACGCTCCAGTCCAAAAATAGCTGACACCGAGATCCGAGTCTGGCCAAGCAGTTCGCCTACCATCTTTTCACCCTCCACAACAAATTTTTGGTGTTGTAAACGGTACTTTTTCACGCCCAAGGCCGTGATGAGTTTTGTTTGATTGATAGAAATCACATCCAGTACCCGCCCACCTTTAATGCCCGCCCACCTTTGCCTGACGGGTCTCAGCGACGCCTGCTGCAAAAGTATAGATTTTGAGCGCCCTTAGCAGGCAATTAATCGAATACCCAACGGTGAAAATGATAGAGGGTTGTAAACCCAGCGATTTTTCCCGACTTTTGCAGGAACAGTTGGAGCATCAATTACTTCCGTTGTTATAGCCTCATGTTTCATTTATTGAAAAATAACACCCGTTTCGGGTTTCGGTTCTTTGTACAAGGGTTGGCCTTCTCGTGTGTGTGCCTATTGTTGCAAACATCCTGCAATGTGACCAACCAACTCGATGCTGCTCGCGGCGAGCGCTTGCTGGTACGCAATACCCTGCAGCTAAAAACCGAAAAAAAGCTCAGTTTTACGGCAAAAACAGCCCTGTCTTACGAATTAGCCCCCCTGTACCGCCAAAAACCGAATACCAGAAACTTGCGCTTCTTTTACACACGCCTGTGGCTGCACAACCGCTACAAAGATCGGAAGTCAAAATTTGCCCAATGGATTCTGACCAAACAAGCCGAACGCCCCGCTGTGTACGACTCTACCCTCGCTTTTCGCACAGCCAATAATTTTAAAAATCAGATGCGTCAGCGTGGATACTTTCTCGCCGACTGTACTTATTCGCCACATTTCATCGGCGCCAAAAAAGTGGATGTAATCTATACACTACAACTTGGCCCGTTGTACACCATCCATCAAGTAGCCCTTCAGAGCCGCGATACCCAAGTGCTCAACATCGTACAACAGGTGGCCCAGGGATCCAGTCTTATACCTGGAGCGCCATTGGACGGAAAACTTTTTGAGGCAGAGAAGTTGCGCATCACGGGTGAATTGAAAAATAGGGGTTACGCCTATTTCGTGCCGCAGTTTATTGCCTTCACCGGAGACAGCAGCGGCACCAAAGCCGATGTACGGGTGGAAATATTGCCGTTCAACGATTCTACGATGCACAAAACCTATACCCTCGGCAAAGTTGAGGTGTATTCCGGCGTTGTGCCCGAAATGACCGCCGTGCGCAGTGATACCACCATCAATGGGGTATATTTTGCTGCGGTGGAGTCCAAATTTTTTGTGCGACCCGACCGGCTTTACCAGATGATAAGCACGCGTCCCGGGCAGCTGTTCAACCAAAGTGAATTTGATAAAACCCTGCGCAGCCTTAACGGTCTGGGTGTGTACCGTTTCGTTTCGGTGCGGCCGGTACCCGATTCGACACAAGAAGGGAAGATGGACGTATCCATCAACCTTTCACCGAACAAGCGTTTTTCGTGGGGGTATGATTTTGACTTTAACTACAGTACCCTCAACGGCGGCTTGATTGGCATTTCGCCCTCTCTTTCGATGAACAACCGCAACCTGCTCCGCGGTGCAGAGCGTCTGCGTACAACGCTTAACTACAACATCGAATTTGATATTTCCGCCCAACGGTTTATTTATGCCCAGGAGTTTAAGGTACAGAATGAATTTTCCTTTCCTCGATTTTTCGACTATCTGGGCATTTGGAAAACATTGCACAATATTCATGTCGGCAGTAAAAAACTGTTGCGTGAGCAGTATTACCAGCAAATGCGCAGCAGCGCCAATGCCCGGATTTCAACCATTTACGATTTTCTCAACGTCACAGATTTTTATCAATACCACCTGTTCAATGCCTCTTTCGGTTATAACCTGCGCCCAAGTCCACATCAGCAGTACTCCTGGGATCATATTGGGGTGGAAATATTGCGCCCTCGGTTTGACACCAAGCTGGAACCCAGCACTTTTTTGCGCCTGAGCTTTGACAACCAATTGTTTACGGGTATTTTCCTGCGTTCATTCAATTATACGTTTACCAGTCACGTCAATACCTTTGGAGAACACTGGACCTACCGGTTGAATGCGGAACAGTCTGGATTGGAGGTTTTAGCGGCCAACCGCGCCTGGGGCGCTGCTTTTGGTCGCGAAGCGTGGAAGGCTGGTGACCTTGCTTTTTCGCAGTTCCTGCGGTTTGACCAGGATGGAGTGTACACCCGTAATTTTTCCAAGGAGGTAATTGGAGCGGTACGCATCGGTGCCGGCGTTGGTGTTCCATTTGGCGACAGTAGGGCTGTGCCGTATGTAAAGCAGTTTTTTGTTGGTGGGCCATCGAGCATTCGTGCTTGGCGGATTCGAGAAATAGGCCCGGGCGGTTACTTGGAAATAGATCCTGACACCGGTAAACCGGTCAATACACAGCCCTACTACCAGGCTGGGGATTTTAGGTTTGAGTTCAATGGAGAGCTCCGGTTCCCCATTTTCTCTTATTTTAAAGGCGCCGTATTTCTGGATGGCGGAAACATCTGGACCCTCCGCAATGACCCTGGGCGCCCAGGGTCACAACTGCGCTGGAACTCGTATAAAAATATCGCGATTGGAACGGGCTTCGGTGTCCGAGGCGATTTCAGTTATTTCGTGATCCGGCTCGATTTTGGCCTTCCCCTGCGCCGCCCCTACCTTGATCCCGTCAGCAACGCATACTGGGTACCCAACTTATTCTCGAAAATGCAGTTTTCTGATTTTAACCCCAATCTCGCGGTTGCGTATCCTTTTTAGTGCTGTGTCCAGAAAATTTCAGCACCACCCAGCGGTCCAATGACTATGTCATTTGCGTACAAGTCATGGGTATTGCCATGCCGTTCCTCTTAAGAGGTTCCCGTCTTGGCCTACCCAAAAAACCGGATTAACACAAGGAATTCTGTAGGACTATAATATTTTTTCAGAAAAAAATTGATAAAAGTGTCCTGAAAAGTGACTAATATCAACAGTTCAGTGGTGTATTTAAAGAAAAAAGGTTACGTTCTTTGCAGCGGATAATTTGTTTGCTAAGATCCAGTATTACGGGTATAAACAGCGTGCCACCAAACCATTTAGAATTGCAACTTTTTTTTGTTCGGATCAGAATATTGCTTCCGACGAATAATCTTGATAGTTTTTTGGGAACTCGTCAGTAATTCACGAGGTGCAGCCACCGGCCGTTTTGCCTTTCGTTCCCTCTATTCCCCTTCCTTTTTCTTGTTTTCAATCTGTTTTTATTCTTCCCACATGTAGGGAGTCTAGGGGCTTTTTGTAATCATTTTATAGCGATCATTTTTGAGGTGTAGTCGGCTTGCGTCGGCTCTATGCCCTTGTTTTATATGGTACAGCGGTCAACGCGGCCCCTTGGATTTATGTGAAAATTTTAGCAAACATAAAATACTGAAACGATGCACGACAAAGAATTCTTCAACATTCGGTTACCGACAACGATTCACTTTGTGTTAGAAACACATTGAGTGTGGTCATCACCCCCATTTTTTAGGATTACAGATAAAACCAATCCAACATGATAAAATTTTTATTGATACCCCCTCCCTTGAGTAGCTGTTGTACTCAAGTAGAAAAGAAACACCGGCAGTTCCGTTTAATATTCTACAAAACGGGCGCGGTCATAGCGGTCTTGCTGGGCATGTTCAACCATGCATTGCTCGCTCAAACGGGTTCTCCTTGTAACGCTCATCGGTGGGACAAGGGCTCTCATTGGATTGAAACGAGTTGTGGGATCAATGATGCTCCCAACGCGCCTGCTCCGTTGGGTATTGTGCGATGCGGCAATTCTGCGGAAACAGAGTCGAGTATTCTGCCCAATACCACCTATGATCCAACAAATTTCACCATTACACCAGGCGGCTGTCTGGACCCTGAAACCAATCTCCCAGTATCAATTAATCCACCCTTTGTCGGCCAAAAAATCAGTTGGTTAAACTTCGACGTGCGACCTTTTGGTGGTCTCTACGAATTTCAGACGCTGGCGACCGGCAGTGGAGACATCGCATGGGCTTTGTATTATTCTGGCGGTTTCAACTGCACCAATGGTACCAATGACCTCTCCGGTGATTGTGACCAGTTGTTGGGATTGCTGTTTTGTGGTACGACGTTTACTGGTTGGGCACAACAGCCTTTTATCACGCCGGTATTCAACCTGCCAACAAATCTTTACATGGCGGTGTGGAAACTGGGCGCAACAGATTCTACCAATGACGACTTTACGTATAGTTTCAAGGCGCGTTATGGCTGTGGTGAGTTGTGTTATTTCTCCACCAATGGTGATCCGGTGGTCAATTGTAACCCTGACGGATCGTACACTGTTGTGCAAAATGTTTACGGGAACAGCACCACCGTCGAAGTGACGGCAATGGGCTCTTCGTCCATCAGTACCAGCCCCAGCCCACTCACGTTTACAACAACCAACACCATACCCAATGTGAACCAGGGTACGGTGACGGTGACTTATCCAGCAGGAATAAACTACAACATCACGATGGCACCTGTTATGGGACTTGACGGCTATTGTGACCCCATTACGATTTCCGGTACAGCACCCATCTGCTGTACGCCACCCACCTGTTCCATCAATGGCCCTGATGCAGTGTGTCCCGGGGCGACCAGCCAACACTGCGGACCAACAAATCTGTTTGCATACGCATGGGCTATTTCAGGTGATGGCGTAATCAATGGCGTCTCCAACGAGCAGTGCGTCAGTGTAACGGCTTCTGGTGCCTGTAATGCTACCTATACGCTGACGTTAACGGCTGGCACCGATCCGTGCGCCAGTACTTGTACCAAAACGGTCACGGTGGAAGATAACACGCCACCCGTCCTCACTTGTCCATCCAATACCACGGTGGCATGTCCCAGCATTCCCATATTTGGAGTTCCTTCAGCCACGGACAACTGTCAATTGAGTGTGTCCATCACCAGCGGTAGCGACAACACAGTCCAGGGGAATTGTCCCGGAGTTTACAGTATTACCCGTACTTGGACAGCCATGGACGGGTGTGGGAATACATCTACGGCATGCTCCCAAACCATTGCTGTTCAGGACAATACTCCTCCGACGATCTCTTGTCCGGTAAGTGTGACGATTGATTGTGCTGAAACCCCGGAATTTGGCAATCCCACGGCCATGGACGTCTGCGATCCGTCTCCAATGGTTGTGATAACCTCCTCCACAGCGCCGCCAGAAGGGGGGTGCATGACGTATTCCGTCCAACGTGTTTGGTACGCAACAGACGCCTGCGGAAACAGCTCCAATACGTGTTCTCAAACCATTTCAGTTCAAGACAACACGTCTCCGATGATTACCTGCCCAGCCAATGTAACGATAGACTGCCCGGCCACACCATCGTTTGGAACCCCTACTGCCTCGGACAACTGCGACCCTTCACCATTGATTGTTCCGATATTTCCATCTCCGCCACCGCCCTTGGGTTGTTTGTCCTACACGGCTGTTCGCGTTTGGTACGCGGAGGATGCTTGTGGAAACAGTTCCAATACTTGCCAGCAAGCCATTACGGTACAAGACACAGCATCTCCAATCATCACTTGTCCCTTCAACGCAACGGTGGAATGCTCGCAAATCCCGAATTTTGGCGTTCCCACAGCTTCGGATGCTTGTGACGCTGACCCTGTGATTAGTATTGTTTCTACGTCTCCGCCACCCACCAGTGGCTGTCTTGAATACGATGCTGTTCGTATTTGGCGTGCCACAGACGCGTGTGGCAATAGCAACAATACCTGCTCCCAAACCATTACGGTGGTGGATAATACCTCACCAACGATCACGTGTGTTTCGCAAGTTACGCCGATAAGTTGTCCGGGTTTGCCTGTGTTCACGGCCCCGACGGCGACGGATGCTTGCGATGCGCTGGTAGAGATCACCTTTGCAGATACGACGTTGCAGGGCAATTGCGCTGGCACGTACAGCACGACCCGGACGTGGAAGGCTGTTGATGACTGCGGGAATGCGGCGCAGTGTAGCCGCACGATCACGGTACGTGACAATACGCCACCAACGATCACGTGTGTTTCGCAAGTTACGCCGGTAAGTTGTCCGGGTTTGCCTGTGTTCACGGCCCCGACGGCGACGGATGCTTGTGACGCGCTGGTAGAGATCACCTTTGTGGATACGACGTTGCAGGGCAATTGCGCTGGCACGTACAGCACGACCCGGACGTGGAAGGCTGTTGATGACTGTGGGAAT
>CAIZLM010000241.1 GCA_903933805.1 uncultured Bacteroidota bacterium | reverse complement strand
TAATTGAATTTAGACGGATCGGAAATTTTATAAACCCCATTGAGATCTTTCAGCAGCAAATGTATGGTATCTTTTTTTATTTAAGATAATTTTGTCCTAAATGTATTTTTGTTTACTTTTGCGTGACAAACGTAACTGGTTAGCGTGGTCGCGTCTGAGACAAAAAAGAGGCCATTTTTTGCCAGACGAAGCGGATTTTTGTAGGCCGTAGCAGCGCTACGGTCAAATAAAATTACGGAAAATGAAGGAAAATTAACCTTTTTGGGCCAGACAGCGTGCCACTGACCAGTTGCAATAATACTTAACGAATAAAATCAAGTTGAATTAAAAAAATATAGCGTCATTTGCAGACTAAATACTCTTAAAACTATTTTATCATGAAAGTCCTCTCTAAATCGAGTGAATATGGGTTACGGGCCCTCCTGTATCTGGTTGGCAACAGCAGCGGACAGGAATATGTCAGCATACGGGAGCTATCCGAGCAACTAGACATCTCCTTTCATTTCTTGACCAAGATTCTGCAGTCCCTGACACACGCTGAAATTTTGATTTCTTACCGTGGGCCGAATGGCGGAATAGCCTTTAAGATACCCCCCGAAAAAATAATGTTGAGCGATGTGGTTCGAGTACTAGAGGGCGATGATTTTTTTAATACTTGCTTGTTAGGATTGCCGGGATGTGGTGCACAGGCACCCTGTCCGATGCATCAATTTTGGAAAGAAATACGCGGGGCGCTTAAGCAAGAATTTGAAAACACCTCACTGGCCTCCATGGGACATACTGCCCTCTTGAGTAGCCTTCGTTTGGGGCCATAAGCAAGAATACTTTGTCACTTTTGGATTAATAAGGCCTATTTTTCGTCATACTGCGGATTTTTACGCGTGCGTACGGCCTCCTTTGTTTGGCAGTATCTGGCTAGGTGGCACGCTCTCTGACTCAAAAAGATCCATTTTTTGCCAGACGCGACCACGCTAACCAGTTACCTTATTTTGTACCTGGTTAGCATATTTTTTATCTTAATTTAAGACAAAATACTCCTAAAACCGAAATAAAGCGATTTACCTTAATTATATCATTTAAAACAAAGCATCATGCGTTCAAAACCTACTTCCAAAGAAGAAGAACAGCCTTCAAAAACTGGTTCCAAGAACATCAATTACTTGATGGATACCAAAAATTGGTGGCAACCACTCCTGTTCATACTCGTCATAAGTGTTGCTGGGGTGGGGCTGATTGGCTATCAGACTTACGTTGACGCTCCGCCGATGAGCGCGTTCAAGTCAGCTTCAGGAGAAACTGTCATCACCAAAACAGCGCTTGAGCACGGACAGAAAGTATTTCACCAATATGCGCTGATGGAATATGGGTCATTCTTTGGCGACGGGGCTCAGAGAGGACCTGATTTTACGGCAGAGGCACTACACCAGATAAGTATCTCCATGAAAATATATTATGAGGACACTTATAAAAAATCATACGGAAGGAACCTCACCGATATGGAAGCAAAAATCATCGGTGAGCAAGTTAAAACAGCATTGAAAGCGAACACATACGACCAAAAAGAGGATGTTGTACTGCTATCCGATGCCCAAGTATATGCACTTGGAAGATTAAAAAAGTACTACACAGATCTTTTTATAGACAACAACCCTGAAGGGTCCTTTCCGCCCAAAGATTACATTACCGATAGGAAAGAAACCGAGGATTTAGCCGCATTCTTTTTTTGGGGAGCCTGGGTTTGCGTTGTTGAAAGGCCTGGAAGCAACTTTAGTTATACCCACAACTGGCCATACGATCCGAGTGCCGGCAATACCCCTACTTCGCCGGTAATACTGTGGAGTGTACTGGGGCTATTGGCGTTTGTGTTGTCCTGCGGCATCGTGTTGTACGTTATTGGACAGTACAATCAGCTTCCAAACAAGTACTTCACGCCATCATCCAAAGACCTACTCACTTCCGAGCGCGTCAACAATTTCAAGCCAACAAGAACCCAGCGGGCGACCTATAAATTCTTTCTTGTTGCCGCTGTTCTATTCTTCCTCCAGGTATTGAGTGGGATTTTCACCATCAATGATTTTGTCAATTTTTTAGGTTTTTTTGGCATTCATACTTCGGAAGTGCTCCCTGTCACCATCACCCGCAGCTGGCATTTGATGATTGCGCTGTACTGGATTTCGACCTGCTGGATAGCTTCCTCTATTTTCATTCTTCCCATTTTATCGAAAAAAGAAATTCCCGGGCAACTCCTATTGGTAAACACACTTTTCATCATGCTATTCGTACTGGTGGGCGGTTCGCTGGCTGGCATGGTGATGGGTCCCAAAGGAATATTGGGTGAATGGTGGTATTGGCTCGGGCATCAGGGTTGGGAATTCGTTGATTTTGGGCGAATTTATCAGGTATTACTCATGGGTATATTCATTCTATGGGGTGTGGTTGTGTATCGGGGCGCCAAGCCGGCCTTTATCAAAAGCCAACCATGGAACCTTCCCAATTGGATATTCTATTCTGTGGTGGGTATTCCACTGTTGTTTATTTCGGGGTTTGTCGCAAAGCCAGAGACCAATTTTGTAATTGCCGATTTTTGGCGATGGATGGTGATTCACATGTGGGTAGAGGCGTTTTTCGAAGTGTTTATCACGGTCATTGTCAGTTATTTGATGGTTTTGATGGGTTTGGTGAGCCGTCAAGCTGCCATCAGGGTTGTATATTTTGCCACTATTCTCTTCTTAGGCACGGGTCTTTTGGGTATTTCACACAATTTTTATTGGAATGCCAAGCCGGTAGCGACCATGGCATTGGGGTCGATATTTTCTACCCTTCAATTTGTTCCCTTGATATTATTAACGGTTGAAGCATCGCGGTTCAAGAACATGCCCAAGATGGCGGTCAATGGAATTTCACACAAGCAGCTGGGTGATTTTGGCTTTCCGGAAGTTTTTTTGTTTCTCGTAGCCGTCAATTTTTGGAATTTCTTCGGCGCTGGTGTGATGGGCATTATCGTGAACCTGCCGATCATGAATTATTTTGAACACGGTTCTTACCTGACCATCAACCATGCGCACGCAGCGCTGATGGGCGTGTACGGCAACATATCACTGGCTGCCCTTCTTTTTGCTGCTCGGTTGTTGCTCAAATCCAACCGATGGAGCAAAAAATTGATCAAATTTTCTTTTTGGTCTATCAACGTGGGCTTGATGTTGATGGTATTATTGGATTTGTTCCCTGCCGGAGCCATTCAATTCAAATCAATTGTAGACAACGGACTTTGGTTTGCACGATCCAAGGCCTTCACGGGCAGTGGTATTTTTGAAACCCTGACGTGGATGCGTGGCATCGGCGCTTCGGTATTTTTCTTTGGTGGTGTTATTCCACTGACCTGGTTTATTGTATCGAGGATCCGTTCGCTCAAACCTGCTTCTGAGGAGGTCTACGAATTTGATGAATTTCCCCTAAGCGGCACAAAGCCGGACATTCAAACCACACAACCGCCTTCAGCAGCATCGCACGTTGGTTGAGTTCACACACGCTCTTGACCACATTACCCCATTTTTGAACATCGTAGCTGGTTAGGTGGTCGCGTCTGAGACAAAAAAGTAATCATTTTTTGTCAGACAGCCTGCCACTCAACCAGTTACAACATCAATTCTGTCAAGCTTACCTAAATATGATACCATGAAGTATTTCAAACATCTCCGAACGCTGTTACTGGCCTGCATAACAACAGCAGTGTTTTTTCAATCATGCAGAAACGATGAAGCTCCACCTTACGTCCAAACCCAAACCAATAGTTTTGACAACAAGGTGTACAAAGCCTGGAACGATAAATACCTCGAACTAGACCGATATGCGAAAGGCAATCGGCCAGGTACAGGGCCGCGGTCATTGGCCTATATGAGCCTGGCGGCCTATGAGTCTGTGGTGGCCGGCATGCCGGAAAATAATTCGCTGGAACTACAATACAGCGGGATTTCACTTCCAAAAATTGAGCATGGACAGGAGTATTACTGGCCTGCCTGTGTCAACGAATCCTACGGTTTCCTGATGACCAGGTTCTTTTCTCAGATGGAAATTGAGTATCCATCCCTTTTTAACGGTATTGATCAATTGCACAACCAGTTACACGAACAATATGCAGGACAAACAACACCGGAAATACTTGCACGCTCTGAAAACTATGGGAAATTGGTGGCAACCGCCATCTACGAGTGGGAAAAACAGGATTTTGCCGGCCATAACGCATTCTTAAATGCACAGCCAAACGACTATCAGCCACCATTTGGCCCGGGATTGTGGCAGCCTACTTGGTCGGATTTCAGCGCTGCTGTTTTCCCATATTGGGGCGATGTGCGCTGTTTTGCCATGCGCGCATCAGACCTAATAGCCAAACCCCCAATACCCTTCAGCGAGGAGGAAGGATCTCCTTTTTATGCCCAAGCCTACGAAACGTTCAGCGCTGTCAACAACATCACAAAAGGTGGTCCCGGCGCTTATGAATCTAAGTGGGCGGCGGAGTTTTGGAGCGACGATATGGTTGACTTAACCTTCGGCCCTCCTACCCATCTTTATGCCATTGCAAACCAAGTGATGGTGATTGAAAACCTCAACCTCGCTCAGTGTGCCGAACTCTACGCCAAGCTGGCCATGGCCATGAGCGATGCAGGCGTTGCTGTTTGGAAGTCAAAATATATTTACAATGTCGAACGTCCAATAACCTATATCCGACGGGTTATGGCCCAAAAATACCCGGAAGCTACCAATTGGAAAACCATGTTGAACAACCCAATCACCGGAGTCCAGGGCTTTACCCCCGCATTTCCAGCCTATCCTTCTGGCCATTCTGGCTTCGGTGGCGCCGGTGCTAAAATATTGGCTTCCTTCTTTGAATACACCCCGTCACACGCCGGAACCTATTCTTTCACCGATTTGTGCCACAATAATCGCGTAGAATTTATCGGCACACCCCGCACTTTCTCTTCATTCAAAGCGCTCGGGGACGAAGACGCCTACTCCCGTATCCCACTTGGTGTACATTTCCGGATGGACTGCGATGAGGGTGTGCGAATGGGCGAACTGGCGGCACAGCGGGTATTGGAGCTGCCTTGGCGGAAATAATCTTGACCCTAAAAACCTAATCATCCCTATAGGATAAACCAGACCGGGTATCTGTTCGGATACCCGGTTACTGGTTTCCTTGTTTGAACAGCGGGAGAATTCCATTTTTGAGCAACTGGGTGGGTTGGCACGCTGTCTGGTCTAAAAAAGGCTGATTTACCCCTATACTTCGCCCTTTTTTTTGACCGTGGCGCTGCTATGGCCTGAAAAAATTCGCTTCGCCTGACAAAAATTAGCCGATTTTTTTTGTCTCAGACGCGACCACGCTAACCAGTTACATACTTTAATAAAAGCTATGCGATGACAAGTCTCATCACTGAAACTGATGATGGACACATACTTTTTACCTGTTTATGAAAAATCTTACACGCCTAAACCTATAAGACCAACGTTGTGCATCAATATTAAAAGTCACTACAATATGGAGTTTCAAGACAACAATAGTTACCAAGAACTTCCGGCCATCGTCCGGCGCTACCAACTGCCCAACAAGCGGAAAGCAACCATCCAAATACTCAACTCATTCTTGCCATTTTTCGCGATTTGGGTGGCCATGTACCTGTTTCGGGATGTTTCAGGGTGGCTCACAGCAGCACTCGCGGTGGTGAACGCCTTTTTTATGGTGCGTATTTTTATTATTCAGCACGATTGCGGACACCAGTCATTTTTACGCTCCCGTAAAGCAAACAACATCATTGGTGTTGTATGCAGTATGATCACCTTTATTCCCTATAAATATTGGGCTAAAAACCACCTTTACCACCATGGCCACAATGGAATTCTGGACCAAAACCGCGCAATTGGCGACATCAACACCCTGACGGTGAACGAGTACCGAGCATTGAGCCGCACCAAACAACTCCAGTACGCCGTGTTTAGAAGTGCTCCAGTGCTGTTTTTAATCGGACCACTGGTGTATATTTTTTACAACAACCGTTTTCCCATCATTCGCCTGAAAGGATGGGAAATAGTCAACCGGGCGCTACTTTGGAACAACCTTTTACTGCTGGCAACCTATTCTACGCTCGTCTATTTACTCGGTTGGTCGGCTTTTTTACTGGTACAACTGCCTATACTGATGGCTTTTGGCACCATTGCACTGTGGTTTTTCTACATTCAACACCAACACGAATACACTTATAAAGCGTGGAAAAACAACTGGGACAACCTCAGGGCCTCCATCCAAGGGAGTTCTTACTACAAACTACCGCGCCTTTTCCATTGGCTTTCGGGCAATATCGGCTACCACCACATACACCACCTCAACTCCCTTGTCCCCAATTACGAACTCGCCCGCTGCCACCACGAGAATCCTATTTTTGACCAGGTGGCCAATACCCTCACCTTCTGGCAAAGCCTGCACTGTATTTATAACAAATTATGGGACGAGCAAAACGAAAAAATGGTCACTTGGCGGGAATACCACAAAATAGTCAGAACTAGCTCGAAATCATGATCGTGCCACCCGAAAACCAAACGAACGTGGGCATTCCTTAAAACAGCGCGCTTGCTGAAACGCAACAGGCACTGTGTCAACCTCTCAATGGGCTTCCGATACAACAAATCAAAGCACAATTTTCTTTTTCCGATGTGAAGATCAATACTGTTCGCCTTTTACCCGGTATCAACATCCAACCACGCGATTAAAGCTGTTTTTCGCTATTCCCATGGAAATCTTCAAACAATTCACCTTCGATTCAGCGCATTTCCTGCCAAATGTACCGCCTGAACACAAATGCCGCCAAATACACGGCCATACCTACCGACTCGTCGTATTCATTCAAGGCGATCTGGACGAAAAGCTCGGCTGGGTGATGGACTTCACCGATGTAAAAAAAATCATAGACCCCATCCTCTGC
>CAIZLM010000240.1 GCA_903933805.1 uncultured Bacteroidota bacterium | reverse complement strand
CTTTACCGTCACAGGCCCGTCTTGTGCACGGGTCCAGTAAACATGCCCTGTTGTCGGGTTAGGGTATAATGAAATTTCCTTTGTAATGTCAAAACCACCCTTCTGTGTGTGCTGATTTCGTTCGCCTATATTGCAAAGTTCATGGTCGTCGAACTCTTCCCCTGTGAGGTAGGCTACTATGGCACGTGCTTCGTAAACCGCATCGCCGCCTTCGAGCGGGCATTGTTCTGCAATAACAGACATTACGCCTAGATCGGTGGGCGACCAGTCTCCATCATTGGCAAGCATGTTCAATACTATGCCATTCATAATTTTGTGGTTGGCAGCAGGCAAACTACCGGTTGTTGAAGCGCCCGCGTTGAATTGCAGCAGGTTCCGGAGCTTTAGCAGTCGGGCGGCTTCCAATCCATCGAAATATTGGTCGTATTGGGCCTGTGTAATCGAGCGCTGCTGCACGAGGGAATTGTATGTACTTTCATTAATGGTACCGCCCTCCTGTATCTGGAGATCAAGTGCAAGGATGTCAGCCGTTTGTTGTCTGGCTGTTATTCGGTAGTTTTCCAAGGCTGTATATTCTGGGCTGGTGACATCGAAAAGTTTCGATTTCTCTTCGGCGACATACGCCAGTTTTCCGGTAGCAAGGTTCATATTGGCACCTTTGAAACCTGCGTATGGGGGTCCGTAATTTTCGATGGCCGGCCGGCGCAGCATCCTGCGGTAAAGCCGGTAGGCACCTTTCCAGTTTGTCTCGTCCGTCCAGCCATCGGTTGGCAGCGTCCCGGTAGCGATCAACTGATCGAGAAAAGTCGGAACGTCACCTTCGCCGCTAAATGGAATGAAACTGGCCGGGGGGACGCAACTATTGATACAACTATATGAAGAATTAAGTGTAATTTCTTTCACGAACCAATCATCTGGCTCAACCGGAGGGTTCAAATCTCCGCTTTGCTCGTTAGGATCAACAAAAAACTGTGATAAAGCAATAACACCGCCACCCGCACCCCAGTTCACCCCGCCAAACCCGCCCGGTGGAAGCACCGACAGGTCCCACACATTACCGGTATGGTATTGCCTTCCGATAAATACATTGCCTTGTACATCGTCGCCGAGTTGCAGCCCTGTGTCTCCATGGTCGTTAATTTTGTTTCCACGAACGTTGTTGGTATAATCGGCCATATCATAGAACTGCATACCCACACCAGTATTGTCAACACAATTACAATCAAATCCGTTGGCGAAGCCGGCAGCGGAGTAGATGGCGTGGGATGAAGCTGTGCCCCCGGCGGAAGCCGATTGAGTGACGTCGTTATAAGCCACCGCCGTAAACCCGACACCTTCCACCCGGATGCCTTTGTAAGGACCGCCGGGCACACTACCGCTGTTGTTGACGACATTTCCTCTGAGCGCTCCGAACAACCCGGAACGATATGAAATGCCGTGACCGCCTTTTTGCATGGTAACGTTGTTGGTTGTCACCGACCAGCCTGCGCCGAAGGCGCCTGAAAGGCCGCTTTCCTCCAACTCGATGCCGGAGACAGGCGAAACACCTGAACCAAGACCGGTGATGGTCACGTTGTTGTTTTTAATGGCGCTGATTATATGAACTGGTTCATTCAAAAAAGACCGGATGCCTTCCTGCCGGGCTGTGATGTTGTTACCGTCGATGACAATATCCCTTGTTTGTGAACCTAAAACGTCGATCCCCACATCCACGTTCGTCATCGTAACATTCTCTACATTCATGGCATGTCTGGCTGAAAATATGCCGGTCTTGCAATTGTTAAAAGTCATATTGGTCCAGAATTCATTGATATTGAACCATCGCGGCCCGCTGTCTTTTCCTGTCAGGTAAATCCCATACCCTTTCAAGAGATACGCTGGGGTGCCAACGGACTGAATGTCGTTAAAAGTCATGTTGCCGAGGTTTCCCGTGGAATTGTAGGAGAGGATACCGTTGGTAAGAGCGTAGAAGTTGTTTCCTCCAGAAGAAGTATTGCCAAACACATTGAAGTCCAGGTATCTGTTAAGTAAAATACCGGCATAGCCACGTGATTCGATCTGTTCCGGCATGCCCGGATAAGCCCGTTTCAATCCACCAGCTGTGAAAAAATTGTTAGCTGAAAATCCGTCGATCCGGACACGCTCCTGGCCGCCGGCAGCGCCGGTCATGTCAAGTTTAATACCGATGTAGTTATTCGCGAAATCGTTCCTTTCCAGCCTCAAACCTGAATTCGGTTTCGCCCTGATTCCGAAACGGCAATCCTGGATGCCGGAATCCGCCAAACTCAACTTGGTAATTGGTTTTCCAGAAGCACTAGACGGATCAACTACAATTCCTTCCGCCAGCTCTGCGCCTGGACAAGTGTGGAAATTTGTAAAAAAAGCAGACAGATTCGGTTGTAACCCGGCTGCCGGATTATCTGATGCAATACGGATACTGGCGCCAGGCATGAATGTTACATCGCGCATACTACTGGCTTCTCCAATAAAAGACGCGGGTAAATCAACCAATAATTCATCGTCAATCAGAAGACTAGGCAAACTGGAATTTGCCGGTGCCAGTTGTATCATCTGTTGATCGAGCAGATTGCTTAAAGATGTCTCTGAAACTGGTCGGAGATCTACAAACACCGAAGTAAAAAGATTAAATTTTCATTGGCAACGTTAGCAGGGCTGCATGACGTGTCGTCTACATCAATTGTGAAGTTTTTTGCGATAGTAAAACTTGCATCCCGGCTAAAAGTAAGTGTGTGCATGGTTACCGTGATCTCCTCTGCTGGATCCTTCACAGACAATAATAGGCCTGTGACTAAGGTTCTGCCCGGGCCTGTCGGTGTATAAGTAACATTCGACAACGTTCCGTCTTCAATATAGCCAAAAAAGCCATTATACGTTACAAATGAAACCAAGTAAGTGTGCGACGCAGGATAATGGTGTAAGACCGTGAGTTCCGAGGTAAAAGTGAAATCGCAAATGTCAAAGGTAACGCTTGGCATAACTACAGTAACGTTCAAGGTTGAGCATTGGCTGAAACTAGGAATGGTCAAGTACAAGCAGATTGCCGTCAACAGGCCCTTCAAAATCAGATTATTGATTTCTAAAGGTGCAGACAATAATTTTAATTTTTTCATTACGTAGTAGTGATTTTTTGGTGAAATATTCAGTTTTAATGATCTTTTCCCATTATTCGACAGCAAAACTGCCTGAAATAAGCAGTAACAATGGCATTGATTTATTCAAAGCAAAGAGTAGAAAAAATACTACCCTTCTGCTACGAATCGTGTGTTGGTTGGTCTGTGTAAGCGTCTATCAAGCGCATGTACAACAGGTTCTCCGCACTCTCCCCGCGCAGTTCATAGCACCACAACTGCTGCGCGGAATGCCTGCCAGTTCGCACTGCCTGTTTATAGACAGCGCAGCGCTTTGAAATACCCAGCCCATTCGCACATACTGACTCGCGTCTCCAATTTTTTTTAGCCACGACAACCCGGTTTGCAATTCCCCTTAATTATTTGTCCAATTTTTGGGGGAGG
>CAIZLM010000239.1 GCA_903933805.1 uncultured Bacteroidota bacterium | reverse complement strand
TTATCTTGATCATTTGTGGTATCATTCAATCAAGAAAATCAAAAGAATCACCGTTCAGACAATGATCGGGGTGATTTGAATTTCTTTGATTAGGGTGTTTATCTTGATCATTTGTGGTATCATTCAATCAAGAAAATCAAAAGAATCACCGTTCAGACAATGATCGGGGTGATTTTGTGATTAAAGAAAAAATGATTAAATTTGAAAAAGTTTCAAAAAAATCATAACCATCACAAAAATCACCGTTCAGACCAAATGATAAACGAACAGTACAAGCACTCAGCACGCACCGCCAAAATAATCGGCTGTTCCATGACCGTCCACAAGGCATTAGGCAATGGATTTCAGGAAGTTATCTATCAACGAGCCTTAGAAATCGAGATGCGTTTGGCGGGTCTCAACTTCAGTAGGGAATTTGAAATGCCCATATATTACAGAGAAGCACAGATCGGAACAAGGAGGGTGGATTTTTTGGTGGAAGGCATTATTTCTGTGGAACTGAAGGCCATGACAAAATTGGAAGATGTCCATTTTGCCCAAGCGATCAATTATTTGGAGACCTATAATCTGGAAATAGGACTGCTCATCAATTTTGGTGAAATGAGCTTGAAATTCAAGCGTCTGACCAACAAAAAATTCAAAGAAATACCAGTCACGCCATCAAAACAATCACATCAATCAAACGAATCACAGTTCAGACGATGAGTGCCAAAATATCCATACGATTTTTTGACGACCGCGAGGTGCGCGCCGTTTGGGATGAAACAAACGCCAAGTGGTGGTTTTCGGTGTTGGATATTGTTGCCGTGCTTACCAATCAGGACGACTATACCAAGACCCGCAATTATTGGAAATACCTAAAAGCCAAACTGAAGAAAGAAAACAGCCAAGTGGTTAGTGCCACTACCCAGTTGAAATTGCTTGCACCTGACGGCAAAAGGCGTTTAGCCGATATGCTCGACTACAACGGCATCATTGCCCTGGGCAAAACCTTTCCCGGAACGAAAGCAAACCGGTTCATTGAATGGTTTACCTACAGTGATGAAAGCATAGACGGCAAAAGCAAAACAAAAGCGTATGCCTTGTTTGATAGCAGTTTTGTCAACAGTTTGGAGGTTGGTACAAGCAATGGGTTGCAACAAATACACGCTTATTTGTTTGGCGGCCTTTATGATTTTGCAGGAAAAATCAGGCAAAAAAATATTTCAAAAGGCGGTTTTCAATTTGCTGTGTCACACTTTTTGGGCGATACATTAAAGCAAATAGAAGCAATGCCCGAAACTACATTTGATGAAATTGTACACAAATATGTAGAAATGAACATTGCACACCCTTTTATGGACGGCAACGGCAGAAGCACCCGAATATGGTTGGACTTGATACTAAAAAAACGCCTCAAAAAATGTGTGGATTGGAGTAAAATAAGTAAAATAGGGTACATGAACGCTATGATGACGAGCCCGACAAAAAGTAATTTGCTAAAAACACTGTTGAACAACGCTTTGACTGACAAAATCAATGACCGCGAAATGTTTATGAAAGGAATTGATTATTCCTATTACTACGAAGAAAATTAAAAGATATGAACGAAGCCGAAACCCGTGCAGAACTAATCGACCCCAAGCTAAAAGCTTGTGGCTGGGGCGTTGTCGAAGAATCCAAAGTCCTCCGGGAATACAACATCACCGCAGGGAGAATCCAATCAAGCGGTGGAAGGGGTAAAAAACTCACCGCCGACTATGTATTGGTCTTCAAAGGCATCAAACTGGCGGTCATAGAAGCCAAAAGTGTTGGGCAAGGTGTTGGCGAAGGTGTGGCACAAGCCAAGCAGTACGCCGAAAAACTTGCCTTGGAAACCACTTACTCCACCAACGGGAAAGAGATTTACAGCATCTGCATGAAAACGGGGGTGGAAGGTTTGGTGGAAGAATATCTCAGTCCCGAAGCACTCTGGAACAAGACTTTTGCGGTTCAAAATGATTGGCGGGAGAAGTTTGCGGCCATCCCTTTTGAGGACAAAAGTGGCACTTGGCAACTTCGGTATTATCAGGAAATCGCCGTAAAAAACACCTTGGAAGCCGTGGCAAACAACAAAGACCGCATCTTGTTGACTTTGGCAACAGGAACGGGCAAGACCGCCATTTCTTTTCAGATCGCGTGGAAACTGTTTCAAACCCGCTGGAACTTGAAACGGGACGGAAGCCGCAGACCTAGGGTCTTGTTTTTAGCCGACAGAAATATCTTAGCCGACCAAGCCTACAACTCCTTTTCAGCCTTCCCGGAGGATGCCTTGGTGCGCATCAGTCCAAAGGAAATCACCAAAAAAGGGGCTGTTCCCACCAATGGCAGCATCTTCTTTACCATTTTCCAAACCTTTATGAGTGGCACGGATGCTGAGGGCAAACCTGCCCCTTACTTCGGTGCGTATCCGCCTGATTATTTTGATTTTATCATCATTGACGAGTGCCACCGGGGAGGCGCCAATGATGAAGGAAACTGGCGTGGTATTTTAGAATACTTTTCTCCTGCCGTTCAGTTGGGCTTGACGGCTACACCAAAACGCAAGGACAACATAGACACCTATAAATACTTTGGCGAACCTGTTTACATCTATTCCCTAAAAGAAGGCATCAACGATGGTTTCCTAACGCCATTCAAGGTCAAACGCATCAAGACGACCCTTGATGATTACATCTACACCTCGGACGACCGGGTAATGGAGGGAGAAATTGAATCGGGCAAACTTTATAAGGAGTCAGACTTCAATCGAATCATAGAAATTAAGGAGCGGGAGGCAAAGCGCGTCAAGGTGTTTATGGATGAAGCCAATCAAAACGAGAAAGCGATCATCTTTTGTGCCACCCAAGACCATGCCGCAGCCGTTCGGGATTTGGTGAACCAGTACAAGAAAAATACCGACCCATTTTATTGCGTTCGGGTCACTGCGAATGACGGGGAGATTGGAGAGCAATTTCTTCGGGAATTTCAAGACAATGAAAAAACGATCCCTACCTTACTGACTACCTCCCAGAAACTTTCAACGGGGGTGGATGCAAGGAATATCCGCAACATCGTTCTGATGCGCCCGGTGAACTCCATGATTGAGTTTAAGCAAATTGTAGGGCGTGGAACGCGCTTGTTTGACGGCAAGGAGTTCTTCACCATTTATGACTTTGTAGATGCCTTCCACCACTTTGCTGATCCTGAGTGGGATGGGGAACCTCTGGAGCCTGAGTTGGATGTTGTGAAGGACGAGCCACCATTCACTTACAAACCAAAAGAACCAAAAGAGGGAGACAAGGAGGGTGGTGAAAAACGAAAACGCATCAAGGTGAAATTGAGAGACGGAAAAGAGCGTGAAATACAGCACATGATGTCCACCTCGTTTTGGAGTGCGGATGGCAAACCCATTTCCTCCGAAGAGTTTATGAACAACCTCTTTGGGGAATTACCCAACCTCTTCAAGAGCGAAGATGAACTGCGAACCCTTTGGAGCAACCCGATGACCAGACGAACTTTGTTGGAAAAACTGGCGGATGCCGGTTTTGGAAAGGATGACCTGACGATATTGCAGAAATTGATTGACGCGGAAAAGAGCGACCTGTTTGACGTGCTGGAATATGTGTTCAACGGCGACATAAAGCCCATCACACGGGAAGCACGGGTTGCAGCAGCACAAGCCACCATCTTTGCCCTGCTCGACGACAAGCAAAGGGAGTTCATTGATTTCGTCCTGAGCAAGTACGTCGAAACCGGGGTGGAAGAACTTGACCAAGACAAACTGCCCATTTTGCTGACCAACAAGTATCAATCGTTGGAAGATGCGAAGGAGGTGTTGGGCGATGTGGCGAATATTAGAGACTTATTTGTTGATTTTCAGCAGTATTTGTATGAGCGGAAGGTGGCATGAGTTGAAAATCTTGAATCACCATCTTTAGAAGATAAAACACCGGGA
>CAIZLM010000238.1 GCA_903933805.1 uncultured Bacteroidota bacterium | reverse complement strand
GCTGCCAACTTTGGCACCTGGGATTTGGCGGAAGGCCGTTTGCGCATGGTCTGGGCTGTTGCGACTGCGGAGACGAAAGTCGGCAGCCCTGAAATGTTCAAGCTGCGTTTCCGGGTATTGCAAGGTGGATATACGTTGAGCGATGTGTTGTCCATCAGCCAGAAAGACCTGGAGGCTTCGGCCTGGCACACAGATTACCGCTCAGAGCGGGTGGAGCTGGCCTATACGCCGGCGACCCAACAGCGCGGAGAAATTGGTACGGGAGACATTGGTTTTGAATTGTATCAGAACGAGCCGAACCCATTTAAAGATAAAACGGTCATCAGCTTCCGGTTACCTACCGCCGCCGCCGCCATCTTAACGGTGTATGATGCAGCTGGTCGCGTGGTATTCACGCAGCAAGGTGACTATGCGAAGGGGTACAACGCGATGGTGTTGGATCGTTCTGTGTTGAAAACAAGCGGTGTGCTGTACTACACCTTGGAGACTGCGACGGACTCGGCGACGAGGAAGATGATACAGATGAAGTAGCATTGATTTACCGATGGGTGTCTCGGAATGCCGGGGCGCCCATCGTTTTACAAAAGTAACTGGCCAGACAGCCTACCACCTAACCACTTACTACTTTGTGAAGGTATCGCCCCACATACGATTTCGGCATCAAAACTTTCGAATAAAATGCTCCAGGTTCGCAGTGCTATCCAACCCGAGTTTCTGACGAAGCCTCGTGCGGTTTCGGTACACGCTCTCCAGTGAAATACCCCATATCGCCGCTATTTCAGCGCTTTCAAGCCCGATTTTAATAAATAGGAAGAGGCGAATTTCATTGCTGGTGATTTGTGGGTACACATTTTTCATCCGCCCAAAGTATCCGGGAAAATGCTTTTCAAACGCCTTGAGAAAGGTTAGCCAGTCAGATTCGGTGAGTAACCGCAAAGAAGTGATGACTTCATCGGGCTGTTCAGGCAGTATTTGTTGTTGCTCCAAGGTGGTGATCAGCTGATTTTTTAAATCGAGTAAGTGCTGTAGGGCCGAAACTTTACGCTCTTTCTCCTTCAGTGAAACATTGGACAAGCGAAGTTTTTGTTGTTGGATTAGCTTTTGCGCTTCGAGTAACTTGTTTTCTTTTTCCAGGACAACGTGCCTCCTGCGTTGTCGCTCTGTTAAGTATCCCCAAACACTTCCAGACATCAGGAACAGCAGTAGCAGCACCGCAAACTTAAACCGCTGAATTTTGTGTTGCTCTGTCAAGAACCGGACGCGGTTTTCTTCGCGTTCCAATGCAATGCTCGACTCCAATTTGCCAATGGCACGGTCTTTCTCAGCGCTAAAAAAATTGCGGTAGCAATGATTGCCCAACTTAGTTTGCACCATTGCAGCTTGAAACGCGCCCTTTTCTTCGTAAATTCCAGATAATTTGTAGTGTATAGCGCCCATGGCGGACGAGTCTGGTGTGGTGGACAGCGCCTGCAGGTAATACGACTGCGCGGTGTCGGCCATGCCCATACCCAGAAAGCAGTCGGCCATTGACGCGCTGATTGCGGCTATTTTGGAGCGGTTGAAAGTCTCCAGATTGCTGGATGCTGCCAATGACAACAGTGGTAAGGCCTTTTGGTATTGGCCCATTTCTGTCAGGGCTCGTCCTATCAGATAATGCCCCCATGCGGAATCTGCGCTCACGTGGCAAGTATCTCGGATGCTTGCTGCTACCTGTAGCACAAGGTAAGCGGAGTCTGGTTTGTTCTGGTCTAAAAAAGCCTGAGCCAAGCTTTCAGATGCTCTTACTTCCTGTCCGTGGTTGGGATATTGATGGGCATACTGATACGCTGCCTGTGCCCAATATTGAGCTTGCTGATGGTCTTTACTGCTGTTATATATGTGTGCCAATCCCATCATCGTCTCGTATTTTCGGACTTCGTGGGGGATATCCGATTTGTCCTTGAGGAAATCATACACGGACAGCAGTAAAGCAGAGGCTTTGGGGTAATCCCCTTTGAGCAGGTAACACCGGGCCATATAACGCTTCGCGTCACTTGCCCTGAATGGTTGATGCTGCTTTGTGGCCAGGTCAAAACTTGCCTGAAGGCAGACCTCTGCTTCGTTATACGAACCTTTTTCGATGAGCCGCGAACCGCGTATCATCTGTAAAAAAGACAGCACATTCTCATCCGGAAGCGCAACCTGTGCGGTGTCTAGCCAGCGCTCTGTCAGGCCGGTATCTTTTATCTCAGGAAGCCTGTAATACAAACCTTCTACGCCATACCGCCACCACCGCTGTGGCACGGTCTCCCGTATGAGGCGGAAGCAATAGGCGGGATCCTTGTAGTGCAAGCCTTCCGAGACCTCTTTTTCAAACCGATCATAGCTGAAAAACGACATCGCGGCAGGTTCTATATCGTCTGACACAGGTGCTTCGTATTTCATATTGCACGAAAAAAACACGACAAAAACTGATATAAACACGCAACAACGGATCAAAAAACGCATTTTTGACTGTTTTTTAAGGAGAAATACGCTGACAAATTTATATGTAAATGTACATATAAATGTACATGCCATATATTTTAGAAAAAAACTAACCGGTCACTTTTTGTAGCTTGTTTTT
>CAIZLM010000237.1 GCA_903933805.1 uncultured Bacteroidota bacterium | reverse complement strand
ATCAAGTTGTCTTTGTCCTTTCTACCTGTCTTGGTTGCCTACTTTTTCACCATGCAGTCGCTGGGTGGGCGTGCCGGCACCGATGGATTCATGAAAACCATGATCCGAAGGCTTCAAATGCCCCTACTCAACCTTTCCATTTTCCTTTTCGTTGGACTGGCTTTTGCCTGGATTTCCCAGGGACTTTTTACGCTTGAACAACACCTGTTGAACAACTGGGGACCAGAAATTGCTGTCTGTAATAACTGGAACCGTACCGATGTTGTGATTACCCTGTTTTTTATTGCCCTAACGTTGCTGCTGATCATGGGATTTGCCGTCAATGCCAACGATGTATCGCTGCACTATTTTTATCGGGACCGATTGTCTGAAGCCTTTTTGCGTACCAGTGGCCGCCTCAAAATCAAAACAGCGCACCAAACCGACGAACAAGAATACAACCTGCTACGCATCAACCTGCGCAACCATGTTGACCTACCGCTGCACGCCCTTGGTGAAGGTAATTTTCGCGCACCATACCACCTGATTGTTACGGCCCTAAACCTCCAAGGCTCGCATGAGCTGTCGGCCAAAACACTGAGAAGCGAACACTTCATTTTCTCCAAGTACTTCATCGGATCCCGTTCAACCGGATACGCCAACACCCATGTGTACAATTTCGGCTCCACCAAACTCAGTACAGCCATGGCCATCTCGGGGGCTGCGTTGTCCTCCGGTATGGGACCCTTGAGTTTTGCCGCCTCCAATTTTTACATGACGCTGCTCAACCTGCGAACCGGATACTGGATAGACAATCCCAAATACTTTATAGCTTATAAAAAACAGGAACTACGGGCGAAATCAAGCGGAACAAAAAGAGCGTCCAGCCCCTTGAAGAATAAAATTCAAGCCCTTTTTTCGCGGGACAATCTACAGCTCAAATGGTTAAAAATATCCCACAGATACCCCTTCTGGCTGCACTATATCTGGCGAGAATTAACCGGAAACTTGGGCGCGGATACGCGCAAAGTAAATGTGTCTGACGGCGGCCACACAGGCGATAACCTGGGACTGCTACCGCTGCTGCAACGCAGGTGCAGCACCATCGTCGTGGCCGACTTTGAAGCAGATGGTTCTTATTCTTTTGAATCATTCGGCCAAGCCGTGCGGCTCGCAAAATCCATTTACAACGTGGACATTAGCATAGACCTCAGTAAATTAATGCCACAGAAAACAGCTTCGGGTGATTTCTTTAGCCCCTCCAGCGTCGCAGAGGGCATTGTTACATACAACCTGGAAGAAGATATCACCAACAAGAACGGAAAAAAAGAAGTGCGGTTTTACCAGAAAACAGGCCAAATTATTTACTTGAAGTCATCCGTCAACCTGTTGAAGGCTGCCGCTGAAGAATACGACGAAAACGCAGCGCCTCCTCCTATAGCAGAGCCTGCACCAGTCATGGTACTCAACTATTTTAAGAAAAACCCCAAATTTCCACACCAGGCATCTTCCGACCAGTACTTCGATGACGCCCAATTTGAAGCCTACCGGATGCTGGGCGAGCACATTGGCAAACAGGCTGCTCCCCTGATAAAATTTGGTGACCTTCGGGCGGTATGATGATGCCGCTCAAAAACAGCAATGCCTTATTTCACCGCACAATGCAACAGATGCTGCCCTTCTAGATAGCCGTCCAACACGTCGCCTATCTGTATCTGCCCTACCCCCGCAGGGGTGCCTGTGAAAATATAGTCGTTCGTTTGTAGCGTAAAATAGCGTGAAATATGGCAAATAATGGTGTTAAAATCGAAAATAACATCCTTGGTATTGCCATCTTGTACCACGGTTCCATTCTTTTTCAACTGAAATTCTATCGAACCCGGATTTTTCAAATCAGCCAGCGGAATAAACTTACTGATGGGAGCAGAGCGGTCAAACCCCTTGGCTATCTCCCAAGGTTGACCCTTCGACTTTAATTGATCCTGCAAGTCTCTGGCCGTAAAATCTATACCAAATGCCACAGCATCGTAATAACGGGCCGCAAATTCAGGCTGTACCGACCTGCCATTTTTACAAATTCGCAGCACGATTTCACCTTCAAAGTGGATGTTTTTACTGAAATCCGGGTGATAAAATGGCTTATTGTTCACGAGCAATGCCGTGGAAGGCTTCATAAAAATGAGGGGCTCCGTCGTCGGAACTGGGTTGTTCAATTCCTTGGCGTGATCTACGTAATTTCGCCCTATACAGAATATTTTCATAGTCTTCGTATTGAAGTACCGTTGTGGGAGTATGAAAAACGATGTTTAGATATAACTGGTTGGGTGGTCATGTAAGCCTTTTGGGGACAGTCAACTTGCCGGATACGTGGCACTACAGCCTAAAACAACAAACCTGCCAAGGTAGCCGACAAGTACGAAGCCAGGGTGCCAGCGATGAGGGCACGGAACCCCAATTTTGTCAAATCCGACCTGCGACTGGGCTCCAAGGCTGAAATACCACCAATTTGTATGCCAACAGAGCTGAAGTTGGCAAAACCACACAACGCAAAACTGACAATCGCAATGGTTTTGGGCGACAAGCTATTGCTGGCGATGATGTCTTTGAGTTGAAGGTATGCCACAAACTCATTGGCAACCAACTTCGTGCCCATCAACGCTCCCGCCTGGGTAGATTCATGCCAAGGCACCCCCATGGTCCATGCAAAAATTGAAAATACAGAACCTAGGATCGTATTGAGGCTCAGGGTACAGGGGTCCCAACCACCAAAAAGCTCCTTGGTAAGTCCCAGATAGTTGATGGTACCCCCAACTTTGAGCAACAGAAAATTGAGCAGTGCAATGAGTGCCAGAAAGCCAACCAACATGGCCAATACATTGAGTCCCACCCGCAGGCCATCGGAGCAGCCCGCCGATATGGCATCAACAATATTGGAATGCTCTTTGCCTACTTTCAACTTCACAGTACCCTTGGTTTCGGACACTTCCGTTTCAGGATACATGATTTTGGCGATGGCCAAGGCGCCCGGTGCAGCCATAATACTGGCTGCGATAAGGTATTCAGCCTTCACCCCAAACAGGATGTAGGTCGCCATCACCCCTCCGGCGATGCAGGCAAAACTACCCGTCATAGACGCCATGAGTTCCGACATTGTCATACCTTTTAGATATGGCTTGATCATTATTTGAGCCTCCACCTGACCCACAAACGCACTTGAAATATTACTCAACGACTCCGCGCCACTCACTTTCATAAAGTAATTCATTCCCTTGGCCAGCCATTCCACTAATTTTTGAATGACACCCAAGTGGTAAAAAATATTCACCAGACAAGCCACAAATATGATGGTCGGGATAATCTTGAAAAAGAATATAAAACCTCCAAAAAAGGCAGGATTACCGAGGCTGTCTGTGCTCCATGGCTGAGGCCCCACCTCAACGTTGGCCGCAGTTGCCTTCAGTACGTTGCCAAAAGCCGCCTGATCGGCCAATATGCCAAAAACAAACCGGGCGCCCTCGTCGCTAAAATTCAACACTTTGGTCACCACATGACCCAACCACTCAAATATTTTCTTTCCAATGGGCGTTTTCAAGATGAAAACCGCCAAGAGTACCTGTAACATCAGGCCCATACCAACAGTGCGATAATTTATCGCCTTGCGGTTGTTGAAAAAAGGTACGCAACGCCAAGAATGAGAACAATGCCCAGAAGACCAATCATACGTTATTGTGTTCAAAAATTAGATAAATAGTAGGAAGGGACTTGGGGTAGAAAGTCCTTTCAAGGCGAAATGTACGCTTCGAGATTGGTTATCAAAAAAAAAATCGGGAGAGACCCTACTTTTGTAGAAAATTTGAAGGAATATTAACCCCCCATTACCCGCAAACGTGCTGATAAAGCATCCCTAAAAGACGTTTGAAAACGTCTATCTTATTGTTCAATCCAAAATCCTAATAGTCCATGAAACCTTTTGTTATTGGTATTTGCGGCGGTAGCGGCAGTGGAAAAACCAGCTTTGTCCGGTATTTACGTCAGTCTTTTACGGAAGATCAAATCTGCCTGGTTTCCCAAGATGACTACTACCTACCGCGCGAACAACAGCAACGCGATGAAAATGGGGCATATAATTTCGATCTGCCGGCATCGTTCAACAAAAAAAAATTTCGCACCGATATTAATCTCTTGATGGAGGGAAAAGAAGTGACGATCAAAGAACATGTCTTCAACAACCCAAGTGTAGAACCCGCGTTGATAACCTTCAAACCTGCACCCATCATCGTGGTAGAAGGACTCTTCGTTTTTCACTTCAAAAAAGTAGCGCCCATTTTTGATCTGAAAATTTTCATCAATACCAAAGAAAATTTAAAAGTCATTCGACGTATCCACCGGGACCAGATAGAAAGGGGCTACCCCATTGCAGATGTGCTGTACCAGTACCAACACCACGTACTACCAGCATTCGAACGCTATATCCTCCCCTATAAAGAAGAAGCCGATATCGTGATCAACAACAACCGAGACTTCAAAATGGGTTTGTCGGTGGTTGAAGCATTCTTAAAGTCTAAACTTTGAGGCGCCATATATTGGCGGCACAAAATACACACCTTTGATTATGAAGAAATCTGCAGCAGTATTGGTCGGCTTGTTGGGCGCACTTTGGTACCCAATGCCACGCTATTTCTCCTCACCATTGGACCACAACCCCATCAAACCGGCAACAGAAAAGTCGGATTCTTTACTTTTTCTGGAAAAACAAAAACTGGCCGACGCCGTCGCCAATAACCCAGCGCGGGCACTCGCAGTGGCCCAATCATTCCTAGGAGAACCTTATGTCCACGGCTGTCTGGAATGTGAAAAAGAAGAAAAACTGGTGGTCGATTTGAGCGATATGGACTGCTGGACACTCGTAGAAAACAGTGTGGCCATCGCCCTAGCCCATAATGAACAATATGAACAATACTTGGCCAGATTGCAAAACCTTCGGTATTGGGGCGGCAAAATTGATGGGTATGGCTCGCGTATTCACTACTTCTCCGGTTGGCTGCTACAAGCTGAAAAACTGGGCGTTTTAAAAGATGTGACGGCATCCTTGGGCGGCATCCATTATGATAAAAAAATTGGGTATATCTCCGCCAGACCTGCAAAATATCCAAGAATTGAAGACAAAAAAGTGCTCCAAGACATTCAAAATGCTGAAAAACGCATCAACGCCCATACCTGGTACTACATCCCAAAAAATAACATCCAAAACATGGCGCAATTCATCCAAGATGGAGACATCATTTGCCTTACATCAGTCAAAAAAGACCTCGATATTGCCCACCAAGGCTTCGCCATCAAACGCAACGGACTGGTTTATCTCCTTCACGCTTCCTCACTCGCCGGGAGGGTCATCATCGCTCGACAACCCCTGGCTGAATACATTGCCACGCAACGAGGCCAATCGGGTATCATGGTGATACGCTTGCTATAAGCCCTACAGCATCATTTCTTAAATAAAACAATATGAAACCTGGTCAAAAAACAATCCACCTTGCCTATATTCTCCTTTTTTTTATCGGCTTGAGTATGGCCGCCTGCAACGATCAATACGTATTCAAAGCGGAAAAACCCGTCGGGACGGATGGATGGTCTTACACGGATACCCTGGATTTTAAAGTGCCTGTAACCGATACAACACAGCTGTACAATCTGTACATCAGTTTCACACACGCCGATACTTTCCCCAACCAAAATATCTACGTAAAATTGTACACCCGTTTCCCGGATGGGAAAAGGGTGTCGCGCTTGCGATCCTTCGATTTGTTTGATGTTCAGGGCAAACCGGTAGGCCATTGCGCCGGAAATAAGTGCGAAACCAAAATACTGCTCCAAGACAAACTCTATTTCAACCAAATCGGAGAACACCTGATCACACTCGAACAATATGCACGAACCAACCCACTCACCGGTATCCAATCCCTCGGTATCTTGCTAGAACAAACAGCAACTAAAAGATAGCCCTATGCGATTTCTTGCATATATTATCCTTTTCTCTACTTACTTGTCGGCGTGTTCCAGTACCCAGCCATTGGTACAAACCGACAGCTGGATGTTCCAAAAATTTATCCGTTCGGACGACTACAACCCTATTCTGGAGCCCGATATCCAAGCGCATTTCACCTGCCCTATCCGTCAAAAAAAAGTGTACTGGGCGGCTAAAAATGTCTTTAACCCGGCTGCCATCGTACACGATGGGCGGGTATGGATGCTTTTTCGGGCACAAGATGACCGCGGAACCTCCCGAATCGGGCTCGCCAACAGTCGTGATGGTTTTGACTTTCGGAAACGACCAGATCCTGTGCTGTACCCAGATGTGGATGCGTTGAAAAACCTGGAATGGAATGGCGGTTGCGAAGACCCGCGCGTCGTGTCACGCAAAGATGGCCTTTTCATTATGACCTATACGGCCTACGATGGAAATATCGCCCATCTTTGCATCGCAACTTCCAAGGATTTTGTCCATTGGCAAAAACATGGACCTGTGCTGACCGCCAAAAAATACCACAAACGTTGGTCTAAGTCAGGCGCTATTGTCTGCACGCGAAAAGGTAGCCGTATTGTTGCCAAAAAAATCAACGGAAAATACCGCATGTATTGGGGAGACTCCGATCTATTCATGGCCACCTCCGATGACCTCATCCAATGGCAACCACTGGAAGACAAACGCGGCAACCTTATTTCCGTCATGGGGCCGAGGCCTGGAATGTTTGACAGCAAACTGGTGGAGCCCGGCCCCTTTGCCCTACTGCGAAAAGACGGTATCCTGCTGCTGTACAATGGCGCAAACAGTGCTATAGATGGCGATAAAACATTGGCTCCCAACGGGTATGCTATCGGGCAGGCGCTCTTTTCGTCCTCCAAACCAACTCAGTTGATTGGCCGAGCAGATCATTACCTGCTCTCTTCAGAACGCTATTTCGAGAAAGAAGGCGCTGTCAACAACGTCTGCTTCTTAGAGGGAATGGTGTGGTTCAACGACCACTGGATGCTGTACTACGGGGCAGGCGATTCCAGAATTGGGGTGGCCGAATGTTGGGAAAATTAGTAGCTGGATAGGTGGACGCTGTCTGGCCAACCAGCTACCGAAACTAAAGGTACTGGCAAACCATAATTACCATACGCGAATACCAAGAAAATTCTGCCAAAGACCGCTAATTCAAAGTCCTTGCAAATAGTCCAATACTTCATAGGCCGTTTGTTGCATTGGAAGCAAAGGAATGACGGTGTGCGTACCCGTCTCCGTAGCAGTCGATCCGAGCCAATAAGCCGTATCGAGCTTTGCCACCGACACCACACGAACAGGATGACCTGCCGGAACTTTGGGGAAAGTAAAAGAGCGGGTTGAATCATCAAAAACCAACGGAACCACAGACAATAGGTGGTCAAAAACCAAAAAAACCTGTGTATTCAACCCAGTATAACCCGACTTCATGGTAACACTGAAGGACGTGGTACCTGCCGAAGAAAGGGGCTTGGCGCAATTGGTCCACCCCAATTGTGCAATGGGAAATTCATAACCGTTTTGGACAACCGCCCCACCCTGCACAGACCACTGAATGGTATCCACCGACTGCCCGGAATCCTGCCATCCTTCAAATTCATTGGCACCGCCCGAAACGGCGTAAACCATCAGGTCACTTTTGGCGCTCTGGGAGGGCAATTGGACGAAGACGCTGCGCCCCGGCAATAATTGTAACTCCTCCGTACCGCAAAAGACACGCAACTGAAACATCCCCACACTTTCCAACAAAGCACCATCCCCTGAATAGGTTGGGAGACCGCTGGATAAAATATCCCCCTTGGTGGCTACCGCTGTTGTAAGAATACTCAAATTGTCACAAGTACTGCAAGCAAAGGGGGCAAGCCCATTCCTACGGCCAAACAATTGATCCACATCCGTCAGCCTAATGCGCATCCCACTGGGTGTGGTAAGCGTAGTATCTTGACTCAATTGATGGAAGGTGAAGGAGGCAGAAGCAGCAGGTGATGGTACCTGTTGCAGTAGAACAGCTAAATCATCCAGCGTTACCGGATACGGACGGATTTCTTCCACGTCTTTCCGGCAACCTAAAATGAACAACAACGCGCCGATGATTACAACGGAGGCCGTTCTCGTATTAAAAAAAATAGACATGATAAGGTGTTTCATTTGGTCATGTAGATACTACACCTACTAGAGATGCACCCTGTGTTTCAATCGCTGCTTTTTTAATTTAAAATCTTGGTACACCCAAACCGCACACCTCCTATACCATAACGCTGTTGCACAGGAAACCCTGTTACAGAAACCGGACGCAACACTTTCTTGAAATAAGGCTCTACAAAAAATCTTGTTCTAGGCTCGAGGTAATAAAACCATTGTACACTGGCAGTAGCGCTTACACCCGTGCGCGGACGAAATACCGACAGCGTCCCATTGGGTGCAAACCTCTCCGGAACCCCTGTATCAGGAGCAAGGATAGCGCCCCGCTTCCAAAAAAGCACGTTGAACGACATCCCGGCGTGTATATTAAAACCAGAACGCCCATTGCGCAATTCTACACCAGCCATAACGGGTATGTCCAACATCCCCAAACGATTATAGGTCTTCTGGTATTTTTCGCCATATTCCACACCCACTGTATCAATGGTAGACACTCCATTTAGATTTACGATTTCAACCAAGTATTTCACGTAGCTGGGATCGATGTACTCAAATAATTCCGTTAAATGATCGTAGTGCAGTCCTGTTCGAATCATAAAATTGCCCTTGATCATCAGCGCTGCACGAAGTCCAACATTGTACGCCAAATCTCGGCGCTCGGTGCGGAGACGACTGACCAGATAAGGGCGGTTGTCGGGACTGGATGTCAATTCTCGCTGCGCCAGCGATGGACCAAAATATGCTTCCAACAGCCACGCGGTCGGCTGTTTGGAAAAATCGTAGCAGTGGCCAATGGGCTTTTTTGCCACCAATAGGTTGTTCTCAACCATGCACGAGGAAGGTGAGACAGCCAACACATGGAGGTATCTCATTGGACTGCGCAAGGGCCGTCCAACCGGTTCAAAGGCTGCAAATCCCATGGCAGACTGCACCGGAAGAAGCGGTGGTATTGCTGCCGTGGAAGCATCGCGGGGTTTGTCAGGCGTTGGTACAGTGGCACTTACTGTTGCCAGGTTGGCCACAATGACCTCGGCAGCGTTCGCAGTTTGTTTACTGGTGACAGACAAATTTTCCACCGGTAAAAGTTTTTTGTTTTCTGCTATTTTATTGTCAGAAAAATTGGCTTTTGGTTGTGTTAATACGGCTGGCTGAGGCTTACCTTCCACCGCTGCTACAGACAAAGGCTGGGTCTGCACCAGATCTGGTTGTATCGCAGCCTCGCCAGGGTGATCAACTGCCAGTAAAAACCACATTGCTACCATTCCTACGCCCGCCGCAACAAAGGAAAAGTACCACCAAAAAACGCGCCTGTTGCGTTTTTGCAATTCGTGCTCGATATTTCCCCAAACAACGGCTGGAGGAGGGGTCGAAATATTTTGCAACTTTTTGCGAAAAATCGGATCAATATGTTCAGGCGTACTTTTCATGCATTAACTGTATTCCGTTGGGCAAAATTGGTTTTTTTGAGAATTTCAATCATTTTTCGACGGTTGAAATCCGGTTCATGCGTTCAATTTGGTCACACAGCCAGCGTCGGGCTTTCGTCAGTTGCGACCTTGAAGTGCTTTCCTGAATACCCAACATACCGGCTGTTTCACCATGCGAAAACCCCTCAATGGCAACCAAGTTGAAGACTGCGCGGTAACCATCTGGAAGTTTGCGGATCAATTCCAACAATTCATTTTCCGAAAGTGCCGCAATAGCATCGGGATCAACAGGGGATTCAGGAAGAAACTCGTACCCGGAAATTTCCTGGTCGTGCCGTTGTCGCTGATACGCACGCAAGGCTGAATTAACCATGATACGGCGGATCCAGCCTTCAAAAGAGCCCTGGTGTTGAAACTGATCCAACTTTGT
>CAIZLM010000236.1 GCA_903933805.1 uncultured Bacteroidota bacterium | reverse complement strand
CGGCCAATACCAATGAAAGTGCCTCCCAACGCTGCCAGTGCTTGGCGCTACCTGTCCACCCAAAAGAGAATTTTTCGTACATCTTGCGACGAAAGCCCTTGGCACGGTCACGAACAGTCGCTAAATCAGGCACCAAACCCGTGTACCAGAACAGCAAGGAAACCGAGAAGTACGTTGAAATCGCAAACACGTCCCACAACAACGGCGAATTGAAGTTTGTCCAAAGCGGACCACGCGTATTCGGGAAAGGAAAAATGAAAAATGCCAACCATACGCGTCCCATGTGAAAAATAGGGAACTGACCGGCACATATTACCGCAAAAATAGTCATAGCCTCAGCAGCCCTGTTTACGCCCGTCCGCCAACGCTGGCGGAAAAGCAACAGAATGGCCGAAATCAAGGTTCCAGCGTGACCAATACCGATCCACCAAACGAAGTTGGTGATGTCCCAAGCCCAGTTGATGGTGCGATTCGCGCCCCATTCACCGATACCCTTCCACACCGTCCAAGTAATGGAAAATACGTAAAGTGCCAAAAATGCCGAAGAAAGCGCAAATGCTACGACCCATTCTCGGGTTGGTGTTTTCTCCGTTGGCGACACCAAATCCTCCGTAATATCATGGTAGGATTTGTTCCCTTCGATCAATATGTGCCTGACCGGCGCTACTGCTTGAGACATAATTGTTTCAGTATGGATGATGGATGATTACGTTGAACATGCTCCTGTACGCATACCGGTTGTGCTTCGACAATCATTCACCATTGATCATTAAGAAAAAAGTTCTTCGTTGGTGTTGATAATTTTTGCGGAATAACTCACGCCCGGACGGACGTTGATTTCTTCCAACACTTTATAGGCCAACTCACCTGCATGCTTGGTGGCTTTGCTGACTTCACTTTCCGGATTGTTCATATTTCCAAACACAATGGCGCCCGTTGGGCAAGCCGTTTGACAAGCAGTACGCACATCATTGTCCATGATCGCACGGCCTTCCTGTTTGGCGGTCAACTTGCCCTCCTGGATGCGTTGCACACAGAATGAGCACTTCTCAATAACGCCTCGGGTGCGAACCGTTACGTCCGGATTGAGCACCATACGCACGAGGTTGTCGGCATAGTATGGCGTTTTTTCGCCTTCTACGTGAAAAACACGCTCTTCGTTGGATGGGAATAAATCAGCGGTGGTATAGTCAAGCCAGTTGAAACGGCGTACTTTGTACGGACAGTTGTTGGCACAGTAACGGGTACCGATACAACGGTTGTATGCCATTTGGTTGACACCCTCCATGGAGTGGTTGGTCGCATTTACCGGACAAACATTTTCGCAAGGCGCATTGTCACAGTGTTGGCACATCATTGGTTGGTACACCACCCGCGGATTTTCGATATCGCCGTAGAAATACCGGTCGATGCGAAGCCAAGTCATTTCGTGGTGACGTTTCACCTCTTTCTTGCCTACAACAGGTACGTTGTTCTCACTCACACAGGCCACTTGGCAAGCGCCACAGCCGATACAAGAATTCATATCCACGTACATCCCCCATTTCAAACCGGTGCCAAAGAACTCTTCATTCGTTGGATACAAGGTTTGACTGTTCAAATGTGTGGTTTCTTCGTGAAACTCCGTCAGATGATCTTCCAGTTTCTGAAGGTCTTTCAAATTGGTCTGGAAAATAATGGAACGGTCTGTCAATGAACCTTGGAAGGCGAGTACCGCCTCATCTGCATTGATCATTTTGCCATCTTGCAAACCCTTCACCCCCATGGTATGGTGGTGTTGAACACAAGCATAATCTTTATCCACCGTACCGGTGGGCGTAACTTTTACATCTGCAACGTAGTACTGGGTGAAGCCACCTTCCGTTCTCAGCATGGGGTTTACATTGACGCCATAGCCGACACCGCAACCGCCCTGCTCGCGACCGCCACCAAGGGCAATGGCAACAGAGCCGGGAGCCTGCCCGAACGTACGGACAACCGTACAGACGATTTTTTTTCCATTGGCTTCTACCGTTACTTGCTGACCATCCTCCAAGCCTTTCCAGCCATTGATGTTCTTTTGATCCCATTCAACCGGAACGCTGAGGTAGTTGCCCCAAACGGTGCGGTTGACCGGGTCGGGCATTTCCTGCAGCCAAGGATTGTGGGCATACTGGCCATTGCCGATGTTAACTGTTTCGTAGAAAGAGATTTCAACTTCACCGGAAGCAGGTTTGGAGACACCATTGACATCCACGGCAACAGCTGGGTTGAAAGCCGCTGATACCCCACTTGCGGCGTATTCAAAGATGCCATCGTGCAAACTCATGTCCCAGAAAGCCGCTGGCGTTCCGTATTTTGTTTGACGATTAAAAATCTCGCTTGCCCAATGTGATTTCAAGTACTGGTAGTACGGCTGGGGGTCCTGACGGTTGAGATTGGTGCTGTCTGACCATTCCAACAAGGAGTGTTCGGCCTGACGCGTTTCAAACAACGGCGCAATGGTTGGCTGCACAAGGCCCAGTTTTCCGGCCTTTGGCTCTACATCGCCCCAAGATTCCAAGAAGTGATGGGCAGGCGCTGCGTGGGTACACAGCGCGGTCGTTTCATCCATCACACCATTGAATGATATTCTTGTTCCAACTTTGGCGAAGGCGGCTTTAAACTGATCGCCGGCAACGTCCCATGCAGGATTTGTGTTCCAGACAATGGCCACGGCAACCTGTCCTGCGTTCATTTCACCAATGAGGCGCTCCACCTGACGGTCGTCGCCTTGGCGTTGGTACGATGCTTCGCTGAAGTCAACCGTTGTATTCAGGTTGCCCAGTAAGTCGTTGATTTTATTGACAATCACTTGTTCTGCGACATTGTTAGAGCCGCACACGACGAGCGATTTTCCCTTTGCATTTGTCAGTTCACCGGCAATTTTTTTCATTGCGGCAGCGACTTTTTCGTTGGGAACGGGCCCACCTGTATTGCCGGAAACAGCATTGTACAGTGCCACGATGGCTGCACCCATTTCACTGGGTTTGATCAGCAAACGGTTGTCGGCATTGGAACCTGTGAGTGACATGTGGCTTTCCACTTGGTAGTGGCGAGACATTTTTGCGCCTTTCTTTCCAGCTACCTTGCGATTTTTGGCATAAGCGCGGGCATATTCGACAGGACTGATCCAAGTACCGAGGAAATCAGCACCGAAGGAAACAATGACTTCCGCTGCTTCAAATTTGTAATTGGGAATTACCGCGGCACCGAAGCACTGCTCATTTGCAGCCAACAAGGCAGCACTCGATACAGGATCGTAGGTTACGACAGTTGCTGTCGGGTATTTTGCAGTAAATTCACCCAAAGCTTTTTTGGCCGTTGGGCTGATGATGGTGTTGGAGATAATTCGAATGTTGCCACCGGCGGCAAGTTTCGCTTTTACCTCGCGGTCCAGAGCGGTCCAATCGATTTTTTCGACTTGTCCTTCTTTGACTTTCCCGGCATACTGAAGCCTGCGGCTGTCGTAAAGGCTCAAGACGGAAGCCTGCGCGCGCGCGCTGGTGCCTCCGTGGCTGACCGTGCTCAGGGAATTGCCTTCGATTTTGATGGGGCGACCTTCGCGTGTTTTAACAAGTACAGCGCAATAGTCACCGCCATTGACAAAACTAGAAGCGAAATAGTTGGCCACTCCCGGCACAATTTCGTCGGGTTTGGTGACGTATGGAATAACCTTTCTGACTGGAATTTCGCAAGAGGCTGCTACAGTAGCCGCTCCGAGACCAAAGCCCATCAACTTTAAGAAGTCGCGGCGGCCAGTTTGCCATTTGCCGTCGGTTTGGTCTATGTTTTCAACCGAAAACTCTTGTTCTGCAGATTGCAAAAACGACTCTTCCCGAGCCAAATCTTCGGAGCTTACCCAAATACCGTTATCGTGGTGCATATTATTCGAATGATAAATAATTTTTAGTAATGGCATTTTTGGCATTCCAGACCGCCAATATCTTCCACAAATACTTTGTCCATCTCAGATTCAGGCTTGGAAACCTCTTTCTTGTGGAACTTGATGTATTCCTGGTTGTACTGTTTGTAGAATGGGTTGTCTGTAAATTTAACCTCTGTTTGTTTGTGGCAACTGATACACCAGCCCATACCGAGGGTAGAATATTGGTACACGACATCCATTTCTTGGACTGGACCGTGGCATTTTTGGCATTGGACCTGACCAACAGAAACGTGTTGTGCATGGTTAAAATAGGCGTGGTCTGGGAGGTTGTGGATACGGGTCCATTCGATTGGTCCCTGTATTTTACCATTTGTATCATCGCGGAGGGCCTTCACAATACCGTCCCACTGGCTTTCTACGAGACTTTTACCGGCTTCATCCAGGGATGTAAGGCTGTTGGTGGACACGTACTCCTGTCCGATCCATTTTTTGTACAAGTCCTCGATTTGCTTTTCGCTCCACGTATCGTAATCGGATATGTAGCGATTGGTCATCGGGTCGTAGCCAATGGAGGCAAAAATTTTGGTAATTTCCTTGGTGCCGGAGATGGTACCTTTTTTGATGGCTGCGTGGCAGTTCATGCAAGTATTGGTAGCCGGGACAGACGCATGTTTTGAACGGCGTGCCGTGTCGTGGCAATACTGACAATCAATCTTGTTGATGCCCGCGTGTATTTTGTGGCTGAATGCGATGGGTTGATCTGGTTCGTAACCCTGTTCGCGGCCCATTTTGGTGGCATTATCCACCGTTTTGTAGCCAAAGATCAAGACCAAGGAGAATACAAAAAAAGCAACTGCACCTTTTGTGGTGAGAATTTCTTTGGTTGTTTTCTCGATTGGCTGAAGTCCATCACGAACGCGTGTTACGTTGATGAGGTTGTTCACGATGCGCATTAAAGCAAAAGCCAACAAGAGCAGTACACTGGCCAACCCAATGTACGTCCAAGGAAGCCCAGGCTCACTGGCAACCGTCTGGGCGCCAGTATTGGCAGCATCCACCTTGGGCGCGCCTGGATCATTTACATAGAGAATAATACTCTCGATTTGCTCATCCGTTAAACCTGGGAATGAACTCATCATGGTAGGCTTGTACTTCGCCCACAACTCCGTGGCGCGGGGATGACCGCTGGCAATCATTGCCTGAGAGTTGCGTATCCAAGAATACAGATCTTTCCGTGGAAAAGTACTCCAGCGATCCTCCAAACCAGCCAGGGCAGGACCCGTAGAGGCCGTCTTCATGTCCTTTGCATGACAGGAGGCACAGTTGCCGGAGAAAAGTTCTTTGCCTGCTTCTTTGGTAGGTCCTGCAAGCAGGGAGCATGAAGTGGCAAGTACGAGCGTGAAAACCCAACAAATGCGTTTCAGCAGCATATCAGCGGTATAAATTGATTTCTCTTAAAAAATGGTTCTGACGGTAATATTTGAATTGTCAGTGTTTTGTCAGCGCAAAGGTACAAACCGGCCCTTCTTAACAAAGAAACTTGACAGATAAACCGCCTATTTAGATGGTCTATAAATCAGCGCGAAAAAGTGCCCATCCATTCGACCTTAAAAACGCCGCAAAGGTATGTAAGGACTGCTCGTTTCCAAATGTAACGTTAAAAAAAAATACCCCAAAATTTGACATCCTGTTTTCAGCAGCGCTTAAAATGATATACATTATAAAATTAACATATATATTAAAATAACGTGAAATTTATTTTGTCGTGAAATTCCACCCTACCCTGCTCGTTTCATACGCCTATGTTGAGGGCGTGTTACCGCCGGTGGATAAAAAATATTTTTCATGGTTCACACTATTTCTATGACAAACACACTACTTTTCTGCTACAAACGTTCGGCCACTACGAAGCCAGGGTTTTCCGTTGTGTTCGGTGTGACAAACTTTTCTGAGCAAGCCCGGTTTGATACTGTCTAAAAACCTGTGTAATTTGAAAATAAATAGCCTTTTTTGGGCCAGACAGCTTCCCTCATCCGTATGTACTTTTCACTAAACAATCCAATTATATGAAACGCAGTATTCTTTTTTTTACCTGGGCCATTCTCTCCACCAGTGCCATCTATGCACAAATTGACATCAAAGTAGGGCCTTTGGGTCTTTTGTTTAACAATTTTAACATGGGTGTGGAAGTCGGTGCAAGCCCCAATGTCGGCATTGAATTGACCGGCGGCGCCGACTGGAAACGGCTCCCCTTGGTATCCGACAATATTTACAAGGGCAGTGCCTTGCGCCTTGGTATCAATGGCCGGTATTACTTCAATCCGACAGAGAAAAAGCTAAACGGGTTTTATGCCGGTGCTTATACCCGTTTTGGCGGCGGAAAGTATTCCTTTACCAACCCCGACACCAACGAAAAAGACGAATTTAAATCAACACGTGTCGCTGGTGGATTTTTGATTGGCGGAAAAATTGTTTCAAAAAACGAGCGTATAATTTTTGATTTGGGGATTGGTTTTGGTCGGGCATTCGTGTACAAGTTTGAAGACCTGAATGGGACAAATGAAGCAGACCTCACCGATGTTCCTTTTGTAAACTTTGATTTGCCCATCAACCTCAAAATTGGTTATCGAATAGGCGTGGACAACAAGAAATAATGCCGCATTATTACTCATGGGCGGTTCGAGAAATCCCGAACCGCCCATGAAAAAGCCTCCACATCAGTTTCCTGTTACCGCAGCCAATGAACGCCATTACCCCGGAAGCTACTGTACAATAGTGGTGCTACTGGCCTAGTGCTGGATTGGCGCACATGGGTATGGTGCCGTCAATCCTCTTGAACACCAGGGCTTTTAAGGGGACGGTGGAAAACCCCTCCTGTCCTTCTTTGAGTTGGATGAACTGGTTGGGATGCACGTTTTTCAGCACCTGTCGGATACCACTTGCCGGCCAAAAGACATTAATTTCATCAATTACCGTGGCTTGTCCGATGCCTATTTCTCGTCGAAGTGGGGAGCAGCCGAAACTGCCACCGGAGTTGACGTCCCGGTAAACGGTGCGTTCAACACCATTCTCCCGAAATTTCAACGCAAGCTTTGCGCCAATGGCCGCCCGATTTGAGGATGTTCCCTCCAGTTTTATACAGATCCAGTTGTTGTTGTTTTGGCCGGGATTGAGGAACAAAGAACTGTAGAAGGCGTCTCCCCGGTAAGCACCACCCATATCGACAGAGATATCCTGGTCACCGTTGTTGTTGATGTCGGCAAATGAAACAGCATGCCCTTTTTGTAAATTGGCCGTTCGGGAAGACACCGAAACATCGGCAAAATCCTTACCGCCCATATTTTTGTACAACCTGTTGGGCACCAGCGACTGAAAATTAGGGTTTCCGGTAGAAAGGTAGAAATCCAAAAAGCCATCGTTGTCAATATCACCAAAATTGGCCCCCATCGCAAAGCAAACCTGATTTACGTGCATCGTCGGGCTCTTGTCTGTGAACGTCCCGTTGCCATTGTTGTGGTACAGGTATATTTTGCCCGACATATCGCTGGAAGGTTTGAGGGCTTCTTTGGCGGCATAATAGGATAGTGGTCGACCAAATTCGTAGTTGCACGTGAAAATATCAAGCCAGCCATCATTGTCATAATCAAAAAACCAGGTTGGAAATGTACGGGAATTTAGACCTGTGAAACCGGCTTGCGCAGAAACATCTTCAAACGCAGGGACCTTGCCGGCAATGCCTTTGTTGCGCAGCAGAATTTTTTCTCCACTGAAGCACGACAAGAAAATATCCACCCAGCCATCGTTGTCGTAATCACCGGATGCAACCCCTTTTACAAACTTGGAAATATAAAAGACACTGCCTTGGGTAGAGATGTTATCAAAAGTGCCATCGCCGTTGTTGATAAAAAACTCACACGGGTGAAGGTCGTTGGGATTGGTACTCTCGTTGCCGATAAACAAATCAATCCATCCATCGTGGTTGAAATCATTCCAAGTGCCCGTCTGCGTAGGTTGATAGGTCAACAATCCGGCGTCAATGGTTACGTCGGTGAAGGTGCCGTTTCCGTTGTTGCGGAGCAGTGAATTGGGTTGTTCGCCAAAGCCTGTTTGCCCTTGCCAGGCGCCACGCAACACAAATATATCCATCCATCCGTCGTTGTTGTAATCTGCTTGAATCATATTGAGTCCACCCATGATTGCACTCAAGCCAGACGCGCGGGAGACGTCTTTAAAAGTGCCATCACCATTGTTTTTGTAATAGTGGATGGGGTCATCGAGTCCCCAGGCGGAGCTCACAATGTCGAGGTATCCGTCGTTGTTGAAATCCTCTACAATGTTGCCGCCGCCGCGATTTTTGACGCCGATGCCCAAATCGCCGGCCATATCGGAAAAAGGTTTCACCCGAACGGCGCCAGCATTGTCTAATCCTGGGATCAGCCATGCCTTGGGGACTTTTCCGGGGTACTCACCAAGCGTCATGTAGGCGATATTCAACAACCAGCGCGAATCGAGGTCGTCAGGATTCAGGGACATGGCCATTTCAAAGGCATTTACTGCTTTTCTGGACGGCGCTTTGTCTTGGTGAACGCCCTTCCCCTGTATCGGCATAATACAGGATTCCTGGCTTTGGTTGTTGATGCAGTTGTTGCGTTCGGCCAAGCGCAAATACGCCATACCCAATACAGGATATACCTGTTTTAGGCCTGCTGGATCACTTTTCAGCAGCACCTTGAGTTGTTCCATTATTTTAACGGCCTCTGCCTCATCACCGAGCTCCAGGAGAATATTTGATTTTTGAGACAAGAGGTTTATTTGATCAACGGGATTTTTGTTTGCCGCCAACATGGCATTGCACTTGGCCAACTTGGCATCGGCGGCATAATTGTTTTGCGGGTTGTTGAGTTGTTGCGCAACGCCAGCCAGGATTGCAATCATTTTTTGGTGCGATGCAGGCTGCTTTTCACCGTTTTTAGGATCATCTTGGTGCTTACAAGAGGCCCCTCCGAGCAACATTAACCCACAAAAGAAAATAAATGGGATGGCCCGTTGGTATTTGATACAGATGAATGGAAGGCTCATACGTTTCTGATAAATTAAATTAGAGCCACAAAGGTATAAAACCAATGTAACTGGTTAGCGTGGTCGCGCCTGAGACAACAAAGTGGCCATTTTTTTTGCCAGACAGCGTCCATTTTTGTAGGTCATAGCAGCGATACGGTCAAAAAAATGGGCGAAATCTGGCGGAAAATGGGCCTTTTTGGGCCAGACAGCGTGCCACCCAACCAATTACAAACCAATTGGGAGGCAATTGATAAAACGTGCTCAATCGAGACAACTACTATATGCCGCCACCTTGCATATTCCCACAACAAGTGGATATTGTTTCCCCGTAACGCTTAATTGTCCAGTATTTTGCCTGCTTCAAGCCCAGATAAACCAACCATTTGCCGTATGTGTTGTAATATTATTCACTGGACGCGGTACTAGTTTTCACTTGACCGAATATTCGATCTACTTTTGTGGTCGTATCCTCTGACAAAACCGAGGAGACAGCCCTACCAAAGTTAATCATAAAAAAATTATGGACGCAAATAGCCGCATTTACGTTGAATCTGAAATCGGAAAACTGAAAAAAGTCATTGTACACCGGCCCGACGAAGGGATCGCGCGGATCACCCCCAAGCGGGCGGGCGAGCTTCTTTTCGACGACATTGTACACCTGCCCAATATGCAGGAAGAACACGATATTTTTGTCGGCGTACTACAAGCTTTTCTCGGCAAGGAAAATGTATTTGAAGTCCGCGATTTACTCGCAGAAAGCACCCGAAACGAAGAGAGCAGGTACGAGGTGATCAATAAAATCACCGATTTTGAGGAACTGCCTTACTCATTCATACCCCGACTGGCCGGGCTCTCGCCCGAACAATTGGCCGATACGCTCATCACCGGCTACCTGGAGCCGGAAGATCGTATTTTATTTGACCCCATTCCAAATCTTATCTTTACCCGTGACATCGCAGTCACGGTCAAAGACCATGTGATCATTACCAAGGCCAATAAATCAGCCCGCTTTCGGGAAAATTTTCTCACGAGGCTTATTTTTAGCAGCCACCCCATCTTCCGACGCCTGAAAGCCGATGGAAAAACCATCAACCTGAACCGGGTAGACAAATTCCCCCCCAACAAACGCGGAGAAACCATCAGCATCGAAGGCGGTGACGTCATGATGCTCCACAAAGATTACCTGCTCATTGGCTGCTCCGAACGCACCAACGAATATGCCTTCCAAATGGTGAAAAACTACCTGTTCGAACGCGGTATTATCAACAATGTGGTGCAAGTAAACATACCCGCTGAGCGAACTTATATGCACATTGATACGGTATTTTCCCAAATCAATGTCAACCACATGGTGGGGTATAAACCCATTGTTCAAGACGGTCTGGGATCTTACGTGGAGGTACACCGATCCAATGGTGAAGAGGTTGAATACGCTTGCCTGAAAGATTTTTTACTGGCAGAAATAAACCCGAAAATGGAGTTTATCTGGGCTGGTCGCGGGGAAACGCCTTATCAAGAGCGCGAACAATGGACCGACGGCTGCAACCTGGTTGCCTTGAAACCCGGCGTAGCAATCACCTACGACCGAAATCCCATCACGGAAAAAGCATTCAAAGACTTCGGATACAAGGTGGTCGGCGCGCAGAAACTACTGCGGGATATCGAAAATGGCAAGGTGGATCCAGAAAAGGTGGAAAACACCATCATTACCATCCCTTCCAATGAATTGTCACGCGCCAGGGGTGGCAGTCACTGCATGACTTGCCCCATTGAAAGAGAGGAACTTTGAGCGATTTTTTGGCGATTGAGCTGCTCAGTACCGTGGTGTACACTGCGTGCGGAAGGTGTCAACAACCAATCAACGGGTGCCACGGAAGTTATCTGTCGCTGCCCAACCCTGTCATAAAAACCACTGGATGGCGGTCTGGGCTTCTATTGCTCAGACCCTGTTACGGCTCCATCAAGGGTTGCAAATGACACAGGTAATCGTCAAAATCACGAATTTCTTCCTGATTCAGCAGCTGCAAAACCCTTTCACACCATTGGCGGAACGCCGTTGTATTGCTCTCCGCCAACAACAACCTATACATGTCGGTCAGGTAACCCTGTAAGGTTCGTTGTTGTTGTGTTCGCAAGGTAAGTCCGGCATCAATGTACCGAAACTTGGCGACGACCGCTGGTGAAAGCCAGGCTTTGCCTCCGCGCAACAAGCACAATATCATGGAAATATGCTCTCCAAAATACGGAATTCTTCCGTCTAAGCCAGCAAAAAACGTCGCTCTACGCCACAGAACGGCATTGATGTGGGGCGGATGCAGCAAAAGTAATTGCGGCGTCAGTATGAACCCCGCTTGAGCCGGCACTGTTTTCTCCGTATCTCCGGTTGCCATCAATGACCGAGCCGCAACGAAATCAAGGTCGGTGTGGTTTATGCCCGCAAGTAAATCGCTGGTTCGATTTGTAAAACTCTCGTCATCATCGTCCAAAAAAAGGAGAAACTGGCCCCTGGCCGCCGCTATCCCAACATTCCTCGCGCCAATAACCCCCAAATTAATCGGGTTTCGGATCAATTGACAAGCTTCCGGAAAAGCCTCTAGCGCCTGTTTTGGCAAGATAACCCGCTCTAGACTGTTGTCATCCACCACAATCAACTCACTTCCGGCACACCTTTCGCGTGCAACGTATCCAATCGCCCTTTCCAACAAGACCTGACGATTGTACGTGGTAATAATATAGGTAAGGGTTATCATGTCAGGGATCTTGCGAAAAAAATCGTTCTACAGCGGTGCTGGCTTTGCCGCGTCTATACCGGATCTACCGCCGATTTTTTTAGACTTTCAGCGAGTTCATGACCCAAATACCGGGCAATGATGGCGTGTACAAAATACAACATGGGGGTAAGTACAACCGCAGTCAGAACCTTATACGCGTATCCCATGAGGCCAATTGCCGCTATCTGATTCCACGACCAGCGGTGCTCTGCGTCAGCGCCAATGTAAAAAACAATGATCAAGATGATAAAACTGTCCAGCAACTGCGATACTACCGTAGAACCTGTTGCCCGCAACCAAACAAGCCTGTCTCCGGTGGCCTTCTTGAACTGATGAAAAATATAGGCATCCATCAACTGAGAAACCAAAAAAGCGGAGAGTGACCCCAAAATAATCAACATTCCTGTGCTGAAAATACGATTGAAAGCGGTGTTGATGTCCGGCTTAATGTCTTGATTGATGGCCACCCAAAAGTCGGCAGGAGCAGCCTTGGTGGTCAGCATCAACATCAAAAAGGCATAGGCAATAACGCCAACCGCCATGTACGTCAAGAATCTCACCCCCCTTTTCCCATAGTATTCATTGATTACATCCGTCATCACAAAGACCAAGGGCCAAAGAATAGATCCTGCTGAAAAATTGAAAGACAAATGTTCAATACCAAATAGGGTCCAGTCAACGGGTTGGAATCCAAATGATTTTTCCAGTGAAAACATCTTGGGACCAATGACTTCGGCGATGAGGGTGTTGCCGATAAAAAAGCAGGCCAACACCAGGAAAAGTACGTTTTCTTTGTTCAAATGCTTCATAATAAGCGTTTTTTTCGTATTTAGGGCATAATTGTTCTGGAAAGGCCGTCTGTCGGTATTGCCCTGTCGTTTTTATCAGCGGATGTTAACCACTGGTGTAACAGCATCAGGGGGTGGATGTGGCAACAGGCAAAATTTTACCGTTGAAAAAAGCACGGCCGTTCAGGCTGAAATCACAGATAAATTCTGCCATTTGATCGCTGCTCATTTCTGCTGTATAGTTGGGGAAAGCGCTCCGAAGCATCTCCGTATCGACGGCTCCCAAAGCCAAACAATTGACGTGAATGCCAGTTGATTTCAACTCCTCTGCCATACATTCTGTTAGGTTGGCAAGGGCCGCTTTGCTGGCGCTATACGCCGAAAGTCCTGGGAATTTTGAGGCGCCTTGTACGCCGCCCATACTCCCGATGTGGACAATGTGTGCAGCGCCACTGCTGCACAGCAGTGGCAACAATGCTTGGTTTATTTTCACGGCTGAAAACAGGTTTACGTTAAAAACCTGCTGCCAATCGTCCAAATCTGTTGATTCAAAGGGCTTGTTGATCAATACACCGGCATTGTGGATCAAAATATCCACCTGGCTAAAACAGTCCGAAACCTGGCGGTGTATTGTTGCTGCGGTCGCACCTGCAACATCGAGCACCTCCACGGAAAGCCTCGGTGCTTCCAGGGCCAACAGCGCGGAAACATCGCGGGAACAAGCCCAAACGCGGTGTTCTGGAAACGTCAGAAAGCGGCGTACCAACGCCAGTCCTATGCCCTTTCCAGCACCTGTGATAACGATATTCATAATTTTATGTAGATTATTGCTGCAAACGTAGTGGATTTTATGACAACGCGGGTAATGCGCAACTGCTTTGAAGATCGCGTAAAATAACGCAACCAGTAACAAAACAACTACAGCCTCGACATGGCACTTCCATCGTCAATACGGATGGAGCACCGAGAGGTCAAACAAAAATTGTACTTTTGTGTTTGAAAAGAGCAAAAAAATGTATTCGTTCGAAACGATCATACGTGTTCGCTATGGCGAAACCGACCAGATGGGCTACCTGTATTACGGTAATTACGCCGAATATTATGAGGTAGGGCGTGTAGAAACCATTCGCTCTTTGGGGATTTCCTATAAAGCCCTGGAAGAGGAGCATGGAATTTGGCTGCCGGTGGTAAACTTGGAGATGCGCTTCATCCGTCCGGCCTATTACGACGATTTGATTACGGTGCGCACAGAAATTCATGCTTTGCCCGATGCGTACATCACATTCCATGTTGAGTTGTTCAACGAACAAAAAAAACGCATCAATGCAGGTCGCGTCAAACTATGTTTTTTTGATGCCACCTTGAAAAAAGTGGTGCCAGCGCCAGAATACGTATTGGAAAAATTGGCACCGTATTTTTAAGGTAACTGGTTAGCGTGGTCGCGTCTGAGACAAAAAAGTGGCCATTTTTTGCCAGACGAAGTGGATTTTTGTAGGCCATAGCAGCGCTACGGTCAAAAAAATCTGCAAAGTATGGCGGAAAATGGGCCTTTTTGGGCCAGACAGCGTACCATCTAACCAGTTGCTTTTTAAGCGTGTTGCGCGTTGTTCGGTCTCAATACCTGCACTACAGTTGCCTTTTTTTCGTCCGCCTTCACACATTCAAACCATATATTCCTTTGAAGCCAGCAAAATACATGGACCAATTCAGCCGGTTTTTTACCCGCCATCCGGTTTGGTTGGGCTTGGTGCATTGGTCGAAGACACATTCTTTCCCGGGTTTCAAACGCATTCCGCTCTACAATCTGTTTGTTTTCATCGACAAAGAGCTAAAAGCGGATGCCATACAAACGCGTGCAGATTCCATGGCATTCAATTTTTTTATGGCCATCTTTCCGGCTATCATTGCCCTTTTTACACTGCTTCCGTACACACCATTTTATGAGATGCAAGTCACTGTCAATGGTGGCTCGGCCCAATTTCAGGATCTGTTGCGCAGCAACATCTCCGAGGTAATGCCTGGTGCAGCTGGTGACATGTTGTTCAGCACCATCAAAGAAATAGCCACCAAACCACGCAGTGGCCTGTTTTCTGTTGGTTTTTTCTTGGCCATTTGGTTTGCCTCCAACAGCATGGTGTCGATGATGGAAGGGATGGAAAAAAACTACCGAAGTTTTAAAAAACGCAATGCGTTACAAACCCGCTTGGTTGCCATTCAACTCACATTTCTGATTGGGATGGTGTTGGTGGGTTCCGTTGTCTTTGTAGTACTTGGCAACACCATTCTGGGGTTCGTTTTTCACTATATCAAAGCGGATTACCTGACAAGGATGTTGCTTTTTTCATTCCGTTGGGCGGTCGTCATACTCCTCTTTTACACCACTTTTTCAACGATTTACCGGTTTGGAGCCTCCACCAAGCGGCGAATTTCTTTTTTTAATCCGGGAGCCATGTTGGCAACCATCCTGTCTATCCTGACTTCCTGGGGATTTTCTTTTTATGTCGATAATTTTGGCACGTACAATGCGCTCTACGGTTCCATCGGCGCACTGATTGTATTAATGATCTGGATACAACTCAACTGCATGATCTTGCTGATCGGATTTGAGTTGAACGCCGGTATTACGGTGTTGCGGGACCAGCGGTATGAACGAGAAAACACCGTTATATCCTGATACGCCACAAAAAAGGTACCTGGTTAGCGTGGTCGCGTTTGACACAGAAAAGCGCCACCCCGTACAATCCGGAGTGGCGCTTTTCGAGTAATCATGACGCAGTTGAGTGGTTATTTTACGAACAACTCAAACACCACACGGCGGTTTTGTTCGCGGCCGGCGGCCGTTTTGTTGTCACCAGCCGGCTGGGTTTCGCCCAATCCGGTGAACGACATCCGAGTAGCTGCAACGCCCTTGGTCAACAGGTAGTCATAGCAACGCTTTGCACGGCGTTGTGACAGATCCAGGTTTAGTTTGTCATCACCTTGGTTGTCTGTGTGACCTGTGATGCTGAGGCTGTACTCGCTGTATTGTTTCATCACCGATACTACTTCGTCAAGTATTGGGAATGAGGTGGCGAGCAACACATCCTTGCCAAGTTCGAACTGCACGAGTTTCACAGCGCGCTCTAATTTGGCTTTGTCTTCTTTTTTAACTTCTGGGCAGCCGTTTAATGCGGCGACACCTGGCTTTTCAGGGCAACGGTCATCGTTGTCATAAATACCATCACCATCCGTATCCGGGCAACCTTTGTGCATTGAAGTGCCTTTTTTATCTGGACAAGCATCGTCTTTGTCGGCTACGCCATCTGCATCGCGATCCGGGCATCCTCCAGTAGCCGCAGGGCCTTTGGCATCCGGGCACTTGTCAACGTTGTCGTTGATGCCGTCGCCATCACGGTCGAGCACAGGGCAGCCGTTGTTGGCCGCAGGACCAGCTTCGAGTGGGCATTTATCGTCCGCGTCTTTGATGCCGTCATTGTCGGTATCGGGGCATCCTTTAAAAGCCGCGAGGCCTTTTACATCGGGGCAGTCGTCTTCGGCATCGGTGATCATATCACCATCTTTGTCCGGGCAACCCAACATGGCTGCAACACCGGGCACATCGGGACATGTATCATCTTTGTCGGCGATGCCATCTTTGTCGCGGTCGGGGTTGGATTCTCCGAAGTACGTGACAAGGCCAACACCGTGATGCCATCCCGGGCGGCTGTCCAGTGAGAAGCGGTATTGAGATTGTACATTGGCGTACAGATTGGACATCAGACGAATGTTGAGGCCAATCGAGGCTGGAATGTTCACATCGAACTCTTTTGCGCCAAAATTGTACGTTGTACCCACGCCAAGAGAAACTGTCGGATTGATGAGGGCGCCGTGGCGAAAGAGATTGTTTTGGAAAATGACGTCAAGGTTGCCACCCAGTTCATTTTTGCGGCCTGCGGCGAATTGCGCCACACCAATTTTGGCAGGTACATACAACCAAGTGTGTTTAGAAAGATTGCGGTTGTAGCCTATTTCAAAACCGCGTCCATCGACCTTTTCGTACACATCGTTCCAATCTTCCCAAGCAGGATTTGGTGCAACGTAGTTGTACCAGTTTTGCCGAAAAGTAATCCCATCAGTAGGCTGTGCGAAAGCGCCCTGCTGGGCTAGCAATACGACTATAGCCAAACAGAAAATAGTAAAAATTTGCTTCATATCAAGTTGATTTTAATGTGTGAATTGGCCATGGGTGACCCAAATGTACAAACAGCGACAAAAATAGTAGAATAATTGCATAAATTATCTGTTTACCCTTGACCGTGATTCGTATGGAAGGGCATTAAATCAGTACATTAACGACAAAAAACAACACCAGATAGACCCATAAAAAATCAAGAAAATGCCAATAAATGGTCAACAATCGGAGCTTTAACTGCTTTTCCGGATCAGAAAAGTAAACTAGCACCGTAACGGGATCTACCATTCGCTTTTTTGCAGCCCGATAAAACAGGTATAAAAAGGGAATACCCGCCAAAACGTGCACCAAGTGGACAAACGAAATGACGTACAAAAAAGCGACTGTGGTAGAGGATCCCAGGTGGATATTACTCTGAATCAATAGGTACCAAGCAATGATTTGCATACACATAAAAACCACTGAAAGTTGCAGGGTACGCAACAAATACTGTTGGTATTGCGCTGTTTCGTCGTTTAAATAGGCCTTTTTTGCCCGTACCATCGTCCAACTGCTGGCGAGTAAGACGAGGGTGTTCAAGACAAACAACCAAGGAACCTGTACCGGAGGCACGGCATTGATTACCCGAATATAAACATACGATACCGTCAGCGCTAAAAATAAAAAAGAGAGCCCAAACAGTAAAATGAACAGCATGATACGCTTTGGATGGAAAATTAGTTCGTCTTTTTGCTCCATGATTTTTTATTTTATTACGTAACTGGTTAAGTGGCACGCTGTCTGGCCCAAAAAGGTCCACTTTTTTGTCTCAGACGCGACCACGCTATCCAGTTACTTTATTACAGCGTAACTGGTTAATTTACATTGAAATAAGTCCGATGGCTACAACCGCCAGACAGATGCCGATCCAGTTTACCCGTGAAAGACGTTCCTGAAACAATGCAACGGCCCCAATGGTTGTCATCACGATAATGGCAACGTTCGTCACCGGAAAAACAAAGGAACCTTCGAGCCCACTGTTGAGCGCCCAGAGTAAAAAAAGCATAGACCCGTAGTTTGGAACGCCCAATAGGATCCCACCCAATACATTTTTCCAAGAAAACACCAATCGTCGGTTCATCCAACCCCAAGCAGCCATGGCAAATCCCAATATCCCCGCCGATCCAAAAACAGCAACAATGAATGTTGGGTCGTTCATGTCTGTGTAGCCTTCTTTCTGTACCACAACGAACAACACTTCCAAAATACCTGCCAAGAGCCACGTTAGTATGGGAAGCCATAGCAATCTGTTCGCATTTTTTTCCGATGTTTCCGGCGCAATCGGCTTTCCAGACGGCCAATTCACCAATACAATAGATGTCAATGCAAGCAAAAAACCAGCTATTTTGCCAAATCCTGACGACTCTCCGTACACCAACACCGCAAAAGGAACCGTCATCAGTATCGACATTTTTTGCATGATCTGGCTGATCGTCACACCAAAATACCGTACGGTGAGGGCAGTCATGTTAAATCCACTGATAAATATCACCCCCAACACCAAAGCATACGGCATCCAAGGGGTATCAAAATGCTCATTTGTCACCGGAAATCGGCCCAAATGCAACCAGCCACAACAAAAACACGTCAGGTAGTTGAATACGATGGCTTGGAAGCTGTCCACGCCAAATCGAACAAACAGTTTAAAAATAAAGCCCAATAAGACAGAACAGAAGACTGCCAGAAAAAGATAGAACATTCAGTTGTAATTTTGGCGGAAAGATAGGCTTTATGTAACTGGTTGGGTGGATGCGTCTGAGACAAAAAAGTAGTCCTTTTTGGGCCAGTCAGCTTCCCACCCACCCAGTTACGGCTTTATTACCCTTGAACTTACTGTACAACCATGCAACAAATTCGACTCCTCTCCCTTACGCTCTTTGCTGTTGGTCTGCTATTATCATGCCGCTCGTCCATGGCGGTGCACCAGAACACCTTGGCGCAACACTGTGAACCCTACGACCAGTTTGCCTTTCAGCGATCTTTTCCAGACAACAATTTCGACTGGCGCGGGTGGAAAAATGCCCTGGCTTCCATCCATACCACCGCTACGTATGAGGCCAAAATGACTGACTGTGCCGGCAATGTAAGTGCCTGGACGGAGCAAGGGCCCGCCAATGTGGGCGCGAGGTGCAACACACTGGCGGTCAAGCCCGACGATGAAAACACCGTTCTGGCGGGTTTCTCCGGCGGCGGCATCTTCAAATCCACCAACGGTGGCGTCAACTGGCGGCCTGTGTTTGACGACCACTTGGAATTGTGCATTGGCGATATCACCTTCGACCCGAGCAACCCCAACGTGGTGTATGCGGGCACCGGAGACCCCAATGTGCCCGCAATTGTTTTCAATGGTGACGGCGTGTACAAGAGTGCCGATGCCGGAGAAACATGGCAATACCTTGGCTTATCAGACCAAGGCATCATTTCAAAAGTAGTCGTACACCCGACTGCGCCCAACACCCTCCTGGTGGCTGCAATGGGCAATCCATACATCCGCGACAACGAGCGCGGCATCTATAAAAGTACCGATGGCGGCACCACTTGGGAGCAAGTACTTTTCGTGAGCAACCAAGCCGGCGCCAGTGATTTGGTGCAATCACCCACCAACCCGAACATCTTGTTCGCTTCCTTCTGGGATCGAATTCGCAGCAACGTAGAATCCATTGTCTATGGCCCCAACGCAAAAGTGTATAAATCTGTTGACGGCGGCGACACCTGGACCCTGATGGGTGGCGGACTACCCACCGGTGTCATGGGACGCACCGGGCTCGCCATTTCACAGCAAAACCCCAACAAAGCTTACGTTCTGTACGTTGACTCACTTTCCACCCCAGGCGGATTGTACAAAACCACCGATGGTGGCGCCAGTTGGACTTCCGTCAACATCGGTTCGCTGGAAGATGCCTGTGGGGACTTTGGCTGGTATTTTGGTAAAATTCGCATCAACCCTGTCAACGATGAAGACCTGTATTTCTTGGCCATTCTCTTGTACCGCAAACAGGCCGGCAGCAACAGTTGGCTGGCAGCCGGTGGTGGGCATGCCGACTGTCACGACCTGGTTTTCACCCCGTCTGGCCGGCGGTATTGGGCCAATGACGGCGGCGTTTATCGGAACGACAACGGGCTGATCGCTTGGACCAAATCGAAAAATCTACCGGTAACGCAGTGTTATCGAACCACGTACAATCCCCATCAGCCGAATGTCTATTGGGCTGGTGCCCAGGACAATGGCGTACAGAAAGGCGTTGGCGGAACGGGGATCAACAACTGGGCACAGGTGTTTTCAGCCGATGGCTTTCGGTGTGCCTTTGACCCTGTTGACCCCATGACTTTTTGGGTAGAAACACAGAACGGTACCATCCACAAAACCACCGATGGCGGTGCTACCTGGCAATTTGGCACCGCCAATTTGGGCTCAACAGACCGCTGCAATTGGGATGCCCCATTTTTCCTAAGTCGTTTTGGGACCACCAAACTATTTGCCGCCACATACCGCGCTTATGTCTCAGCCGGCAGCGGTTGGGGCGCCATTTCCCCCGATCTAACCGATGGTATTGTTTATACCCCCCGTTTTCACACCGTTTCGGCCCTCCAGGAATCCCCGATTCTAGCCGACAAATTGATGGCCGGAACATCTGATGGCAATGTTTGGCGGAGGGAGCCGACTGGCAACTGGATCAATATTACGGGGGCCTTGCCCGATCGATACGTCACCTCCGTACAACCCTCTACTACCCTCCAACAGCGGCTTTTCGTCACCCATTCCGGTTTCAGAAACGACGAGTACATACCCCATATTCACCGTTCTGACGACAACGGAGCACACTGGGTTGACATCTCTGGAAATCTGCCTCAAATGCCTGTGAACGACCTGTTTATATGGCCCAACCATGCTGATTCTGTGCTGTTTGCCGCCACCGATGCCGGGGTGTATTTCACCAAAAACAGCGGCGTGTACTGGGCGCGGTTGGGTGGAAACATGCCCGTTATCCCAGTTTTTGACCTCGAACAAAACCCCGTCCGCAACGAACTTGTGGCCGCAACCTTTGCACGCGGTATCTGGACCTTTCCACTCGACTCTGTTTTTTTGCAACAACCGGCAGTACTCGTCCATGTTTCCGGCGCTATCAACACCGAAAGCGGCGAAGGAGTCGGAAATGTAACCGTGGACACAGAAAAAAGTGGTAGCGACGGCTCCTTTCAAGTAGATGGTGTTGTAGGTTGCGCAGATTATACGCTGGTACCAAACCGCAACGACAATCCATTGAACGGACTGACTACTTACGACCTAGTGCTCATCAGCAAACATATTTTGGGAATAGAATCATTGGGGTCACCCTACAAAATGATCGCTGCTGATGCCAACCGCTCCAACACCATTACCACCTTTGACATCGTATCTTTCCGAAAATTGATCCTCGGCATCGATACCGTATTGGCAAACAATACCTCCTGGCGTTTTGTACCCCGAAACTTCCTATTCACCAGCAACAGCAATCCATTCATAGACTCCTTCCCCGAAGCCATCACAACAACACTGCTTGCTTCGCCAGTTGATGACCTGTTGTTTACCGCCATAAAAGTGGGTGATGTAAACAACAGCGCAGCAACAAACGCCACCGGCATGGTTACCGAAAGAACGCAGGGCACAAAATCCCTGATGGTCAAAGATATTGTTTTTGATGGCCATGATAAAATTGTTGTGCCATTTATGGGTGTTCCTGAGGACATCGTTGCTTGGCAACTCACTTTACGGTTTGACACGGCGCAATTGACTTTTGAAACCATGGAACCCTGGTCTCCGAGTATTACGCAGGATAATTTTGGCACAACCCACCTGCAACAAGGGCTCCTTTCCATTTCCATTACAACGGAAGGGCAGGTATTAACAGCAGAAACCCCACTTTTTTCCCTTGTTTTTAAAGCAAAAAGACCCGGCCGGCTCCGAGAATCGCTACAAATCAGTGCCTGGCCAACACCAGCCTTGGCATTTGACGCAACAGGTCACGCTTGGAGCCCCACCCTCTGGGCGACCACACAGAACAGCACCGTCAGTTTTACACCAAACCCCTTCGGAGGATCGGGCACATGGTTAAGTGTTGAAACTTCGTTGGAAGAAAGCAATCCCCTGGAAGGATTGCTCGAAATATTGGACGTACAGGGAAGGGTATTGTTTCATAAATACCTGACCACGCACCAAAGTATCCACATTGATCCTAGTATTTTCCCACATCAAGGAATGTTTTTTTGGCGGTTGAATGGGGGAGAAAAATTTGGAAAATTGATTTTTGCACCTTAAATTTGATGGATGGTCGCGTCTGAGGCGTAAAAGTGGGCTTTTTTGGGCCAGACAGCGCGCCACATAACCAGTTACCAATCAAAAAACAGTGCCCAACATTCTACAACAACTACTACTACATCACCTAAATACTGTTAACAATGCGCCAGATATTATCCGCCTTCACTTTTCTTGCCATTGCCGTTCTGTTGAGTTCTTTCCGACCACTGTTTGCTCAGGATGAATTTGGCAAAGCTGGCTACTATGCCGATGCACTACATGGTCGTAGAACTGCCAGCGGCGAAATTTACGACAAAAATGAACTTACCTGTGCCCACAAAACACTTCCCTTCGGAACACCGGTACGCGTCACTCGGCTCGACAACCAAAAATCAGTGGTCGTACGTGTCAATGACCGTGGACCATTTGTAGAAGGCTATGTGGTGGATATATCTCGCCGTGCAGCCGAAGAAATCGGTCTAGTAAGGGAGGGCGTCACCAGGGTCAAACTGGAGGTCTTGGAATCCAATGATCCACCCAAAGAAGCTTCGAAAACCGACGGAAGCACCAAACTCCTATTGGCGCAAGATGAGCCCAAATTGACAGCAAAGGAGCCGACCACCAATGCCAAATCAGTCAAAACCGTCGCTGCCAACAATTCTGACCCCGAACCAGCGACCTCCAGCAAAACATCATCGGTAAAAACCACCACAGAGCTTTTTAAAATTGACCTGCAAGGTGCTGAAAAAGTTGGTTTCGGCGTTCAGGTAAGTACCCTCTACGATGCAGACAATGTATTGCCTGTGTTGAGAAAACTACAGAAAGAATGGCCAAACAAATCGTTGGTGCTGGTCGAAAAAAATGAAACCGATAAAATTACCACGTATAAAGTGATTGTCGGACCATTCACTGACAAAAAAACAACAGAGGGACAGCAAAAACTGGCCATCAAAAAAGGTTACAAAGGTTGCTTCCTCGTAGATCTTGGTGCGTTATAAAAAGAACCACGCTGTCTGGCCCCAAAAAGGCTACTTTTTTGTATCAGACGCGACACCCAAACCAGTTGTTACTATGAATGTTTGGTTGTTGTACAAAAAAAGTCCGGCTGATGATCAGCCGGACTTTTTTTGTACAACAACCATTATTGGGTGTTATGCGGAAAAGGATGTACCACAACCGCAAGTACTTGTTGCATTGGGATTGTCAAACGTGAAACCCCTGTTGTCAAGTCCTGAAACAAAATCCACTTGCATCCCCAAGAGGTAGATGGCGTGGGCTTTGTTCATAACCACATGGAGGCCTTCCATGTCAAAATGTTCGTCATTGTCGTGGGGAACGTCGAAACCGAGCACATAGGTAAAGCCGGAACAACCGCCACCTTTCACCCCGACGCGAAGCGCGTAATCGGCGGGAATATTTTCCTGCTGGCGAATAAGATTCAATTGTTCGACAGCACCGGGTGTGATGGCGATGGGCGAAGAAACGGTGACAGGGTCGTGGAGCAAAGTTTCCATGAAAAAGAGGCATTAAAGGTGCGGTGCAAAAGTAAGCATAATAACTACAATTGACCGGTATTGTTTAACGTCTAACCTCCGTTTTTGACAAAATTCTGGTTTACCTTTGCCGGGAGTATTACAAAAGGCTCCTACGGCCTTTCTGACGTTTCAACTTTCCTGTATCCAAGATGGAATTATTTTTCGAAGTTCTGAAATACACCATTCCGGCGCTGGTGGTTTTCGCCACCGCCTATTACCTGCTTAAATTACTGCTGGATGAGCGGCAAAGAATTGATCGGGCCATCCTGCGCAACGATGCACAAAAGATCACCCTTCCTATACGACTCCAAGCCTATGAACGCCTGACACTCCTCTGCGATCGTGCCGGCGTGGTCAACACCCTCTTCCGCGTTCGAGCGCACGGCATGAAAGTGCGCGATCTCCGCACAGCCTTGATGCTCGCCATCAGCCAGGAGTTCGACCACAATACTTCCCAACAGCTCTACGTATCTGAAACACTGTGGCAAATCATCCAGTTTGCCAAGCATGATACCCTATCCATGGTCACCTCGGCAGGTATGGATCTCGATCCAAACGCTGATGCGGAACTCCTATTCTCCGCCCTGTTGGAAGCCCTCGAAGCCCAACAACCTCCAACCCTCCAAAAGGCGATCATCGCAATCCGTACCGAAGCAGGCCAACTGTTTTAAGACTGGCTAATCTAATGTCTTGATAACGTACGTGTTATTATTTTTTTCAAAATAACAATACAATTACGCGTTTTTTTTAAAAACAATTGATTACCAATCTGTTCGAGTACCTTGGAAAATAATTGTCCTAAAAAAAGTATTTCTGCTTCATTTAGTCAGCAGGAATCAGCACCTTTGTCCTCCGCTCAACGCTCGACGTTTAATGTATATTCCGGAAAGGTTTATTCCCTTATCCTAACACGTGACCAATAGGTATGACTAAAGACAGCCAAATGGTATGGGACGATTGTCTCCGTATCATCAAAAAAAATGTTAGCCCACAGAGTTTTAAAACTTGGTTTGAACCGATCAAACCGGTTCAGTTAGACAATGAGGTATTGACCATTCAGGTTCCCAATAAATTTTTCTTCGAGTGGATTGAAGAGCACTATGTACAACTTTTGAAAAAGAGTATTCGGCAAGAATTGGGCGAACGGGCGCGCTTGGTGTACCACATTCCCGAGAACGGGGCTTTGGAAAACGCTAGAAATCAACAAGCAAAAGCCAGTTTAAGGCCGTCTTCAGAAAAAGACAATGAACCCATTCCGGGTGTTTTTGACGCTGAAATGATCAAAAACCCGTTCATTATTCCGGGCATTAAACGGTTTAAAGTAGAGCCACAGCTCAATCCCAATTACACCTTCGACAATTTTATTGAGGGCGATTGCAACCAGTTGGCCCGCAACGCTGGTATTGCCATTGCCAACCGTCCCGGTGGGACGGCCTTCAACCCCTTGGTTATTTTCGGGAATGTAGGCTTGGGTAAAACCCACTTGGCCCATGCCATCGGGAATGATATTGTGTCCAAGATGCAGGACAAGGCTGTTCTCTATGTTTCTTCTGAAAAGTTTACGAACCAAATCATCCAAGCAATAAAGAACAACTCCGTCAACGACTTTGTCAATTTCTACCAAATGATTGACGTACTGATCATTGACGACATTCAATTTCTTTCCGGAAAGCAAAAAACACAGGAAATTTTCTTCCATATTTTCAATCAACTCCACCAGAATGGCAAGCAAATTATCCTGACTTCCGACCGTCCGCCCAAAGATCTGGAGGGCATGGAAGACCGATTGATCTCGCGCTTTAAGTGGGGACTAACCGCTGACCTGCAGTCGCCTGACCTTGAAACCCGGATGGCCATATTGGGCTCAAAAATGGAGGGTGAAGGCGTTGGAATCCCGCAGAATGTCTTGGAATTTATTTGCTACAACATCAAAAACAACATACGAGAATTGGAAGGTGTAATGGTGTCGCTGTTGGCGCAAAGCACCCTGATACGGCGCGATATTGACCTCGACCTGGCAAAAGAGGTGATCAGGAATTTCGTTACCACGATCAACAAAGAAATAACGGTAGAATTTATCCAGTTACTGGTGGCCGAACACTTTGAGGTGCCCGTTGAAAAACTCCACCTTGAAACGCGGAAACGCAAGATTGTGATTGCCCGACAGCTGTCCATGTATCTCGCAAAAAAACTGACCAACAAGTCCCTGAAAGCCATTGGCGAACAGTTCGGCGGAAGGGATCACAGCACAGTCATTTATTCTTGTAAAGCCGTTCAAGATATGATGGATACCGACATTATATTCAAAGACACTGTAGAAGAGGTGGAGAAGAAACTACAAATGAGTTTGAATGTCTAATGCTTTGTAACCGTTTGGCTTCTGCTAAAACACACTGGTTATACCAAAAATGAGGGTTCTTGGTATTCCCATCTTGATCCCCTGTGGCCTTCTGGAAACAATATATCTTGCATCTGTAAGGTTCTTGACACTGGCTGTAAATATTGATTTCCAAGCAGGAATACCCCACCGCACAACCGCATCCGCTGCGAAATAAGCCTCGATTAAGCCAGAACGGCCATCGGCGCTGGGCAGTTGGGTATTCAGCTCATCGGTAAATTGTGGCGCAACATAGTTTCCACTCAGTTGTATTTCAACATGCGCGGGCAAGGTAAAACCCATTGTTTGAGTAACCATCCAAAGCGGCGCGTAGGGCAATAAATTTTCCCGGACATTGGTCTTTTTAGGACCGACAAAACGATCTGAGGCATACGTAGCGCGGGAAAATGTAGCGCTGGATTGCAGATAATCAAGATATTTCCACTCAAATAGTGTACCAAAATCAACCTTGAATGACGTTTCTAGGCCGGCATGCCGGGTAGCACCCGCATTCGAAAATCCACTGCCGGTGCCCCCCGAAGATTCAGAAATAGCAATAACTTGTTTGCCAAAGTCGAGGTAAAAAAGCGTAAACTCTCCCGCCATTCCTTTTTGGTAATTAAACCTAGTCCCCAATTCATAGTTCCAACTGTCTTGGGTATCCAGCGCAAAAACCTCTCCCGTTGCTGAAACGGAGTTTTTGATCGCTGGTGGCGCAATACCTTTGTGGACACCCAGAAAAAAAACGACGTTTTTGCCACCTTGAAATACCAATCCAAGGCCCGGTATCAACGCCCGAATATGGCTTGATGCTGCTATGATCGTATCGCGGTACACGTTTGAAACAGTTTTGTACAAGTACACACCGCGTTCAAAATGGTAGTCCTCCAAGCGAATACCCGCCGTAACAGCCAGTCGGTCTGTTAATCCAAATTTGTTTTGTACATACCCGCTCATCGCGGAGCCCGGGCGTTTTTCATTTCTAACCAGCACGCCTGCAATCGCTTGGGGACTAGAACCCAGCAATTCTTGCTCCATGGCACCCTCCCTTAAAAACCGCACGCCTACATCCAGCTGATTGGCCATTTTTTGGATGTTGTATGTCCAAACCAGGTGTGACTCAACCCCTGCAACCCTAAAAGATCGATTGCGGTGCAGTGATTGTGATTGCATATAAACGGCTCCATTCGCTATACTTGAATCACCCCATACGACGCCTGTTAGCAGTGGTGCTGAAGGATTAACCGAAAAAGTTTGCCGCCGCCAATTTCTATCGGTGGTATAGGTGTAACCCGTGGTAATAAGCTTTAACCTTTTATGAATCAAATACTTGTGTGTTGTACTCAAGGCGTAGCGGCGAACGTTCAGTTGATCATCCGGCGCCATATTGGGGTAATAGTCCTTTTGGTCATACATCGACTGATTTAGTCCGAGATACGTGGCGTTGGTCCATTCATCATACCATTGCATTTTAAGCATCAAACTCGACTTAGCACCAAGTATTAACCGCAATTTAGCGTTAAAATCATGCGTTTCAATGCCTGTAACCCCAATTTTATCCGCTCTTTTGTGATCGTATTGAAGCCTTATTCCAATATTCCCATACGTGTTTCCATAACCCAGTTGAGTCCCCAAAAAACCGCCAGATCCACCACGGAGCGTCACGTTGGTTTCGGGTTGTTGCGGCGGATCCGCCGTGATATAATTGATCACACCTCCAATGGTACGAGGACCGAACATAATTTGTCCACTTCCTTTTAGAATTTCTATGGCCGACATCCTGTCAATCGAGGGGGTATAGTACAACTCCGGCTCACCATAAGGGTTCAACTGTACTGGAATGCCATCTTCCAAAATGAGTACACTGCTGCTTCGATCCGGATCAAGACCCCGAATACCAATATTTGCCCGCAGGCCCAGCCCCTCTTCATCTACCACGTGTACACCAGGAATCTTTTTAAAAACCTCATTTCCCGTCAGAGGGGCTATGCGCGTCAACTGCGCTGCATTCAATAAAAATACAGACCCTGGAACCCCACTGAACAATCGATCTTTTTTTGACACAACCGTTACCTCGGGAATTTCCTGTTGCTGGGTTGAATCAATGTTGAATTGGGTTTGTGGAAAAACTGCAACAAGTTTGATTGCCCAAAAGAAACATACCAATGGAAGAGACAAGCGCATAAAACTTATTTAGACTTAATAAACGATTCCGCAAAGATAGCGTTTCGTTTCAATCAAGCATAAATTGAACTACAAATAAATAAAACGCGCAACTGGTTGGGTGGGGTCGTCGCCCAACCAGTTGCGCGTTTTAAGCTGTGGCTCAATTTTATTCGTGTGAGGGGGGGGGGTTATGATGCTGCGCCGGCAATCTGCTCCAGTACGCCTTTTACGCCCTTTATTCCGCCCCGAACGTCATCCTGCACCAAAATGAGTTCTTTCGTGGTTTGCTTGATGGAAACACCCATCATACGACCGTGTTTTTGCAAAAACGCCAAGGTCTTGCCAAATTTATCGGTTTCAAAAAATGAAGACTGCGGATCGCTTAGGAAGTAGCACCGGAGTTTTCCCCCCTTGAGAATTAGGCGCTCAAAGCCAATTTTTTTACACAACCACTGAAGCCGTAATCCGTCAAAAAGTGCGTTCACCTGCTTGGGTATTTTGCCAAAACGATCTTCTAAGCGCTTGGCATACGCCGTAATACCGTCTTCATCTTCGATGGTATTTAATTCGGTGTACAGGCTCAAGCGCTCCTGTGTGTTGCTGACATATTCATCCGGAATAAGCATTTCAACGTCTGTTTCAATGGTTACATCGCGCACATAAGATCCACGCTGCGCAATCTCTTCCTTGAAAACATCTTTAAAATCCGTCTCTTTTAATTCCTGAATGGCCTCGTCCAAAATTTTCTGATACGTTTCAAAACCGATGTCGGCAATAAATCCGGACTGCTCTCCTCCAAGCAGGTTCCCGGCGCCACGGATGTCGAGATCGCGCATGGCTACCGCAAAACCCGAACCCAATTCACTGAATTCTTCGATGGTTTTCAGTCTTTTTCGTGCCTCCTGGGTAAGCACCGACATGGGTGGCGCAAAGAGATAGCAATACGCTTTTTGGTTGGATCGCCCTACCCTACCCCTCAATTGGTGCAGATCGCTGAGACCAAACATATCCGCCCGGTTGATGATGATGGTATTGGCATTTGAAATATCAAGCCCGGTTTCAATGATGTTGGTACACACCAACACATCAAATTTCTTGTCAATGAAATCCACCAATACCTGTTCGAGATGCTCTGCATCCATTTGGCCATGGGCCATGGCGACATCAACACCCGGACAAAGTCGGTGCAGTGTTTCGACAATGCCCGGCAAATCGAGGACGCGGTTGTGGACAAAAAAAACTTGCCCGCTGCGGCTTATTTCCGTCATGATGGTTTCGCGGATAAGCTCCTCGTCAAAGACCCTTATTTCCGTGTGTATGGGCTGTCTGTTGGGCGGCGGCGTGCGTATTACCGACAGATCCCGTGCAGCCATGAGGGAGAATTGGAGGGTACGGGGTATGGGCGTGGCCGTAAGGGTCAGTGTGTCAACATTTATTTTGATGGCGCGCAATTTTTCTTTGCTGGCGACGCCGAATTTCTGCTCTTCGTCCACAATCAAAAGGCCCAAGTCGTGGAATGCGACTTCTTTGCTCAGGAGGGCCTGTGTTCCAATAATGATGTCAATTTTGCCGTTTTTCAAATTTTCCAGGATCGCTTTCCGTTCCTTGGCGGTGCGAAATCGGTTGAGGTAATCGACCGTTACAGGGAATTCGGACAAACGCTCTGAAATAGTTTTTGCGTGTTGAAGTGCCAAGATGGTGGTTGGCACCAGAATAGCCACTTGTTTTCCATCACATACGGCCTTGAAGGCGGCACGGATGGCGACTTCGGTTTTCCCAAAACCCACATCGCCGCAGATAAGCCGATCCATGGGATACTCTTTTTCCATGTCGGCTTTAACATCGTTGGTTGATTTTATTTGGTCGGGGGTATCCTCGTAAATAAAACTTGCCTCCAACTCATTTTGTAGGTAGCCATCGGGGGGGAACGCATGGCCCTTTGCCGCCCGACGCCCGGCATATAATTTAATGAGCTCTGCCGCGATGTCTTTAATTTTCTTTTTGGTGCGGTTTTTCAACTGCTTCCAAGCATCCGACCCGATTTTTGAAAGCATGGGCGGTGTTCCCTCCTGTCCCACAAATTTTGCTATCTTGTGAAGGGAATGAATGCTGACATAAAGAATATCATTGTTTTTGTAGATCAGCCGCACCGCTTCTTGCATCTGGCCACCAATTTCAATTTTCTGCAAGCCGGCAAATTTTCCTATACCATGGTCAATGTGGGTCACAAAATCGCCCGGCACGAGTTCGCGGAGCAGCCTGGTATTGAGTGATTGTTCCTTAGAAAACCCCTGACGGATTCGGTATTGGTGGTAGCGCTGAAAAATTTGATGATCCGTCAGTACGGCAATTTTGAGGTCATCGTCAACAAAGCCTTCATGAATGGCGGTATTTACCGGCAAAAACTCGACTTTTGCTTTCAGTTCGCGAAAGATGGTGGCCAATCGGTCAAACTGCTTTGGGTTGTCAGAGCAAATATACGTCTCATACCCGGCAGCTTTGTACTGGTGTAGCTGACGGATGAGCAAGTCGAAGTTCTTGTTAAACGACGGCTGGGGCTGGGCATGGAAGTCGATGGTGGCTACACCGGCTGGGTTCGTACTGGATGGTTGCATCGCGGCAGAATTATGAGGTACAAATCTACAGCTTAATCTTTCAATCTCGTTTTTTCAATGGTTCATCCGGCATCTGCCCCGCTCACAAAGTCTATTGTTGCCTGCGCGCAACCACGTTAACTGCTATGTCCGCCACCATTATCCGCCAGATTATCCGCATCAAACACCTACACGACCGCCAATCAGTAGATGATTGCATCGTCGTGGAAGCTCCTTTGGAAATATTGATCGGCTATTCTGCCGGAGGAAAACGACATCGGGCGCCCATCGCTGCAACGCTGCGAACCCCCGGCGACGATTTTAACCTTGTGGCCGGGTGGCTACTGGCGGAGGGCATTGTTTACAGCGCCTCAGATATACAACAGATTCGATATTGGGGCAATTCAGACACTATATTGGTGGAGCTATCACCAACCGTGCCTTTTTCACCCGAAGAAAAACAGCGACGCTTCCCCATCAGTTCTGCCTGTGGGTGGTGCGGCCGCCAAGACAATTCCGATGCACCAGCCCGCGTTGTTCCCCACACCTTGCAGGTTACCAGCGACTGTGTCCGATCCTTACCGAACATGCTGCGTGAAGGACAGGGACTTTTCAGTGCCACCGGTGGCGCGCACGCTGTGGCGTTGACCGATGGCGCAGGAACCCTCCTGAAACGGTGTGAAGATGTTGGAAGGCACAATGCCCTGGACAAATTACTCGGCGCCATGCTCCGCCAAAACCAATTTCCCCTGCACCAGACGATGGCTGTTTTCAGCGGGCGATTGGGACACGAGCTCGTCCAAAAATCCATTGTAGGCGGCATTCAAATCCTGTGTTCCATCGGCGCACCCTCCAGTGCTGCATTGGAAATGGCCGAAGCTTATGGAATAACCGTCTGCGGATTTGTGCGACAAGACGGATTCAACTTATATTGCGGCGCTGAACGAATTATTCAACCATGAAACTGCGCATTGACCATCAATCCATCAGGCTGCGGCTCAGTGAAGCTGATCTTGAAAAACTCCACAAGCAGGGATTTGTCGCTGAAACCCTACATTTGCCCCAGGGATCTTTGACGTTCAAACTGCTCATGACCAATACTTGTAATACCCTGACCGCTTTTTTGGATGAAGAGAGCATTACCGTGGAAATGCCCGACAATCTGGCGAACCATTGGATCCAAACAGACGAAATTGGCCTCTACGAAACCATACCCTTGACGCAAAAGGGACTTTCTTTGAAGATATTAATTGAAAAAGATTTCCCTTGTAAACACAGCTCTAACGGGTAATATTGGTCTACTATGAACAATTGTAGGCGTTGATGCGTATCATTTACCATCAAAAAATAAATATTACCTCACTTTTTGCGTTATTGGCACTTGTTTTGATTCAAGTACACAACATATCATTCAGAAACGAAATGCGAAAATTCAGTTTACTCCTTCCATTGGCTTTTTGCCTATTTTTAACACACGTTTTTTCCCAAAACTCAGCCAACCCCAACGCTTTCCATGTCAAATTAAATGCCATTGACTACGGATTGTTGTACAACGGCAAGGTAAACGTCGGCCAGCAATTTGAATTCGGTTACTTCCGAAATGTTGCGCCTAATATCAACTTGGGAATACCTGTAAAACTTGGCTTGGCCAAATTGGCTGGCGCAACCATCAATACGGTCATCACCAGCGCAGACTTCGTACTGCGCTTCGAGAACATGGGCAGTGACAGCAAAATTGTGCCATTCGCCTGCGCAGGTGCAGGTTATGTGCTGGAGGGCTTTGAAAATGGACATCTTCAATTCCCGCTGGGCGGAGGGGTACATTTTCTTGTTTCAAAAAATACCTACCTCAGCCTGCAAGCGGAATACCGAAAATCCATCGTCAGTGATCGCGATAATTTGCAATTTGGCGTGGGTTGTGTTTATGTATTCCACGTCGCTGAAAAACCACCCGCTAAACCCGCGGCTAAGCCCGCAACCTTCTCCATAGACGACGATAAAGATGGCGTCGTCAACAAAATCGACAAATGCCCCAACGATGCCGGCCCTGCTACAACCCTTGGTTGCCCAGACCGTGACAGCGATGGCGTGGCAGATTCGGATGATCTCTGCCCCGATGAAGCTGGCGTTCTCGATACAAAAGGTTGCCCGGACTATGACAAAGACGGTGTTGCCAATGCAACCGACGACTGCCCGACAGAAGCCGGTACCATCAAAGGTTGCCCGGATACGGATTTTGATGGCATCCCAAACAAAGATGACAAATGCCCCACAGAACCGGGTACGTCGGACAACAAAGGTTGCCCCCCTTCTGCCGATACAGACCGTGATGGAGTAGCAGATAACATTGATCTTTGCCCCAATGAAGCAGGCAAACTCAAAGGTTGCCCAGATGCAGACGGTGATGGTGTTGCCGATAAAGACGACAAATGCCCCAACGAAGCCGGTACCGCTGCCAACAACGGTTGCCCTCCTGTGCTCGATGCCGACAGCGATGGCATCTTAGACAAAGACGACAAATGCCCCAATGAAGCCGGTACCGCTGCCAACAACGGTTGCCCGGTAAAAGACACCGATGGCGATGGCATCTTGGACAAAGACGATAAATGCCCCAATGAGGCCGGTACCGCTGCCAACAACGGTTGCCCGGTAAAAGACACCGATGGCGATGGCATCTTAGACAAAGACGACAAATGCCCCAATGAAGCCGGTACCGCTGCCAACAACGGTTGCCCGGTAAAAGACACCGATGGCGATGGCATCTTAGACAAAGACGATAAATGCCCCAATGAGGCAGGTAACGCTGCCAACAACGGTTGCCCGGTAAAAGACACCGATGGCGATGGCATCTTGGACAAAGACGATAAATGCCCCAATGAAGCCGGTACCGCTGCCAACAACGGTTGCCCGGTAAAAGACACCGATGGCGATGGCATCTTTGATAAAGACGACAAATGCCCCAATGAGGCAGGTACGGTCGCAAACAACGGTTGCCCAGTACGAGACACCGATGGCGATGGCATCTTGGACAAAGACGACAAATGCCCCAACGAGGCAGGTACGGTCGCAAACAACGGTTGCCCAGTACGAGATGCAGATGGTGATGGTATTGCCGACAAAGACGACAAATGTCCCAATGAAGCAGGCACCTTGAAAAACAATGGTTGCCCAATGCGCGACGCAGATGGGGATGGTATCACAGACAAAGACGATAAATGCCCGAATGAGGCAGGACCTGTTTCAAATATGGGATGCCCCATACGCGATGCTGATGGCGATGGTATAACGGACAAAGAGGATAAATGTCCCAACGAGCCCGGTACCCTGGCCAACAAAGGATGCCCCATTCGCGACGCTGACAGCGACGGCTTCACAGACGACACAGACCAATGTCCCAATGTTGCCGGATCGCTCCGTGGTTGTCCGGATACAGACGGCGATGGCGTTGCTGACAAGGATGACAAGTGCCCCAGCAAACCGGGAACGGTCAAGAACAACGGATGCCCGGAGTTGAAATCTGAAGCAGACCGCGATGGTGACGGTGTTCCGGACAAGACGGATCCATGCCCCGACAAAGCAGGCACCTATGGAGGTTGCCCCGACACCGATGGCGACAAGGTTGCTGATAATATTGACAAATGTCCAGCGGCATTTGGTCCTGCCAGCAATTTTGGCTGCCCAGAGGTAAAAAAAGAGGTAAAAGAGCGACTGGCATATGCTGCCAGGGCGGTACAGTTTGAAACAGGTCGTGCGATTTTGAAAAACCAGTCCTACGATATCTTGGATGAAATTGTGATCATTATGCGCGAAAACCCAGCATACACCCTCTCGATCAGCGGTTACACCGATGATATCGGTGGTGAAGAACGGAATCTCACCCTATCGCAGGATCGCGCCAAAACGTGCTACGATTACTTGGTGTTCAGAGGTATCAAGACCGAACGACTGCGCCATGCCGGATTTGGAGAAAGCCGACCCATTGCCGATAACCTGACCGCAGAAGGCCGTGACCTAAACCGTCGTGTAGAGTTTGAATTACTGCTCGATTGATCCAACAGAAATTGATATTGCCGGGGCAAGGCAGCTTCGCCCCGGCAATATTGATCAGAAAAAAACTGAAAACTGGTTTGGTGGTCGCGTCTGAGAAAAAAAATGGCCGCTTTTTGGGCAATAAAGCGTGCCACCTAACCAGTTACAAAACAAAAACCGGCAGTTCGATAACTCGAAACTGCCGGTTTTGCCATACTTAAAAATCGGATTAAAGTATTGCTGAAATATGTAGGGGAAATACAGCCTTTTTTAGGATGACAAGGCAACAAAGCATTGGCTAAAAGTATGCCAGTTTTTCAGAATGTCGGTTTTGCGACAAAAAAAAGTACTCCAACCACCCACGACGTTCAAAAAGTAGAGCATGCACGAATCGCCCAACACGATACCCGAGGAAACACCACCGCTTAACAGCAACGTCAAGCCTGCGTCAATATCTTTTGAGGAGGCCAGTGTGAGCGAGCGCTACGATGATATTTTCCAAACCATCACACCCAGTGCCATAGCCATTGTTCGATGGCGCGAAGGATCGTATGAATTTGTTTGCACCAACGGCGTCAGCCTCCGCGTTCAAGTACCCGCATCGGGTATCGTCCGATTGCGTTATGCCCCGGATGGCAACTTTGGACCGGATTTTTCCTACGGGCTTGATCCTGCTTTTGAAGCGGAGAAAATCACGATAACCCTCAACGAAAACAACAGCGAGTACCTGTTGGAATCGGAATTGTTGCAAGTGGTCATTTCAAAAATCGACTTGCGGGTAAAGTTTTACGACCAGTCCGACCGAATCATTTGTGAAGACGAGGGCGGGTTTTCTGCCAAACGAACGGTGATGAAAGGTTGGTGTGACCTTCAAATAGCGAAAAGAAATCCCAAAAAAGCCCTTTATCTGGGATTGGGCGACAAGGCCTGCGGCACCAACCTAGCCGGAAAAAAATTTGAAAACTGGTGCACCGATGCGTATGGATTTGGCAGAGACAGCGATGCCATGTACCGCGCTGTACCATTCTATTATGTGGTGAACCAAGAGGTCGCTTACGGTATTTTTTTGAACAACAGCTTCCGCTCCCACTTCGATTTTGATTGTGCGGAGACCGGCATTACCCGTTTTTCAGCGGAGGGCGGCGAGATGGACTACTACTTCATGTACGGCCCCGGGCTATTGGATGTTGCCCGTAGTTATGCCCGCTTGACCGGTACACATGAGTTGCCCCCGATGTGGTCTTTGGGTTACCACCAGTGCCGTTGGAGCTATTACCCCGAAAACCGCGTGCAGGAAATTGCCGGCGAATTTCGCCGTAGAGCAATACCCTGTGATGCCATTTACTTGGACATAGACTATATGGACGGGTATCGTTGTTTCACTTGGAACAAAAAGCACTTCCCGGATCCGAAGAGACTGGTAGATTCACTTCGAGCACAAGGCTTCCAAACAGTCGCCATGATCGACCCGGGAATAAAAGAAGACCCAGCCTACCATGTGTACGCAGAAGGTCTCGAAAAGGGGATGTTCGTCATGACGCCCGACGGAGACGTTGCCAAGGGGCCTGTTTGGCCAGGATTTTGCGCGTTTCCCGATTTTACCAACCCTCGGGTGCGGGAATGGTGGGGCCAACTGTATGTAGATCTCTATGAAAAGGTGGGAATGAGCGGTTTTTGGAACGATATGAACGAGCCCGCGGTTTTTCACGTCAACCACAAAACCCTACCGGATACTGTGATGCACAACTATGAAGGCTATGGCAGCAGTCACCGTAAGGCACACAATATATATGGTCAGCAGATGTGCCGCGCCTCTTGGGAGGGTTTCAAGAAAATGAAACCGAACAAACGGCCCTTCCTGCTCACCCGCGCAGCTTTTAGTGGCAGCCAACGATTTGGCGCCATTTGGACTGGCGACAACTTCTCCACGTGGGAGCACCTCCAAATTGCCAATATTCAATGCCAGCGTCTGTCTATTTCAGGATTTTCATTTTGCGGAACCGATGTTGGTGGCTTTGCGGGCAATGCCGATGGAGAATTGTTTTTGCGTTGGCTCCAATTGTCGGTGTTCCATCCTTTGATGCGTGTTCACAGCATGGGACAACACGCGAGTGGTGACTCCCTGCCCGCAGACGAAGCGCTGCTAACAGATCCATCCCTGCATATTTCAGATCAAGAGCCTTGGTCTTTTGGAGAAAAATACGCAGACTGGGCCAAAAAAGCAATAGAACTTCGCTATTGCTTGTTACCAGCCTTGTATTCGGCCTTGTGGCTGCACACACTCGATGGTACACCCGTCATTCGGCACCTGTTGTTTGCCGATGTCGCCGATCCTAAACTCTGGGATCAGGAACGCGATTTCCTTTTTGGCGAGCACCTCCTCGTCAGTCCGGTTATTCAACCCAAAATACAGCGCCAAGGGGTATATTTACCCAAAGGAAATTGGTATTATTTTTGGACTGGCCAGCCGGGCAACGGAGAAGTATTTGTAAACGTAATGCCGGAGCAGGTGCCTTTCTTTGTCCGTGAGGGCGCCGTACTACCCATCTATCCAACCCGCCAACACACCGGAGAGGCTATCTCAGCGCTAACCCTTTATGTTTACTATAAAAACGGTATCGAAACCAGCCACCTCTACGAGGATACCGGAGAAGGTTACGACCACTTGGATGGCGCGTTTTGCCTTAAATTATTCGAAACATCTGGACAAAACAATGTTTTTACTCTTAGACAACGCCAAGAAGGAACTTTTAAACCATCCTACGACGTCGTAAAAATTTACCTCGTTGGCTTCCCAACGTATGTGAAAAAATGCACGGTAGAAGGCGTTGAAATACCCATCAAGGAAATCCGGTTGCGGGATCGATCTTTGTACACCCTGCATTTACCCCCAGACTTTCAGACCATAGAATGGCACGGATAAATTGGCGTAGAATTGGCCTACACTTGCTTTTTTGGGTGGTTTACATCCTCTTGAACGGTGTTCTCAGCACCATTTATGACCGGGTGCCAACCTTGGAAAATCTGCCCAGGGCGATGCTCGCAGAGGTGTTTAGCCTGCCACCGAAAATCGCCCTTGTTTACTTCATATTCTACTACATCATCCCGCTCTACCTGGATCGACGTAAAATTACCAAACTTGTGCTGCTCACCCTGGTTGCTGTGCTGGTTGCCACCTTGTTTTACCGACTATTTGTCGGTCTGATCTATTTCAAAATATTTGAGCCGGAGCGCAACTTCGTCGTTTTTAACCTCACGGGCCTGGTACTCACCCAGTTTGATCTATTCATCACAACGGCCGCCGCCGCGACTTTTAAAATGATACGGGTGCACTATAAAAGCATCGAACACGAACAAGAATTGATGCGTGAAAAACTGCAGTCTGAACTCAATTACCTGCGGTCGCAAACCAACCCCCATTTCCTGTTCAACACCCTCAACAACCTTTTCGTACTCGCACGTAAAAAATCAGACCATACAGCAGATGCTATCCTGATGTTGTCTAAAATTATGCGATTCATGCTGTATGAATGCCGTCAACCCCGTATCGCACTTTCCGAAGAAGTCAAGGTAATCCATGATTATATCGAATTGGAAAAATTGCGCTACAACAAACGATTAACCATTGATTATCAAGAAAATATGGCACATCCAAATGATGCTTCTATTGCGCCGCTGCTGCTCTTGCCTTTTGTTGAAAACAGTTTCAAACACGGCGCCAACAGCACCACTGGCGCTGTTATCATCCAAATCATGATCACACTTTCTAACAACCAACTCACTTTTATCGTGAAAAATACGGTTGACCGTGATTCTGATGCTACACCACCCGGTAACGGTATTGGCTTGCAAAACGTACAACGGCAACTGGATCTACTGTACGCCGGGCATTATCATTTGAACACAAAACGAGAAAACGGGTTCTTCGAAGTTACATTAGACCTGAATCTGGATGTTTAACATCAAAGTTGGCCACACAGTCAGTAATTGATGTCACCAAAGTTCGTTTTAATGCTGACCGACGCCAACATCACGAGTTTTTTTGCCGATCCATTCGAAAAAAAGATCTACGTGACCGATTCCAATGAAAATATTTATTGCTTTGAAGTGCCTTAATACTTTTATGTGGTACCCCGTGCTACACGCTTCGCGAATTTCCCACCACAACCAAGCATTCCTGACCACTGATACGCTCTTTATTCCTTTGTAATGAACGGACCATTGTGATAGTATTACCCTTTTCCGTACATTGGCCGGACAAAATCCTCTACTAGTATGAAATTCAGTAATGCGCTTTGGTTTGCCTTGTTCAGTGTAGCCGCAGTGGCTGGCCTTCATCTCGTCCCGCCCATGGTCGGAATGTCCATTGACCCTGCTGTACTCACGGGTGCTAGATGGTGGGCCGTGGGTGCTTTGTGCTTCTATGGCTGGCAAAACCAGTCACTCAACACCTGGATATTGTTGAGTATGGTCATCGGATTTGAAGTGGGCCTCGACCTAGGCAAGTCCGCCAAAGACTTGGATGTACTCAGTTCCATTTTCATTCGAATGATCAAAACGGTTGTGGGTCCACTCCTGTTTTCCACGCTTGTAATTGCCATTGCTGGTCAGGAAAATGCCAAACAAATGGGGCGGATCGCGGTCAAAGCCTTTGCTTATTTTTTGGCGGCAACATCCATTGCACTCATGGTAGGGCTTGTGGCCATCAACTATTCTAAAGCTGGAATGGGCATACAACCCGAATCAAGCACAACGGTACAAGTATCTGCCGACAGCATGATGGCCAGCATCAATACCAAAAAGAACGAAGTCGAATTTCGGTTCAACGACAAGGTATTGGCCTTGAAACCCCCATCCAACAAACTTGACTGGAAACAGACCTTGCTGCACACCTTTCCCGAAAACGCTGCCAAAATGATGTACGAAAACGCCATTTTGCAGATCGTTGTGTTCAGTTTGTTCTTCGGATTAGGGCTGCGCCAGGTAGAAAGCCGGCAGCGGAAGTTTATGATTGAGTGGTGTGAATCCCTCTCCGAAGTGATGTTTAAATTTGTTGGGCTGATCATGTATTTTGCGCCCTTTGCCGTGGGTGGTGCGCTGGCATCCACCATTGGCGACAAAGGCTTGGGGGTGATGCTCAACCTGGCCAAACTCTTGGGGACACTTTATGTTGCGCTGTTTGTTTTCATCCTGATCGTTTTTATTCCGGTGATGTTTTTTTTCAGGATACCGATCAAAAAGTTTTTCAAAGCAGTGTACGAACCAGCGTCGCTGGCTTTTGCCACCGCCAGTTCTGAGGCAGCTTTGCCGCAGGCCATGAAAGCCATGGAAAAATTTGGCGTCCCCCGTAAAATTGTGTCTTTTGTCATTCCAACCGGATACAGTTTTAACTTGGATGGCTCTACCTTGTACCTCGCATTGGCCTCTGTTTTTTGCGCCCAAGCAGCAGGATTGATGGACCAGTTCACTTGGGACAAACAATTGATCATGATGGCGACGTTGCTACTCACCTCGAAAGGCGTGGCGGCGGTGCCCAGGGCTTCTCTGGTGATCCTAACGGCGACGGTAGGGCAATTTGGTATTCCTGAATGGCCCATCGCGGTCATCCTGGGCGTAGATGCCCTGATGGACATGGGCCGCACCTGTGTCAACCTGGTTGGAAACTGCCTCGCTTCAGCGGTGGTGGCACGCTGGGAAGGCGAATTTGATGATGTTGCAGCAAACGAAATTTCCTAGTAACTGGTTAGCGTGGTCGCGTCTGAGACGAAAAAATGGGCCTTTTTGGGCCAGACAGCGTACTCCCCAACCAGTTACGTTTCATAATAATATTGGGTAAAACGGCTATTAAGGTCCAATAAACAGACTTTTTCTCCATCTATTGCATAGGTTAACAGTTGATTGTGTTGTATAGTACGTTTGGTCGCAATGATTTTCGTACCTTTGCGGCCGTTATGCTCAGCCTATCCAACGTTTACATCCAATACGGCAACCGTATTCTCCTCGACAGTGTCAATTTCATCCTAAAACCCGGTGAACGGGTAGGTCTCGTAGGGAGAAATGGCGCCGGAAAATCCACCCTACTCAAAATCATCGCCAAAGAAATGACGCCCCAAGAGGGCGAGGTTGTGGTGCCCAGCCACTTTACGCTTGGGTATCTTCACCAAGATATGTTGATGCCCAAGGGCAAAACAGTCATTGATGAAACCATGAGTGCCTTTGCCGAAATTATCGCACTGGAACAAGAACTCATCCACATTGGCGAAGAACTTGCAGCCCGGGACGACTACGAGTCTGAAAGTTACAACAAACTCATCGAACAGATGGGCGATGTGACCGAACACCTCCACCACTTGGGGGGCGCTACCAGCCAGGTGGACGCTGAAAAGGTGTTGGGTGGACTAGGTTTTGCCGCTTCCGACATGGATAGAATGACCGATGAATTCAGCGGTGGTTGGCAAATGCGTATCGAACTGGCCAAAATGCTCCTGCGCCGACCAGACTTGCTGCTGCTCGATGAGCCGACCAATCACCTTGACATTGAAAGTATTCTTTGGCTGGAAGACTGGCTCTTCAATTACCCCGGCATGGTCATCGTGATCAGCCACGACCGTCGTTTCCTCGACAACGTGACCAACCGCACAGCAGAAATCGTACTGGGCAAAATTTACGACTACAAAGCCTCTTACACCAGGTACGTAGAACTCAGCACAGAACGCCGCGAACAAATGTCTGCGGCCTACGAAAACCAACAGCGTGTCATCACCGAAAAAGAACGCACCATCTCGCGTTTTATGGCGAAAGCTTCCAAGACCAAAATGGCCCAGTCTATGCAAAAGCAACTGGACAAAATGGACCGGATCGAAATTGACGACACCGATACCTCCATCATGCGCATTCGCTTCCCTGATGCCCCACGATCCGGTGAAGTTGTCGCAAAAGCAGAACACCTGAGCAAAAAATACGGCCAGATAAAAGTCTTGGATCATGTTGACTTCGAAATCCTACGCGGAGAACGTGTGGCTTTTGTCGGCCAAAATGGTCAAGGTAAAACGACCTTGGCAAAAATCCTGACCGGCGCCGAAACTGCTTCCTCCGGAAAGGTAACCCTCGGCCACAACGTCAGCATTGGATATTACGCCCAAAACCAAGCAGAAAACCTAGACCCAAAACTCACCCTGCTCCAAACCATGGAGCAGAACTCTCCGGAGGAAATGAGAACCAAACTCCGCAGTATTCTCGGCGCATTCCTGTTCAGCGGCGAAGATGTCGATAAAAAAGTGGTGGCGCTCTCCGGTGGCGAACGCGCACGCCTGGCACTCGCCTGCATGCTGCTCCGCCCCTTCAACCTGCTCCTCCTCGATGAGCCGACCAATCACCTAGACATGCTCTCCAAAGATGTCCTGAAACAAGCACTTGCCGAATACAACGGAACCCTTTTGGTGGTAAGCCACGACCGCGAATTCCTTTCCGAACTGACTTCCCGTACCATTGAATTCCGGGATGGACACCTCTATGAACACCTCGGAGATGTAAATTATTTTCTCGAAAAACGCCGTCTCGACAACATGCGCGACGTCGAAAAAAGAACCAAAACTTCTGGCGGCCAAAAATCAACCGATAACGGCGTGCCTGTTCTGGGTTCTGAAGAAAAAAAACAACTCGAACGCGCCGTCCAAAAAGCTGAAAAACGCATCGCTGAACTGGAATCAGAAGTGAAACAATATGAACACAAAATGGCCGACCCGGAGTTTTACAACCGACCCGATTCTAACGACCATTTGAAAAAATACACCACTTTGAAAAATACACTGGCCACAGAATATGCCGATTGGGAAAAAGCCGTAGAACGACTGGCCTAAGTGCTGTTGGGGTTTTCTGCTGCCTCAAAAAATCAAAAAACGACGTAACTGGTTGGCTTGGTCGCGTCTGAGACAAAAAAGTGACCATTTTTTGCCAAACGAAGCGGATTTTTGTAGGCCGTAGCAGCGCTACGGTCAAAAAAATCTGCGGAAAATGGCGGAAAATGGGCCTTTTTGGGCCAGACAGCGTACCACCCAACCACTTACAAAACGACAACAAAACACCTCGTTTTTGCCTCCGGCAAAAACGAGGTGTTTTTCAATTAACAACCAATCAAATTTTTCTGACACAATCGTCCTTTTTTACCAATACTGCTTGTATCTTTGTGGCGTGCCGGGCGACCAGCTCCTGCAAAACCTCCCCAGGGCAGAAATGCAGCAAGGATATGTGGTCGTAGCGGTGTGTTCGGCACTTTTTTTACCAACCCAATGATGTGCCAATGTGCTAATCCTGCACATTGGCACATTTTCTTAATGTTCAAAACACACATTTATCATGCAATTTTTCATAGATACTGCCAACCTTGACGATATCCGAGAAGCAGCCGAACTTGGTATTCTCGACGGCGTCACCACCAATCCATCGCTCATGGCCAAGGAGGGCATCTCCGGAGAAAAAGCCATTCTACAACACTACCGTGATATCTGTGAAATTCTTGGCCCAGGCAAAGACGTCAGCGCTGAAGTAATCAGCACTGATTACGCGGGAATGATCTCTGAAGGGAAAAAACTCGCCGAGCTTCACCCCAACATCGTGGTGAAAGTGCCGATGATCCGCGACGGCATTAAAGCCATCGCACACTTTTCTGAAGCCGAAATTAGAACCAACTGCACCCTTGTGTTTTCAGCAGGCCAAGCAATTCTTGCCGCTAAAGCCGGCGCTACTTACCTCTCCCCTTTCGTCGGCCGTGTGGACGATATCACCTGGGATGGTATTGCGCTGATCAAAGAAATTTTTGAAATTTACACCGGACAAGGCTACGAAACAGCCATTCTCGCTGCCAGTATTCGAACCCCCTTGCACATCGTTCAAGCCGCAAAAGCCGGCGCAGATGTGGTTACTTGCCCCCTTTCAGCCATCTTGGGACTACTCAACCACCCGCTCACCGATATTGGCTTGGCAAAATTCCTGTCCGACCACAAAAAATCGAACGGATAGTCCACATTGCTCCTGATAAAATGCCACATCCAGTCTTTGAACAATCTTACAGGTTTCAATGACTGGATGTGGATTTTCAGGATGCTAAACAGCGCTTCCGTTGTTCGGCGGCACCGTTGAGTCTTCCTCTGCCACGGTACTTTCTGGTTTTTCAGGCGCCTTGCCCCCGGCAAATTCTTTTGCTTTTTGCCAGAAATCCTTCCCTTCTTCCGCCAATTCATTGGCCTCTTCTTTTACATCTTCCGCAATTTCCCTGGCTTTTTCAGATAAGTAACCCAAGGCACCGCCTTCGTGCTGGGCGATTTTTTCCCCAGCGGCCTGCGCTTCTGCAAGTTTTTCAGCAGCTTCTTGTTTTACGTCAGCGGCCAAATGTTCCGCTTTTTCGCTCCACTCCTCCACTTTTTCGGTGGCTGTTTCTTTCAATTCATGCAACTTTTCGGCAGCTTTCTCTGCAAAATCTTTGGCGGAGTCTGTCAAGTTTTTCAATACGTTGTCCATGGCAAATGGTTTGTTTATAGGTGAAAATAGCGTGTGCTCGTCACAGAAAAACGAAAGCAAAACCATGCATCCTTTGACTGAACACGAGAAAATAGGCTAAAAGGTACGTATTTTTTCACAAAAAAAAGACCTAAACCATTCGAATTAACCAAAAAACCACATTCTCTTAATCGCTTAATTGACCAATCGCTAGGACCGCTCCTCCCAAACCTGCGCCAAATGAACGATGGTTTCGGCTGCTTTTTCCATGTCCTGAATGGACACCCACTCCTGCTTGGAGTGAAACGCATGTTCCCCAGCGAAAAGATTGGGACAGGGGAGCCCCATGAAGGACAACCGGGATCCGTCTGTACCACCCCGAATAGAACTCATTTTTGGCTGGTCGAATCCTGCACGTTGCAGCGCCTCTAGGGCATTGGCGACGACCTGCGGGTGACGACGAAGCATCTTGCCCATATTCCGGTACTGTTCTGAAATTTTGATTTCAGCGCGGCTGTTGGGAAACGGCTTGATTGCGTTGTCCACGATGTTTTGAAGTGTTTTAGCATGACGTTTTAGACCCGCCTCGGTAAAATCCCGGATGATACATTTGATGGTCGCTTTTTCAATGTTCCCTTCAAAATGCACTGGGTGGATAAAACCTTGCTTACTTTCGGTGTGTTCGGGACTCAACTTATCGGGGAATTTGGCGACAATACGCGCGGCAATTTTCAGGGCATTTTCCATTTTCCCCTTGGCAAAGCCCGGGTGTGACGATACCCCGTGGATGGTAATCACCGCACCATCCGCACTGAAGGTTTCGTTTTCAAGGCTGCCTGCCGTCTCACCATCAATGGTGTAGCCAAATTTAGCCCCTAGTTTTTTCATATCTACCTTGTCAACTCCGCGGCCGATTTCCTCATCCGGGGTAAACAAAATACGAATTTTACCGTGTTTTAGGTGGGGATGTTGGAGCAGCAAATTGGTCGCATCCATGATGGCTGCCACACCTGCTTTGTTGTCAGCACCCAAGAGCGTGGTACCACTGGCTGTAACAATATCATGGCCCATTTGGTGCTGTAGATCCTCATGTTCTGCCATGCGTATCACCACAGTGTTGTCGTCGGGCAAAACCAAGTCTTCTCCCTGGTAATTGTGGTGCACCAGTGGCTTTACACCGTCACCCGAACAGTCAGGTGACGTATCCATGTGCGAGCAGAAACAAATTACGGATACTTTTTTTTCGGTATTGGCCGGAATAGTGGCATATACATACCCATGTTCATCGAGGTGTGCGTCGCTGATACCCATGGACAATAGTTCTGCTACCAGCACTTTGCCAAGATTTTTTTGTTTTTCTGTGCTGGGACAGGTGGGGCTGTCCGGGTCACTTTGCGTATCAATGGTGACGTAGTGTAAAAAGCGCTCTTTGGCGCTGTGCTGAAAAGTCGGTGTAGGCATGATATTCTATGGATTGTCTCAAAAACAATTGTAAGCCGCTAAGGTAAAAAACCTTGGGATGATACACCACCAAGTGACTGTGTTCACTGTCCCGGATCTGCGGAATTGTTGACATCAGCTATTTTTATCCCCTTAAAATTGGCCTGTAAATAATCTGCCTGCAAGTTGGTAATCGTAATAGTTTCAGGAGCAGGCGTGCCATTAAACGGATTGTTTGGATCGGAGAACACCGTGGCTGCCGGTAAAAACCGCCACGAACTGGTGGCCGGGATTGCCGGATAGATGCCCAAGAGCACCTTTCGGGCCTCCACAATATCGAAAGTCGTAATGGATTTGCTGTTGTTGACGTCTGCCGCAATCATCTTCCAAGGAGAATTCAGCGACTGGATGCCCAAAATATGCTTTGATATGAGCACCATGTCGAGGGTCGTGATGCCATTCAGGTCGTTGATGTCCCGCTCGGGCAGAACACTATAGGAGCCTCCTCCCGCTACATTTTCAAAAACGAACCGACCCAATGTGTCCGTGACAACGACAACAGATGTGCCACTTGATTCCGTCAACCGCACGGTGGTGTTGGGCATCGGAATACCCCAATGGGTGGTCACGGTACCACTTACCTTAAATCCAACCGGCAAAGGGCGCACATAGCCATTTTGGGTCACCACATTGGTGCCAGCCGGATCCAGCCACTCCCGAAGGCGGTTGGTGCTGTTGGTGCCTGCTTGATCCCAAGATTGGTTGAATCTCCCGTAATAAACACCCGTCATGATGCATGGGTTGGATGGGCTCACGCTGCCGCCGTGCAATTGGCCACGAATGCGCTTGCTGGCATCAAAAAGCGGGCTTCCGGAAGAGCCCGGTTGTTGGATGCCAATATCCGGGACCGTTTTCCAGTGTGTATTGGTTGGACTTATACCATAAACGCTCCCCCAATTGAGTTGGTTTGGATGAATAATTGCCGACTGGGTATCAACCGTTATTTTTTTAATATCGCCAAAAGGATGGTGGATCATCACGGTATTGGGTGACAGCGTGGTGGTGGTGTTGTCCCGATCCCAGCCATTGAAATACACATCGTAGTTGACAGGTATGGGATTGGTTTTCAACAACATAAAATCTGTTTCAGCCCGGTAAGAAATCCGCGTACAGCCCAGTACTGATTTTGGAGCAGGTTCGGTTGCTGGATTGGTGCAACCGGGGGCCTCGTAATTAAAGTCAAAGCGCCAGAGATCAAATTCGGGATTTGGCAACAGCAGTTGGCAGTGTTGGGCTGTGAGCAAATACGGGTCAAAAGTACCAGCGGTATTGGCGATCAAAGTACCACTACACCAAGCCTCTCCACCCTGAAACACCATAAGGATGCGTGCAATGCCTTTTTTCTCTGCTTGCCAGTTGTTCCCGGTTGGGCAATTCACGTTGACATTGCAGGGCGACGAACCTCCAAAATCAAAATCCGCCCCGTTCATCGCATGGCTGTCATACGCTACATCCGCCCGATAGAGGTGTACAAGCGTTGCTCCCACAACATCCGCCGGCATTACGCACTCCATATAAACGGTTTCACCGGGCACAATACCGATTAAAAATTTTCCGGAGGGCAAACAACTTTCTGAGGTGTAACACCCCAATACCCGCTGATGATCGGCAGCATAAGCGTAAAACTTAACATTGTCCGGCAACAAAAACTGATCAAACAAGAGCGTGAGACCCAGCCCGCCCGGAGAACGCAGGGCACATTGCCACAACTTACTACCATCGGGAAGCGTGGTCCATTTCCCCGCGTTTTGCATCGAAATATCTGCTGAAACGGGCGCGGCGAAACGGGTTTGCAGGGGCGAATGGGCGTCTTCTGCCATCAGTGCAACTCTGTCAACCGATGCTAGTGAGACAATAGGCGTGTTTTGGTTGGAAAAAAGGGCTTGATAAGCAGGATCAAAACTGGGCGGAAAACCGCCCCCGCTGACTTGTGCCTTGGCGGAAAAAACCACCAATATGGCCAGTAATGTGATGTTAAAACGCATAAGTAACGTGTTAGATTATGGATAACTTAGGAAGATTACGTAAAAGTAGCTACAATAGACGAAAAAAAGCCATAAAAAAAAGAAAAGCGGCCTGAGCCGCTTGTTTATTAGGGTATTTCCAGAATAGTAATTGGTTTGGTCGCACGCTGTCTGGCCCTAAAAGGCCTATTTTTTTGTCTCAGAAGCGACCAACTAACCAGTTCATCGGTGTAGCACAGATCAAAAGCCTGTGCTACACCGGTGGTGCTATTTTCAATGGAACGGATTCTTTATGTCCGGATTGTTGACAAACGTGGTATCCGTGAGGGTATGTAGAAATTTTACGAGTGCATTTTTATGGTACGCCGTCAATTCGGAGTACTGGCCATTGCCCAGGGGAAAACCCATTTGACCGATAAAAATATCTTCATTTTCTACGCCAAAACCATTGTCTGCATACTGCGCAACAGCTTCTTCCAGCGTAAGAAAACGCCCATCGTGCATATAAGGCGCACTCATGGCAATATTGCGCAAGGTAGGAGACCTGAATTTACCCTTGTCGTTCCGGTTGCCCGTTACAGCACCTCG